>NZ_VFQC01000001.1:2577727-2900283 GCF_006717075.1 Haloactinospora alba
GTTGGCCGTGTTCTCCGGTGCCTTCCTGGCGAGCCTGAGCACGTACTCGGTGACCAGCCTGCAACTCGCCCTGGCGTTCCCGGACCCCAGCAGCGGCGTCCTGGGAGCGTTCGTCAAGTTCGGGTCCATCTTCTCGGTCACCCAGCTCCCGCTGGCGGCCATCGAGGGACTGGTGACCGTGATCATCGTCCGGCTGCTGACCACGGCGAGCCGCAGCGAACTGCTCAACCTCGGCGTACTGCGGCGGGGCGGCACCAGCGCCGCCGGTCAGCCGACCGAGGACTCCCGCAGCGGAAAGGCGGTGTGAAGGATGTCGCAGGAACGGACCACCGGCCGACCGACCCCCGTCCCCCGGACCTGGACCACCTGGCTGATGGTGTTCGGCGTGGCGGCACTGGTCGTGCTGCCCCTGGTGATCGGCGCCGGGGACCATCTCGCGGAGCCGTTCGGTGGCGCGGACGGCCAGGCGGAGGAGACGGCCACCGAGATCAACCCGGACTACGAGCCGTGGTTCACGCCGCTGTACGAGGCCCCGTCGGGGGAGATCGAGTCGGGGCTGTTCGCGCTGCAGGCCGCTGTCGGTGCCGGCGTCATCGGGTACTACTTCGGCGTGGCGCGCACCCGCTCCCGGATGCGCCGCGCTTCCGCCACGGACACGACCGACGGGGCCTCCCGCGAACGGGCCGCACCCGCCGACGACACCCCCGACACACACCACTGACCCGGGGCCGGGATGCTCGCGATCGACGCGGCCGCCTACCGCAGCCCGTGGCGCCGTACGCATCCCGCGGTGAAGGGTGCCCTGTGCGGCGGCCTGCTGGTCTGCGCGCTCTCCCTGCCGGTGTGGCCGGGAGCGGCCCTCACCACGGTCGCCGCGCTGGGATTGGCGTTCGGCCCCGCCCGGGTGAACCCGAGGACGTTCGCGCGGGTGGCGGCCCCCGCGCTCGTGTTCATCCTCACGGGTGCGGCGACGCTGCTGGTCAGCGTCGGCGGAGAGAGTGCCCCGGTGGCGTGGGACCCGCACGGCTGGCACCGGGCGCTGGAGATCAGCGGCCGCGCCTCGGCCGCACTGTGGTGCCAGCTGCTGTTCGCGTTCACCACGCCGTTGGCGGAACTGTTACCGCGGCTGAGCCGGATCGGGGTACCCAGCGCCCTGGTCGAGGTCGTGGCGCTGATCTACCGCATGGTGTTCGTCACGCTCGACACGGCGCACCGCATCGGGACGGGTCAGGCCGGACGGTTGGGCTACGCGAGCCGGCGCGCGTGGATACGGTCCGTGGGCAGCCTCGGCGGTACCCTGTTCCTGCGCTCCTACGACCGGGCGCAGCGGATGCAGCGCGGGTTGGAGTGCCGTGGTTACACCGGCGAGCTCACCGTCCTGCTCGAGGAGATCCCGTTGCGTTGGAGGGCGCTGTCCGCCGCCGCGGCGGTCCCGCTCACCGTTGCCGCCGCAACCCTTTGCTACGGAGTACTCCTTTGACCGCCGCCGAACACCGCCCCACCACCGGGGCGGCCACCCCCGACCCCGTCCTCGCCGGTCACGACCTGGCGTTCGGCTACGACCCGGACGAAGCCCCCGTGTTCTCCCGGCTCAGCGTGGAGGTCCATCCCGGTGAGGTTCTCGCGGTGCTGGGCCCCAACGGCGGCGGGAAGACCACACTGCTGCGGCTGCTGGCCGGCAGCCTGACCCCGCGTTCCGGCACGGTCAGTGTCGAGGGGAGCGCGGTGCGGTGGAACAGGCGCGGTGTCAACGAGCTGCGGCGCCGGGTCCAACTCGTGTTCCAGGACCCCGACGACCAGCTGTTCTCCGCCAGCGTCACCCAGGATGTCTCGTTCGGGCCGCTGAACCAGGGGTTGGACCGGGAGACGGTGCGCTCCCGGGTCGCCTGGGCCCTGGAGGAGCTCGGTATCACGGAACTGGCGGAGCACCCCACCCACCTGCTCTCCTACGGTCAGCGCAAACGGGTCGTGCTGGCGGGCGCCGTGGCGATGCTCCCGTCGGTCCTGATCCTGGACGAGCCCACAGCGGGCCTCGACCCCGCAGGGGTGGAGTCACTGCTGGAAACCCTGGAGGGGCTGCGCCGGTCGGGAACCACGTTGGTGGTCTCCACCCACGACGTCGACCTCGCCTACCGGTGGGCGGAACGGGCGCTGCTCCTCAACGGGGGGACGCTGGGGTGCGGCCCGGTAGCCGACGTCCTCGGCGACCCGGAGCTCGTCGCCGCCGCCCGGCTGCGACCCGCCTGGGGGCCGGCTGCCGGGAAGGCGCTGCGGTCGGTCGGGCTCCTCGCCCCCGACGCGCCCGACCCCGCCACCGCCGACGAGGTGGCGGCGCTGCTCCGGCACTGACCCGGCCCTCCGGTACCGGGCCCGGCGCGCCGCTCGTGCGACGGCCGGGCCACCGGGAGCGCGCCCTACCTCCAGGTGTAGCCGCGCGGCGTGACGATCCGGCCGGCCACGTTGCGGCTGGCCGAACTGCCCACGACCACGACGGTGAGCATGTCCACGGCGTCGGCGCCGCCGTCGAGCATCCGCGCCAGCGTCGTGACCGTGGCGCGTTCGTCACTGCGGGAGACCTCGCGCACATGGCCGACGGGCGTGTCCGCGGGCCGGTGCTCGGCGAGGATCTCCAGCGCCCGCGGTAGCTGCCAGTCGCGTTTGGCGCTGCGGGGGTTGTAGAAGCACACGGTGAAGTCCCCGTCGGCGGCGGCGCGCACCCGACGTTCGATCGCTTCCCACGGTGTGTGCAGGTCGGACAGGGAAATGTAGACGTGGTCGTGCCCCAGTGGGGCACCGAGCAGGTTGGAGGCCGCCGCCGCCGCGGTGACCCCCGGAACCCCCACCACGTCGATGTCGGGGCCGGCGAAGTCCAGTGCTGGGCTGGCCATGGCGTACACTCCCGCGTCGCCCGAACCGATCAGGGCAACGGCGGCTCCGGAGCGCGCCTCCGCCACAGCGCTGCGGGCGCGTTCCTCCTCCTGCCCGAGGCCGCTGGAACACACGCGCGTACCCGGCCGCAGAAGGTCGCCCACCTGCTCCAGGTACTGGTCCAGCCCCACGACGACCGACGCCCGCTGGAGTTCGGCGACGGCGCGGGGGGTGGTGAGGTCGCGCGCACCGGGGCCCAGGCCGATGACGGCCAGCCGGCCGCGCGGCTGCAGCCGCGCGACGGCCGCGGTGGCGTTGTCGGACTTGCGTTTGGCGGCCACGAGTTCGGCGCCGCTTCCGGCTTCCGCCGCCGCCCGCAACGCGGCCGCCTCGGCGACACTGGGCGTTCCGACCTCCTCGCGCACCGTCTCGCTGGGCGTGGGGACCTCGACACTGTCGAGCTGGTGGGCCGGGTAGGTGAGCACCTCCCAGCCGCGCTCGCGGGCAGCGCTCAGGATGCCTTCCTCGTCCGCCTTGAGGTCGAGCGTCGCCACCGCACGTACCGCCTCGGGTGCGAGCCCGCTGTCCGCCAGGGCACTGTCGAGGAGGGCTCCCACCTCCTCCGCGGCGACGCCCCGGGCGGCTCCCACACCGACCACCAGCGAGGGCGGGTGGTAGGTCACCGTCGGCGGGGTGTCGGGGACGGTGCCGGCCCGGTCGGTGACCCGGATGACCGCGGCGCAGTCGTTGGCCGCCACGTCGGCCGCGGCGTTGTCGGGGAGCGGAGGCAGCGGCCAGTCGCCGGTTCCCTCCAATCGGACCGGCTCCCCGGACAGGAGCGCGGCTCCGGCCCTGGCCAGCGGCGCGTCCGCCGCGACGCGGAACCCGAGGTCGGCACCGTAGGAGTCGAGCGGTGTAGCCGCGACCGTGTCACTGGCCGTGGTGACCACCGGCCGGGAGCCCAGCACCTCGGAGACCCGGCGAGCCAGGTCGTTGGCGCCGTGGTGTCCGCCGAGGACGGCGACGGCGTGCTCCAGGGACTCGTCGACGCACACCACCGGCGGGTCGGTGTGCTTGTCGCCCAGCAGCGGGGCGAGAAGGCGCACGGTGGCGCCCACCGCGAGGAAGCTCACCACCGCCGTGTTCCCGGAGAAGGCGCTGCGCAGGGCCTCGGCCGGGCTGTCTGCGGCGACGACGCGCACCTCCCGGGGCCAGGCCGCTGCCAGCCGGTCCGCGGCCCTGCGGCCGCGCGCGGTCGCGGCGATCACGCCGATGTCACTCATCGCGTTGCTGGCGTGTTCCGTGTCGTGACGGAGGGGCACGCCGTCCTCCTTTCGGTTGTGGCCGGTGCCGGCGGGGGTGGGAGGGGTCCCGGGGTCGGGCCCGCTACTGTGTACCGCCGGCCTCAGGTAGCACTCCCCACAGCAGCGTCACCGGGTTGGCCGCGTCGAACCGCAGGGAACCGTTCGGCAGCGGGGACAGGCGGGACGCCTGGAGCTGGGTCCCCGACGTCTCGTAGCCGGTTTCCGTCAGCAGGTGGTACATCGTCCCCACCCGGTCGACGGAGGCCAGGGCCGCCACCACCCGGTGCGGCCGCCAGCGCCGCACGGTGGCCGCGGCGGCGGCGTCGTCACCGCCGCCGAGGAAGAGGGCGTCGGGTGGGGGGTGGCCGCGCTGCGCGTCGGCGGTCCCGGGAACCGCGCCCTCACGCACCGTCACGTACACGTCGAACGCCGCCGCGTTGCGGCGGATGCGCTCGCAGTCCTGCGGGTTCCTCTCGAAGGCCACGGCGTGCGCGCCGAACCGGGCGCACTCCACGGCGACCGACCCGCTTCCCGCTCCCACGTCCCAGACGGTGGTTCCGGGGCGCGGCGCGAGGTGGGCGAGGGCGCACGCGCGCACCTCGGGTTTGGTGATCATCGAGTCGCGGTGCTCGAACTCCGCGTCCTCCAGGGCCCACCCGTCGGGAGCCAGCCGGTGGCCGGGGGTCCAGGGCGGCGCGGAAGCCACGGCGTGCCGCGGGTCCACGGCCAGCACCACGTTGGGGTGGGGCCAGTCCCGTTCGGCGCTCTCCGGGGTGACGCGGGTCACCTCCTCGTCGGCGCTGCCGAGGCGCTGGGCCACATACACGTCGCGTCCGGCGTCCAGCAGGGCCGGGAGGAACTCGGCGGGTTCCGCCGTTCCGGGTGCGGTGAGGACGGCGGCCTTCGGGTGGGCGAGGGCCGCCGCCAGGGCGCGGCCGGCCGAACGGTCTCCCCCGCCGCGGCCGTGCGCGGAGGCGACCACGGCGTCGTCCCAGGCGAGCCCGATGCGCGCGAAGGCGGTGGCGACCGAGGACACCGCCGGGACGACGCGCGGTTGGTCCCCCTGTTCGCGCAGCGCACGCACGATCCCGAAGAACCCCGGGTCCCCGGACGCCAGGATGACGGCGGAGCCGACCGCGGCACGCGCCTCCTCCAGCGCGGGAACCAGCGAGGTGAGCGGGACCGGGCGCGCACGGTCCGGGACGGGTACCGCGTCGAGGTGGCGCCGCGCTCCCACGACGCACGACGCCTCCGCCAGTGCCGCGGCCGCCTCCTCCGGGAGCGGTCCGCCGTCGATTCCGATGACGGTGATCACGGGCCGCCCCCGTCCAGCGCCAGCGTGTAGCCGGTGTGTGAGGCCCCGAAGCCGAGCCGTTCGTAGAAACGGTGCGCGCGCTGGCGTGTGGCGCTGGAGGTGAGTTTCACCATCCGGCAGCCGTGCTGCCGCGCCCGGGCGACGGCCCACGACACGAGTCGGCCGCCCAGGCCGAGCCCGCGGGCGTGCGCGGCCACCCGGACGTTCTCCAGCTGCGCCCGGGTGCCGCCGCGGTGGGACAGGCCGGGGAGGAGGGTCAGCTGCAGCGTTCCCAGGATCTCGGCGCCGCGTTCGGCGACGGCGAGGAACTGTTTCGGGTCGGAGTCGACCTCGTGGAACGCCGCGAGGTAGGGCGCCAGCTCGTCGGGGGTCTCGCGCGCCGCTCCGAGGTCGTCGTCGGCCAAGAGCGCGACGATGGCGGGGACGTCGTCGCTGGTGGCCCGGCGGATCTCGATGTCGGTCATGGGCGGGTAACGCTCCAGGGGTGTCGTGGAGGCAACGCGCCGGAAGGGGGTGTCACGTGCTGCACTGGTCCCGCTCCTCCGTGGGGGAGGCCGGGGAGGAGTGCGAGGCCGCGACCACGTTCCTACCGGAGAAGTCCACCATGGCGACCTCGGCCGCCATGGCTCCCTCGGTGAAACGCGTCAGGGTGTCGGCCACGCGGCGGCACAGTTCGTTACCGGCCGGTTCCAGCAGTCCGGCGCCCTCCCACAGTTCGTAGGCGTGCCTGCCGGTGTTGGCGGCGTCGACCCGATCGGCGAGGTCGTCGCTTCCGCCCTGCTGGCGGGTGATCTCGCCGAGCAGGGAGGTGGAGACCTTGGAGCGGGTGTAGTGCGTCATCAGCACACCGGCGGCGAGTTTGGTGAGCTTGCCCGCCATGCCGACGAAGGCGACCCGGGTGAGGCCGTGGTCGAGCGCGCGCCGCAGTGCCGCGCCGGTGAAGTCGCCCACCTCGACGAAGCACGTTTCCGGGAGCTCGGGGTAGCGGTCCATCGCTCCCCGCTCGGTGCGGCCGCCGGTGCACAGGACCAGGGTGGTCTCCCCCTGCGCCGCCATCACCGACACGGCCTGTTCGACGCTGGCCCGCCAGGACGCCGTGGAGAAGGGGCGCACCACCCCGGTCGTGCCCAGGATGGAGATCCCGCCGAGGATGCCGAGCTTGCCGTTGGTGGTCTTGCGCGCCATCCGCTCCCCGTCGGGGACGCTGATGACCACGCGCAGTCCCTGCCTGTCGGTGTCGGTCACCTCCCGGACCGCCTGAGTGATCATCGCCCGGGGTACCTCGTTGATCGCCGGACCGCCGGGTTCCAGGCCCAGACCGGGTTTGGTCACCACACCGACGCCGATCCCGCCGTCGAGTTCCAGGCCGGGCGTGGGCACGCGGGTGACGGTGGCCGTGATGTGCGCGCCGTGCGTCACGTCCGGGTCGTCGCCACCGTCCTTGACCACGACCGCCTCCGCCCGGTCGGCTGACAGCACCTCGCAGCGCTCCGGTTCGAAGGCGACACGCTGCTCCGAGGGCAGCGCCACCTCCGCCGACGCGACCGGCTGTCCGGTGGCGAGGGCGGAGGCGGCCGCCTTCGCGGCGGCGGAGGCGCACGTTCCCGTGGTCCACCCGGTGCGCAGTGCCTTCTGCCGCACTTTCGCCGTGCGCGGCAGGTCGGGTTCGCGCAGTTCGGGTTCCGGGTCAGCGCTGTCGGTCATGAAGCGGTGTTCCCCTGTTTCGCGGCGCGTAGGGCCCGGCGCGCTTCCCGGTCGGCCCGGCGGTGACCGTGGAAGTGTCCCGGGTGGTACAGGTGCGAGCGGGTGCCGCCGGCAGCCAGGGCGGGGCCGACCAGCACGAGGGTGTGCTTCCAGAGCTTGTGCTCCTTGAGGGTGGCCTCCAGTTCTCCCAGGGAGCAGTGCAGCACCAGCTCCTCGGGCCACGTGGCCTGGTAGGCCACCACGCACGGGGTATCGGGAGTGTATCCCCCGTCCAGCAGCTCCTGCTGCAGCTGGCCGGACCGCGCCGCGGACAGGAAGAGCGCCATGGTGGTGCCGTGCCGGGCGAACTCCTGGACCTCCTCCCCCTCGGGCATCGGCGTCTTGCCGCCGCCGAGGCGGGTCTGGATCACCGACTGGGCCACCTCGGGGATGGTGAGTTCCCGCTGGACGATGGCCGACACCGCCGCGGCGCTGGAGACCCCGGGGATCACCTCGACCTCCAGACCGAGGCCGGTGCACTGGTCCAGCTGCTCCTGCATGGCTCCCCACAGTGCCGGGTCGCCGGAGTGGATGCGCGCCACGTGGATACCCTCCCGGGCGGCGCGCTCGTAGTAGGGCAGCACTCCCTCCATCGGGAGCTGGGCCGAGTCGACGACCTCGGTGTTCGCGCCGGCGTGCTCCAACACGTCGGCGTGTACCAGGCTCGCCGCCCAGATGACCACGTCCGCGGACTCGATGGCGCGCGCCGCGCGGATCGTCAACAGGTCGGCCGCTCCCGGGCCGGCTCCGACGAAGGTGACCTTCCCGGCCGAGCTGGGTTGTTCGCTCACAGTTTCCCTCCCCGTTCACTCCGGTGCGCCGGAGCGATCAGTGTCGACAAGTACGGGAGCGCGTCGCCGTCCAACGTGCTGACCGGGGCGAACTCCTCGTCGCCCAGCCCCAGGCGGGAGCCGTACACGGCGTTGTCCAGCCGGCCCGAGTCACGCAGCGCCGCCACGACCTGGGGGGTGAACCTACCGAACTTGTAGGCGACCACCGTGGCGTCGGTGTCGAGCGCCGTGCGCAGCCGGTCCATGCCGTTGGTGGCCGGCAGCAGGGTCAGCGGCTCGGACCCTTCCACGAGCACACTGCCCGAGCGGGAGGCGAGGTCCTGCATGGCGGTGATGCCGGCGATCGTCTCGACCTCCGTCCCGGGCGCCGATTCCTGGACCGTCTGGGCAAGGTAGCTGAAGGTGGAGTACACGTTCGGGTCGCCGATGGTCGCGAACGCCACGGTCCGCGCTCCCTGTTCGAAGTGGCGCACGACCGCCCGGGCGGCCTCGTCCCAGGCGCGGACGCGCCGCTCGCTGCGGCCCTCGCGGTCGTTCAGCGCGAACACGACCCGTTCGATCGTGTGCTCCTCGACGTGCTCCCGCACGGTGGCTTCCGCGCGGCCGGGCTCGTCGAGGGCCATCACCGGGACCAGCACCACGTCAGCGGCGCGCATCCGGCGCACCGCCTTCACCGTGACCAGTTCCGGATCGCCCGGTCCGACTCCGACTCCGAGGAGCCGCCTGCTCGCGTCCATGCCACCGCTTTCCGTCGTCGCGCTTCGCTGCCGAGGGCAGATACCGCGGATCAGCGTATCGGTACCCGATCCGCGCGCACGGCACCGGGCCGCCTACTGTGGACCGAAGCGCGCCGTGCCACGGTGAGTGGGGGCACCGGGGCCCCGTCGTTCGCGGACCTGCCGCCGTGGCGCTCCGGGGGGACGCGTTTCGGCCCGGGCCGGGACCCACCGGCCGTTTCTCCGCCGGCGTGGCGGGACAGCCCGCCGCGCACCGGGACTGGGCATCCCCGCAACCGCTCGGGGCACGGCGGTGATTTTCGCGATGGTGAGGTGTGGGCGGTTCCGCCCGACGATGTGGTGAGGAGAACAGCGGTGTCCCACGTTCCACGAGTGGTGGTCGCGGCCCCGGCCTCCGGCAGCGGGAAGACGACCGTGGCCACCGGCCTGATGGCGGCGTTCGCGTCCCGCGGTACCCGTGTCTCCGGTCACAAGGTCGGCCCGGACTACATCGACCCCGGGTACCACGCGCTGGCCACCACACGGCCGCCCCGCAACCTGGACCCGGCCCTGTGCGGTGAGGAACGGGTCGCGCCGCTGTTCCGGAACGGCGCGGCCGGTGCGGACCTCGCCGTGATCGAGGGGGTCATGGGGACGTTCGACGGCGCGGCCGAACCACGGCAGTTCCACGGTCCCGGCGACTTCGCCTCGACCGCCCACGTCGCCGCGCTGCTGTCCGCCCCCCTGATCCTGGTGGTGGACGCCGCCAGCACCAGCAGGTCCGTCGCCGCCCTGGTGCACGGTTTCGCGTCCTACGACCCGCGGGTACGGGTGAGCGGAGTCATCCTCAACCGGGTGGGCAGCGACCGGCACGAGGCGCTGCTGCGCGAGGCCCTGCAGGACACCGGCGTCGAGGTCGTGGGGGTGATCCGGCGCGACTCCGCCGTGGAGACACCGTCCCGCCACCTGGGGCTGATCCCCGCCGCCGAACGCGCCTCGGACGCCCGGGACGCGGTCGCGGAGCTCGGCGCGCTGGTACGCGACTCCTGCGACCTGGACGCGATAGCCGCCCTGGCCTCGGACGCACCGCCGATGGCGGAGCGACCGTGGGACCCCGCCGAGGCGCTCGCCGCCTCGGACGCCGGTCCGGACACCGGCGGCCCGGCCGGGAGGGTCGCCGTCGCCGGCGGGGCGGCGTTCACCTTCGGCTACACCGAGAACACCGAACTGCTGCGGGCGGGCGGCGCCGAAGTGGTGACCGTGGACCCGCTGCGTGACGAGGAGCTTCCCGAGGGGACCGCAGGACTCGTCGTCGGCGGCGGTTTCCCCGAGGTGCACGCGCGCGAGCTGTCCGACAACGTGCCGCTGCGCCGCGCCGTCGCCGGCCTGGCCGAACGCGGCGCACCGGTCGCCGCCGAGTGCGCGGGACTGCTGTACCTCGCACGCAGCCTCGACGGGGCACCCATGTGCGGTGTCCTCCCCGCCGACGCACACATGACGGGGCGGCTCACGCTGGGGTACCGCTCGGCGGTGGCGGTGCGGGACTCCGTACTGGCCCCGCGCGGCGCCCGGGTCCGGGGCCACGAGTTCCACCGCACCGCGCTCTCCCCCGCCCACGGGGCCGACCCCGCCTGGCAGTGGAAAACGGATAGCCCGGAGGGGTTCTCCGGTGCGACACTGCACGCCTCCTACCTGCACGTGCACTGGGCGGGGGAGCCGCTGCTGGCGGCGCGTCTCCTCGCCGCGGTGCGGAACTTCACGAGGACGTAGGCGGCAGTCCGACATGAACACCCCCACGGAAACCATGCCCAATGTCGTACTGGAAACCCGGCGTCTGGTACTGCGCGCGTTCACCAGCGCCGACGCCGACGATGTCCACCGGGCCGCGTCCGACCCCGTGGTCCAGCGCTGGCTCCCCCTCCCGGCCCCGGGAGAGCCCTACACCCGCGCCGAGGCTCAGCGGTGGTGCACGGAGGGGGCGGCCCACGCGCGGGCGTCCGGCGACGGCCAGGTGTGGGCGGCCGTGCGGCGCGACAGCGGACGGTTCGTCGGGTCGTTCGCGTTGACCCGCACCATGTGGCGGGCGCGCACCACCGAGCTCGGCTACTGGGTCGCGCCGTGGGCCCAGGGTGACGGTCTGGCCTCCGAGAGCACCGTGGCCGTCTCCCGGTGGGCGCTGGACCAGGGGTTCCAGCGGGTGGAGCTGAAGGCCGCCACCGGCAACACGGCCTCGCGCCGCGTCGCCGAGAAGGCGGGCTTCACCCACGAGGGCACGGAACGCAACGCGATGCCGCTGCACCAGGGACGCACCGACCTCGCGGTCTACGGGCTCATCCCCGCCGACCTGGAGTGACAACCGCCCGTGGCCCGCGGCCCGGGGCCGCGGGCCACGGCAGTCACCACTCGATACCGCGCTGACCCTTCTGGCCGGCGTCCATGGGATGTTTCTCCTTGCCCATCTCGGTGACCAGGTCGGCGGCCTCACGCAGCCGCTCGTCGGCGTCCCGGCCGGTGATGACGACGTGCTGCGTCCCGGGGCGCTCCCGCAGAGTGCGCACCACGTCGTCCACGTCCACCCACCCCCACTTCATGGGGTAGGTGAACTCGTCCAGGACGTACAGCCGGTAGGTCTCCGCCGCAAGGTCGCGTTTGATCTGCGCCCACCCCTCGGCGGCGTCGGCGGCGTGGTCCTGCTCGGTACCGGAACGCTGGATCCAGGACCAGCCCTCGCCCATCTTGTTCCAGCTCACCGTTCCGCCCTCGTCGGACTCCCCCAGGGTCCGCAGGGCTTTCTCCTCGCCGATGCGCCACTTGGCGGACTTCACGAACTGGAACACCCCGATGTCCCAGCCCTGCGACCACCCGCGTGTGGCCAGGCCGAACGCCGCGGTGGACTTCCCCTTGCCCGGCCCGGTGTGCACCATCACCAACGGCCGGTGGCGGCGTTGGCGGGTCGTCAGACCGTCCTCGGGAACGTGCTCGGGTTGCCCTTTCGGCATGGTGGTTCGGTTCTCCTTACTGTGCGGTGCGGGATGTGGTGTTGTCCGCGGGCCTCAGGCCGCCTGGCGGGTGTGCTGCACCAGGCCGCTGAGCGCTTCCGCTCCGAGTTCCTCCAGTCGCACGGCGGTCCCGCCCATCTCGGACGCCAGCCGCTGTGCGAGTCCCAGCCGGACCGCGCCCGACTCGCAGTCCACGACCACGCTCTGCGCCCCCTGGGTGCCGATCCACGCTCCGGCGCGCAGCGCGTCGTCGAGACTGCCGTGGGTGGCGCGGCCGTCGGTGACCGTGATCAGCAGCGGGCGTCGGCGCGGGTCGCGTAGCTGTTCCACCCGCAGCACGTCGCTCGCCCGCAGCAGTCCGGCCGCCAGTGGCGTGCGCCCGCCGGTGCGCAGTTCGCGCAGCCGACGCGCGCCGGCCTCCACCGACGAGGTGGGGGGAAGCGCGACCTCGGCCTCCCGCCCCCGGAACGTGACCAGCCCCACTTTGTCCCGCCGCTGGTAGGCGTCGAGCAGCAGGCTGAGCACCGCCCCCTTGACCGCGCGCATACGCTGCCGCGCCCCCATGGAGCCGCTCGCGTCCACACAGAACAGCACGAGGTTTCCCTCGCGCCCCTCGCGGACGGACTCGCGGAGGTCGCGGCGCCGCAGCAGCAGTCCGTTGCCGCTGCGGCCGCGCGTGTGCTGGTGCGGCGCGGCGGCCCGCAGGGTCGCCGTCAGGTGCAGGGAACCCACCCTGCGCGAGGGGGCGCGCGATCCGGAGGTGCGGCCGTAGGGCGTTTCGGCGCGGGAGCGACGGCCGGGGGTTCCGGACCCCACCCCGGAGACGCTGAACAGGCGCGGCCGGTAGGTCTCCCCCGCCTCCGAGGAGGCGTCCGTGGGGGCGTTTCCCTGGCCCTGCTCCGGGTTGTCGTCCGACTGTCCCGCCTCGTTCTCCTGCTGCTGGGCGCCGCCGCTTCCGGCCTGCGGGCCGGAGGGCGGCTGTGTGTCGTCCTGACCGCCGGAACCGTCGGCGGCGGGCTCGGACGGCCCGGAACCGCCGTCGGGTTCGGGTTCGGCGTCCTGCGGTTGCGCCTCACCGGAACCGGTGCTCTGTGACTCCTCGTCGGTGGGACCCCCCGAGTCGCCCGGGGTGTCCTCACTGCCTTTTGGGTCCGCATCACCCGCCTGGTCGAGCGCCTCCTGCAGCCGGTCCTCGTCGAGGTCGGGAGCGTCGAACGGGTCCCGTCTGCGCCGGTGCGGCAGCGCCAACCGGGCCGCGTCGCGCACGTCGTCCGAGGTGACCTCGGCGTGGTCCCGCCAGGCCGCCAGTGCCATGGCGGCACGGGAGGTGACGATGTCCGCGCGCAGCCCGTCCACCTCGAAGGCCGCGCACACCGCGGTCACCTGGCGCAGGGCGGAGTCGGTGAACACCACGTCCGGCAGCCGCTTGCGCGCCGCCGTGATGCGCTGGGCCAGCTCCGCCTCCTGGGCGGCGTAACCGGCGGCGAACCCCTCGGGGTCGGCCTCGAACGCGAGCCGGCGGCGCACCACCTCGGCCCGCTGTTCCGGTTCGTGGGTGGCCGCCGCCTCGACCGTCAGCCCGAAGCGGTCGAGGAGCTGGGGGCGGAGTTCCCCCTCCTCCGGGTTCATGGTGCCCACCAGCAGGAACCGGGCGGCGTGCCGAACGGAGACGCCCTCCCGCTCCACGTGCGAGGTTCCCATGGCGGCGGCGTCCAGCAGCAGGTCGACGAGGTGGTCGTGCAGCAGGTTGACCTCGTCCACGTACAGCAGACCGCGGTGGGCGGCGGCCAGCAGGCCGGGTTCGAACGCCGTGACGCCCTCGGTGAGGGCCCGTTCGATGTCCAACGACCCGACGAGGCGGTCCTCACTGGCGCCGACGGGCAGTTCCACGAGCTCGGCGGCGCGTTCCTCCGGGACAGCGTCCGCACCGTGCGGACCGTCGGGGCACTCGGGGTCGGGTTCGGTCGGGTCACAGCTGAAACGGCATCCGGAGACGACGTTCAGGTCGGGCAGCAGCGCCGCGAGGGCGCGCACCACGGTCGACTTCGCGGTTCCCTTCTCCCCGCGTACGAGGACCCCGCCGACCGACGGGGACACGGCGTTGATCAGCAGCGCCAGTTTCATGTCGTCCATACCGACGACCGCGCTGAACGGGTATCGGGCTTTCGCAGGCACGCGGGCCTTCCTTCCTCGGGAGTCCTCGCCCCATAGAGGGATCGGTCACGGTGCCGCGCAGTGTCCTGGCTGCCAGATCCGCGCTCCCCCGCCGCCTTCCCACCGAGTGCTCCCGGCAGTGGCGCCCGTAGCGGGACAGCTCCCTGGTCACAGTGGCGGGACCGCCCCGGACTCGCACCGGGTTCCTGCGCGCGGCGGCGCGTCCGAGGGACCCACCACCGACATCGGCACCGCACACCAGAGTCTCACACCG
The DNA here is from genome assembly GCF_006717075.1 of Haloactinospora alba. Taxonomy (NCBI): domain Bacteria; kingdom Bacillati; phylum Actinomycetota; class Actinomycetes; order Streptosporangiales; family Nocardiopsidaceae; genus Haloactinospora; species Haloactinospora alba. The sequence goes on from NZ_VFQC01000001.1 coordinate 2,591,892, forward strand.
GCACCCGACCGCCGCGCGAGGCCTTCATCACTCTGCCGTGGCGGGGCCGTCACCCGTCGGTCCCTGGTAGGAGCGCAGTACCGCCGCGGGTTCGAACCCGAGCCGGTGGTAGAGGTGTTTGGGCTCGTCGTCCGCGGCCGCGCGGATCAGGACGGGGAAGGGGCCCTCCGGGGGCGTTCCGGCGCGGTTCCGGGCGTCAGCCACGGCGTGGCCCAGCATCCGGGTCGCGATCCCCCGCCTGCGGTGGTCGGGGTGGACGAAGAGATCCTCCACCATGCCCATGTCGCCGTGCCCCGGCCAGGAGGCCACGAAACCGCACGGGGTCCCGGCGCTGCGGGCGATCCAGTACCGAGCCGCGGGTGCCTTCGCCCGGAGGGACGCCAGTTTCTGGCGCGTGTGGGCGGGCGGGACCGGCACGCGTCCCTCCGTCGCGGCCTCCTCCTCGTGGTCCATGCGCAACAGCCGTCCCAGCTGCTCCCAGTCGTCGCGCGTGGCAGCGGCGGTGAGCGTCACCGAAGCGGGCGGCAGTGGGGGTGCGGGGCCGGTGAGCACCAGTGCCAGCTCGGTGCTGCGGTACCGCCATCCCGCCAGCAGCAGTGCCGGTTCCGCCGCCGCGCTCGCCGGTCCCACCTGGATGCGGGAGTCGCGGTCTCCGAGCCATGTTCCCGCCTCGGCGAGCTCGCGCGCGAGGCCGGCGGGCGTCGTCTCCGTGATGTGGGTGACCAGGTTGCACTCTCCCGCGGACGGGGCGTGGCTGTTGCGCAGGCAGCGGCTCGCGGGAAGGCGCCGGGTGCGGGCGCCGAGCGCCTGGAACCCGACCACTGTCTCCTCCACCGCTGCCGGTGACGGCCATCGAGCCATAGCGGCACTCTAGACCCGCCGCACCCGCCGCGGCCACGGGTTTTCCCTACCCGCCGCCCAGGCCGAACTCGCCGGCGAGCAGTTCCAGGCTGTGCCGCCGTGCGGCGCTGTCGGGCATGGGGGTGGCGATGACCACCTCGTCGGCGTGGGCCTGGGTCGCCACGGCACGGATGCCTCCGGCGACCTCACCCGGTTCGCCCACGAACATCCGGTCGGCCATGGCCCGCCGGATCGCCCGGTAGCGGGAGGTGGTCCGGAACTCCCGCGCCTCCGCCAACGGGGTCGGGGTGGTCTCCCCGGAACGCAGTTTCGTCATGGTCAGCGACCAGAACGCGGCGAAGTCCTCGGCGAGGTCCGCGTCCTCGCTCGCGAAGGCGATCACGGAGAAGCTGCTGTAGGGGGTGCTCAGCCGGGTGGAGGGCTGGAACGAGTCCCGGTAGCGCCGCAGCAGCGGCACGGCGTAGTCCGGGTTGATCTGCTGCGCGAAGGAGAACGGCAGCCCGTGCTCCGCGGCGTAGCCCGCCCCGTTGTCGCTGGAGCCCAGCATCCACACCCGGGGTGGTTGGGGCACCTCGGGTGTGGCGGCCACCCGGGCGAAGCGGTGGTCCGCGGGAAGGTCACCGTCCAGGAACCCGAACAGGTCCGCCGCCAGGGCGGCGAAGTCCACGTTGGCCACCGCCTCCCGGGACCCCCGCAACGCCATGGCGGTGACGCCGTCCGTTCCCGGGGCCCGCCCGAGTCCCAGGTCGATGCGGCCGGGGAACATCGCCTCCAGGGTGTTGAACAGTTCGGCCACCCGCAGCGGGGCGTGGTTGGGCAGCATGATCCCGCCCGCGCCGACCCTGATCCGGGACGTGGCCGCGGCGACCCGGCCGATGATCAGCTCCGGGGCGGTGCAGGCCATCCCTGCCGCGTTGTGGTGCTCGGAGAACCACACCCGGCCGTAGCCCAGCCGCTCGGCGAGCTGGGCGGACTCCACCACCTCGGTCAGCGCCTGGTGGGCGCTGGTCCCGGGAGGGTTGAGGACGTAGTCGAGGATCGAGACGTTGAGCATGGCAACTCCGCGAGTGTGGGAGGCGGTCTCCTGCTGTCTACCAAAACACGGTTTCCCGGGCGGCACGGGCCCGCGTTCAGGGGCCCGTGCTCCGTTCCCCCGGGAACGGGCAGCGTCAGCACCGAACCCGTGCCACGTGCCACTGGCCGCTCGGCTTCTCGTGCCTCAGTTCGTAGATCCCCCGCGAGGTGTCCGAGCCCGCCTCCACACGCCAGTGCACCCGCCCCGGAGGCTGCTCGTGTGTCGCCGGGTCCCAGTCGGAACGCAGCGTCACCCAGTAGTCGACGACCCGACGGACCGTGTACATCCGCCCTCGCCAGGTAAAACGCACCGGACGCCCCTCCTGCTCACTCACGCTGATCGGCACGTCGCAGAACTCTCCCACCTGCCGGACCCCTCCCCGGAGGCTTCCACCGTGCTGCCACGACGAACCCTCCGAACTCGAACGCGTATTCGAATTATAGTCGAACCTATGTACGAGACCAACCGGCACCGTCGTGTCCCCAGGAACAGCGCGCCGCGGCGCGCCCTGCCCGCGAACCGATAGCCTCCCCTGGTGACGGCCGCCACAGCGGCCACCAACCGGCCCAGCTAAGGAGTTCGCGCATGCGCGCCATCCGCATCGAGGAACAGGGCGGACCCGAGGTGTTGCGCCTCGCCGACGTAGCCGACCCGCAGCCCGGCCCCGGCGACGTGGTCGTCGACGTCGAGGCCCGCGGCGTCAACTTCATCGACATCTACCAGCGCAGCGGCGCCTACAGCATGCCCCTGCCGTTCACTCCCGGTGTGGAGGGGGCGGGAACGGTGTCCGAGGTCGGTTCGGAGGTGACCGGAATATCGGTCGGCCAGCGCGTCGCCTGGGCGATGCTCCCCGGCGCCGACGCGGAGCGCGCCGTCGTTCCCGCCGACCGGACCGTGCCGGTACCCGACGGTGTCAGCACGGAGCAGGCCGCCGCCGTCCTGCTGCAGGGGCTCACCGCCCACTACCTGACCCACTCCACCCACCCGGTCCAGCCCGGCGACACGGTCCTGGTGCACGCGGCCGCCGGTGGGACGGGGCTGCTGATCACCCAGCTCGCCAAACTGCGCGGCGCACGCGTCCTGGGGACGGTGTCCACCGAGGCCAAGGCGGAGCTCGCCCGCAGCGCGGGGGCCGACGACATCATCCGCTACACCCGCGACGACGTCACCGAGTCCGTGCGCAGGCTGACCGACGGTGCCGGAGTGGCCGCCGTGTACGACGGTGTGGGGGCGGACACGTTCGACGCGAGCCTGGCGAGTCTGCGCCCGCGCGGCACGCTCGCGCTGTTCGGCCAGTCCAGCGGCCCGGTCCCCCCGGTCGACCCGCAGCGCCTCAACAGCGCCGGTTCGGTCTTCCTCACCCGGCCGAGCCTGGGCCACTACGTCGCCGGCCGCGACGAGCTGCTGGAGCGCGCGGGTGACGTGTTGGGGCGGGTCGCCGCGGGGCAGCTGGACGTCCGTGTGGGCGAACGCTACCCGTGGACCGAGGTGGCCCGGGCCCACGAGGCACTCGCCGGACGCGGGACGGCCGGCAAGCTGCTACTCGTCTGATGCGGGCGTCACTCCTCGTCGCTGCGCTGGCTCGGCGGTTTCGAGGAGCTGGGGCGAGCGGCGGAGGCCTCCTCCGCGTCCCTGCGCGCGTCGGCCACCGCCTGGGCCGCCATCCTGGCGGCCTCCTCCGCATCGGCCGAGGAGGCCATGGCCCCCTCCGAACCGCTGGTGAGCTGGGGAACCCGTTCCTCCTCCCGGGTGGAGGCCGCCGAGTCGGCAGGCTCCGCCCCGGTTTCCGGTTCGGGCTCCCCCGCCGGCTGGGCGGCGCCCGTCTGGTCCGCGAACGCCCGGGTGACGTTCTGTACCGCCTGAGTGAGCTCGCCGGGGATCACCCAGAAGGTGTTGCCTTCCCCGTTGGCCAGGTGCGGCAGCGTCTCCAGGTACTTGTAGGCCAGCAGCTTGGGGTCGGCGTTGTTGCGGTGCACGGCCTGGAACACCCGCTCGACCGCCTTGGCCTCACCGTCGGCCTTCAGGATGGCGGACTGCTGCTCCCCCTGTGCCTCCAGGATCGCCTGCTGCCGCGCGCCCTCGGCGGTGAGGATCTTGGACTGCCGTTCCCCCTCGGCGTGCAGGATCACCGCGCGCTTGTCCCGCTCGGCCCGCATCTGTTTCTCCATCGCCTCCTTGATGGAGGGCGGTGGGTCGATGGCTTTCAGCTCGACCCGGTTGACCCGGATGCCCCACTTTCCGGTCGCGTCGTCCAGCACTCCGCGCAACGTGTCGTTGATCTGTTCGCGTGAGGTCAGGGTGCGTTCCAGGTCCATGCCACCGATGACGTTGCGCAGCGTGGTGACGGTGAGCTGGTCGATGGCGGACAGGTAGTCCGCCACCTCGTAGGCGGCCGCACGGGGCTCGGTGATCTGGTAGTACAGCACGGTGTCGATGTTGACGACCAGGTTGTCCTCGGTGATCACCGGCTGCGGCCGCGAGGAGAACACCTGTTCCCGCAGGTCGTACTTGGTGCGCACCCGGTCCACACCCGGGATGATGAAGTTCAGTCCCGGCTGGAGGGTGCGCAGGTAGCGGCCGAACCGTTCGACGTTGTAGGCGTGCGCCTGGGGAACGAGCCGCACCGTCGCGACGGTGACCAGGACGACGAGGGCAGCGAGTGCGACGAATAGGATTTCCAAGCCTGTCATGGTGGTGCCTGCCTTGTTCTTCGCGCGTCGGACCAGGCGACATGCTCAGGGAAGCGCCTCCCGCGGGTAGACGAGCGCCGTCGCCCCCTCGATCTCCACCACGTCGACCCGGGTTCCGGCCGGAATGACGTGGTCCTCGTCGAGGGCACGGGCGGACCACTCCTCTCCGGAGAGTTTGATTCGCCCGTCCTCGCCGGTGACCTCGGTTACCACCACCGCGGACTTCCCGACGAGAGCTGCCGCTCCGGAACGCAGCGGGGGAGGCTGGTACAGGTGGCGCCGCGCTATCGGCCGTACCACCACAAGGCCGGCGACGGCCGTGACCGCGAACACCGGAATCTGCACGATGACGCCCATGCCCAGCGCGCCGGCGACCCCGGCGACCAGGGCGGCGACGGCCAGCAGCCCCAGGGACAGGGTCAGCGTGAACACCTCGGCGGTGCCGAGCGCGACGGCCGCTATCATCCAGAGGACCCACATCGGCATCGGAACCGGCCTCCCGTTCGGAGTGGCGGGTACCACAGAATCTACCCGGATCAGCGGGATCAAGCACTCCCCGGAGCCACAGAACACTCTCCGTGGCGGCACGTGACAGTCCTGCCGGGCCGGAAACCGCAGGGGGCGGCCGCACCCCGCCGGGCCTCCCCGCCCGGCGGCAGCGCACGAGGCGGCTGCCACCGGGCGGGACTCGCGCACTGTCACGCTCCGGAATTCACGCTGGGTAGCCGGCCGCGCAGGGAACAGCGGGGGCGCCGACCGCACGGACCCGGCCGCGGCCCGCGGCGTCACTCGCCCTCTTCCAGCTCTCCTTCCAGACGCAGGTAGGTCTCGCGGAGGCGCTCCAGGGTCTGCTGGTCGGGCTGTTCCCACAGCTGGCGGTCGGCGGCCTCCAGGAGGCGCTCGGTCATGCCGCGCAGCGCCCACGGGTTGGACTGCTCCAGGAACTCCCGGTTCTGCTCGTCGAAGACGTAGGTCTCGGCGAGCTTCGTGTACATCCAGTCGTCCACCACGCCGGCCGTGGCGTCGTAGCCGAACAGGTAGTCCACGGTCGCCGCCAGCTCGAACGCGCCCTTGTAACCGTGGCCGCGCATGGCGGCGATCCAGCGCGGGTTCACCACGCGGGCGCGGAACACCCGGCGCGTCTCCTCACCCAGGGTCCGGGTGGTCACCTGGTCGGGTTTGGCCGAGTCGCCGACGTAGGCGGAGGGGTTCGCTCCCGTGAGCCGCCGGACCATGGCGACCATACCGCCGTGGTACTGGAAGTAGTCGTCGGAGTCGACGATGTCGTGCTCACGTGTGTCCTGGTTCTTCGCCGCCACGGAGATCCGTTTGAACGACGACTCCATGTCGGCGCGCGCCTCCTGGCCGTCGAGCCCGCGCCCGTAGGCGTAGCCGCCCCACACCGCGTACACCTCGGCGAGGTCGGCGTCGTCGCGCCAGTTGCGGGCGTCGATCAACGGCAGCAGCCCCGCCCCGTAGGCGCCCGGTTTCGACCCGAAGATCCGGCTCGTGGCGCGGCGCCAGTCACCGTGCTCCGTGTGGTCGGCCATGGCGTGGGCACGCGGGTAGTTGCTCTCCAACGGCTCGTCCAGCTCGGCCACGGCCGTGATCGCGTCGTCCACCAGACCGATGACGTGCGGGAAGGCGTCCCGGAAGAAACCGGAGATGCGCAGGGTCACGTCGATGCGCGGACGGCCGAGCTCCTCCAGGTCGATGACGTCGAAACCGGTCACCCGCCGCGAGGCGTCGTCCCACCGCGGGCGCACACCCAGCAGCGCGAACGCTTCGGCGATGTCGTCGCCCTGGGTGCGCATCGCCGCGGTACCCCACACGGTCAGCCCCACCGACGCCGGGTACTCGCCGTTGTCCTCGAGGTGGCGCCGCAGCAGCGAGTCCGCCAGCGCCTGGCCCACCTCGAACGAGTTGCGGGACGGTACGGCCTTGGGGTCCACCGAGTAGAAGTTGCGGCCGGTGGGCAGCACGTTCACCAGACCGCGGGTGGGAGAGCCGGACGGTCCCGCCGGAACGTGGCCGCCGTCCAAGGCGTGCAGCACCGCGTCGATCTCGTCGGTGGTGGCCGCCAGCCGCGGCACCACCTCCTCGGCGGCGAAGGCCAGTACCCGCCGCGCGTCCTCGACCGGGAACCCGATCTCGTTGCGCACCACGGTCTCCGCCTGCTCCGGCGGCCAGCCGGCGGAGTCCATGCTCTCGACCATCCGGCGCGCCAGCGTGTCGATCAGGTCGATGGCGTCCGACGCCGTGGCGGCGGGGCCGTCGACGATCCCGGTCAGGCTCCCCGGGACGTCGACGCGGGCACCGGGTTCGGCCAGGAGGCCCTTCTCGTCCAGACCGAACGCCTCGGCGATGGCCGCCCGCATCCCGGGGAGGGCACCCGCCTGTCCCGCCCACACCTGCGAGGCGCGCACCACCGCCATCACGAGGTTGACCCGGTCCTCCCCCTGGGGGGCGCCGCCGAGGATGTGCAGACCGTCCCGGATCTGCACGTCCTTGATCTCGCACAGGTACCCGTCCACGTGCATGACGAAGTCGTCGAACTCGTCCTCACCCGGCATCTCGTCCCGGTTCAGGTCGTGGTGGAGTTCGGCGGAGGTGATCAGCTCCCAGATCTGGCTGCGCAGGGTCGGCGCCTTGTCCGGGTCGAGTTCGGTCACCTGGGCGTACTCGTCCAGGAGCTGTTCCAGTTTGGCGATGTCGCCGTAGGTGTCGGCGCGGGCCATCGGCGGCACCAGATGGTCCACGAGGGTGGCGTGCGTACGGCGCTTGGCCTGGGTCCCCTCCCCGGGGTCGTTGACGATGAACGGGTAGACGAACGGCAGGTCCCCCAGTACGCCGTCCGGGGCGTCCTCGGCGGCGAGCCCCAGCCCCTTGCCGGGCAGCCATTCCAGCGTCCCGTGCTTGCCGAGGTGGACAACGGCGTCCGCGCCGAAGCCTCCGTCGTCGCTGCCGGCTTCCAACCACCGGTAGGCTGCGAGGTAGTGGTGGGAGGGCGGCAGGTCGGGATCGTGGTAGATCGCGATCGGGTTCTCCCCGAAGCCGCGCGGCGGCTGGATCATCAGCACCACGTTGCCGAACCGCAACGAGGCCAGCACGATCTCGGGCCGCCCCCGGGAGTCGTCCACGTAGAGCTCGCCCGGCGGGTCGCCCCACTGCCGGACGATGCTGTCCCGCAGCTCCGCCGGCAGTTTCTCGAACCAGCGCAGGTAGTCGTCCAGTGGGACGCGGGCGCTGGCAGCGGCGAGCTGGTCCTCGCTCAGCCACTCCACGTCGTGGCCGCCCGCCGCGATGAGGGCGTGGATCAGCGGGTCGCCGTCGTCCTCGCGGCGGTCCTCGTCCGGCCCGGGGCGGCGGAAGAGCGTGTCGTCCTCTCCCAGGTCGTAACCGCGCGCGGCGAGTTCCCGCAGCAGCCGCACCGCCGAGGCGGGGGTGTCCAGGCCGACGGCGTTGCCGACCCGGGAGTGTTTCGTGGGGTAGGACGACAGCACGAGGGCCAGGCGGCGTTCCGGGGTCGGTACCGCGTGCAGCCGGGCGTGCCGCACAGCGGTCCCGGCGATCCGCGCGGCGCGCTCCGGGTCGGCGGCGTAGGTGGGGATGCCCGTGTCCTCGTCGACCTGTTTGAACGAGAACGGGACGGTGATCAGGCGGCCGTCGAACTCGGGGATGGCGACCTGCATGCCCGCGTCCATCGGGGTGAGGGCAGCGTCCGAGGCCTGCCACTGTTCGCGGGTGGAGGTCAGGACCATGCCCTGCAGGATCGGGACGTCCAGTTCGGCGAGCGCCCCGGCGTCCCAGGCGTCCTCGTCCCCGCCGCCGCTGGCGTCGGCCGCCACCGCGCCGCCGGCCGCGAGAACGGTGGTGATGACGGTGTCGGCGCGGTCCAGCAGTTCGAACAGGCCGGGCTTGTTCTCCCGCGACACCCCGCGCAGCGAGCCGGAGAACACGGGGAGGGCGTTACCGCCGGCCCGTTCGATCTCCGTGCACAGGGTGGTGATGAACGCGGTGTTCCCGGAGAGCTCGTGGGCGCGGTAGAAGATCACCGCCACGGTCGGCCGGTCCGGACGCTGCTCGTAGGAACCGTGCTCGCCGTACTCGGGCATGGGTTGGGGAGGGTCGAACCCCTCACCGGTCAGCAGCAGCGTGTCGGAGAGGAACCGGGCGAGCTGGCGGAGGTTCGTGGTGCCGCCCTCGTGCAGGTAGGCGTGCGCCTCGGTGGCCGTGCCGGAGGGAACGGTGGACAGGGCCATCATCTCGGCGTCCGGTGCGGACTCCCCGCCCAGGGCGACGAACGGTACCCCACTGGACCGCAACGCCTCCAACCCGTCCGGCCACGCCTCGCGCCCGCCCAGCAACCGGACGACGGCGATGTCCACCCCGTCCAGGAGGTCGGTGAGATCCGCGGCGGAGGTACGGGACGGGTTGGCGGTGCGGTATCCCGCATCGGCGGATCTGGCGGCGAGCAGCTCGGTGTCGGCTGTGGACAACAGCAGGATGGTAGCCACGACGGGGTCCTCTATCTCGACAACCGGGGTCCTCGCCCCGGCACGGAACAGGTACACGGCGCCGCGGAGTTCCTGGCTCGGGCCACGGCCACACGCCCCGGGCCGGGCCCCTGACAGTTGCGGGACAGCCACGGACTCGCACCGTGTTCCTCCGCGCCGCCGGGGACCATCCTCGCAGAGGACGGCCTGGTTACCGTGTTCGGCCCTGCCCGAGGCACTGTGTGGTTTTGGGGCGACCCCCCGTTTGGCAGAATCCCCTTATGAGTCACTACCCCGACCCCCACCAGGGTTCCGCGAACCCGTATCCGCAACCCTCGTCCGGCGACTCGTTTCCGGAGGAGAACCCGTCCTCCGGCGGGTTCTCCTCCGGTGAGATGGTGCCGCACGGCCAGAATCCGCAGACGGGCGGCTGGCAGGCGCCTCCCGAGCACTACCAGGCGGCCGCGCCCCAGCAGCAGGCGCTCACCGTGATCGGGGACATCACCATCACCCAGCACGAGGTGATCACCCCCGCCGGACGGTTCCCCATCGCGGGAACGACCTGGACGGTGACGGACATGAGCCAGTACAACGAGAACATCTCCACCGCCGGGATCGTGCTCGCCATCGTCTTCATCTGGTTCTGCCTGCTCGGTCTCCTGTTCCTCCTCATGAAGGAGCAGAAGTGGGGCGGGAACATCCAGGTGACCGTTCAGGGCCACGGCATGTTCCATTCCACGATGGTGGGCGTCCACGGGCCGAACACCGTCGCATACGTGATGCAGCAGGTGAACTACGCCCGCCAGCTCGCCGCCGCGGCGGCGTAACCGGACGGGTCCAGAACGCGCGGCGGGTTCCCCGCTGCCCGCTGCGGACTGACGCGAACGGCGGGCGCACGACCGCGTTCCCGCAGGCGGAAGCACCGAACGCCCAGCAACGCCGTCGGGAGTGCTGCCGGGTGTTCCCCGCTCCCCCGCCGCCGCCCGAAGCCGCCCCTCACGGTTGGTGCGGGCCGGGCCCCGTGGGTACCCGGTTCCGGTTCGCTCTGGCCCGCTTGCGTTTCCCGCGCAGCCGCAGCAGCCACCACACGAGGAACACGAACACCGGGACGAACAGCAGGATCGCGATCGGGACGAGGATCGCGAGCACGGCGAGGCTCAGGCTCGAGGCGTCCTCGACGAGACTCGCCACCGCACCGCCGGACCCGAGGGTGGCCGTGTTGATGAGTGGCCGCGCGAGGGACTTGACCGCGTGCAGCGCGAGCGCGATCACCACCCCGGCCGCGACGGACCCGAAGGAGCCGTCTCCGCTCACCGCGTCCCCGGCGGTGGCCATGTCCTCCAGGGCGACCGACGACGCCCCCGCCCCGAAGGTGACCCCTCCCGACGTGGGACGGACGAACGTCTGCACCGCGTCGTTGACGCTGTCCGCGACGGGGACCTTGTCCGCCGCGAACTCGACCGTCAGCAGCGCCCCTACCGTCCCGAGCGCGGCGGGGTGCTCCAACCACTGCCACCCTGATCCCAGCTGCACCAGGTCGGTGAACCGCGCGAGCGCACCGAGCAGCAGCAGTGGGATGTAGGCGTTGATCCCGGCCGCGGCCGAGAGTCCCGTGCCGGTCAGGGCGGCGAGCATGCTTCTCCTCGGGGTAGGGGGTGGTGTCCCTGCCGCAGCCAGCGGGGGTCGGGGTTCGGGAGGCACCGACAGTATGGCGCGTGCGGATACGGGGCGCCAGAACGGGAGAGCACTCGGCCCGGGGCGTTCCCGCGCTCCGGCACCGGCGGCGGCCGGGCGCTTCCCACCCCACCGGTCGGGACCGTGGGGTGGGAACCCCGGCGGGAGGACCCTAGGAGGCACCACCGGGTGGGACCACGGGCAGGCCGGTGGGCGGGCCGGATTCGAGCAGGCGCCAGAGCGCGTCCGTGTCGAGGTTGTGCTGCACCAGGTCACCCAGCGCGTCCAGGCGGGCCTCGCGTTCGGCGGCGAAGTCGGTGTCCGCGGCCGGGGTGAAGCTCCGGCCGGCCTGCCGGGCGATGTCGGAGAGGAACGCCCGGCGGAACGCGTCGTTCTCCAACGCGCCGTGCCAGGTGGTGCCGTACACCGAACCGTCCCGGTAACCGTCCAGGAACGGTTCGGCGCTGCTGGCCCCCGGTTCCGGGTCGAACTGGCCGTGGTGGATCTCGTAGGCGCTCACCGGATGGCCGTAGGCCGTCCCCCGCGAGCGGCCCAGGGTCTTCTCCGCCGCGAACCGTACGGTGGCGGGCAGCAGTCCCAGCCCGGGGACCCGGCCCTGGCCGGACTCGACGTCGTCGTGGATCTCCCGGGCGAGCATCTGGTACCCGCCGCAGATCCCCAGGACGGGCAGGCCGGCGGCCGCCCGGCGTGCGATCTCCTCCGTCAGCCCCTGGCGGCGCAGCCAGGCCAGATCGGCGACGGTGGCCCGGCTGCCCGGCAGCACGACCAGGTCGGCGTCGCCCAGCTCCTGCGGCTGTGTCACGAACCGCACGTCAACGCCGGGTTCCACCGTGAGCGCGTCGATGTCGGTGAAGTTGCTGATCCGGGGGAACCGCACCACGGCCACCCGCAGTGTCTGCTCACCCACGGGAGGGCGCGCCTCTCCCCGGTCGGCGCTGAGCGCCAGGGAGTCCTCGGTGTCCAGCCACAGCCCGTCGAGCCACGGCAGGACACCGTGCACCGGCCGGCCGGTGAGGTCGCGCAGCATCCGCAGACCGGGGTCGAGCAGCTCGGGCGCGCCCCGGAACTTGTTGATCACGAACCCGGAGATCAGCGCCTGGTCGGCGGGTTCCAGGAGCGCCACCGTGCCGTGCAGCGCGGCGAACACGCCTCCCCGGTCGATGTCTCCGGCGAGCAGCACCGGAAGGCGGGCCGCGCGCGCCAGCCCCATGTTGGCGATGTCCGTGGGGCGCAGGTTGATCTCCGCGGGGCTTCCCGCCCCCTCGCAGATCACCGCGTCGTAGTCCTTCCGCAGCTGGGTGAGGCCCTCCAACGCGGCTTCCCGCAGCTGGCCGGTGTAGTCCCGGTAGCTCACCGCGTCGGCCTCACCGAGCGCGCGCCCGTGCACGATGACCTGGCTGGTGCGCTCCCCTCCCGGTTTGAGGAGCACCGGGTTCATCTCGGCCGCGGGCTCGATCCCGCACGCCGCCGCCTGCATGGCCTGGGCCCGGCCGAGCTCCGCCCCGTCCAGGGAGACCACGGAGTTCAGTGACATGTTCTGCGCTTTGAACGGGGCCACCTTGACCCCCTGGCGGGCGAGCCACCGGCAGATGCCCGCGGTGATCACGCTCTTGCCGGCGTCGGACGTCGTGCCGGTCACCAGCAGGCCGGCCCCGTGACCGTCTCCCTGCCGCATCAGACCGCCCCCGCTTCCGCGCTGCCCGACCGCTGTCCGGGAGAAAGCCGCACGGCGGCCGCGGCCGCGAGCACGGCGGCCGCGGTGTTCACCGTGCGGGCGAGGCGCACGGCGCGGCGGATGTCACCGGCGTCCGGCGGCCCGCCCTCGCCCAGTTCGGGCCGCTCGTCCACACGCGATCCGTACATGTTGCGTCCCCCCAGTCGTTTGTCGAGCGCGCCGGCGAAGGCCGCCTCGCACCATCCCGCGTTGGGACTGGGATGGTGCCGGCCGTCCCGCAGGAAGCTCCGCCACGCGCGCAGCGGACTCCCGGACACGACCGGTGCGGACAGAGCCGCGAGTACCGCCGTTGCCCGTGCCGGCAGCCAGTTCGCCACGTCGTCCAGTCGGGCACAGGCCCAGCCGAAGCGCTCGTAGCGCGGCGAGCGGTGGCCGACCATGGCGTCCAGGGTGTTCACCGCCCGGTAGCCGGCCAGGCCGGGGATACCGAGGAGGGCACCCCACACCAGGGGGGCCACCACCGCGTCCGAGGTGTTCTCCGCCACGGACTCGACGACGGCGCGGGCGATCCCCTTCTCGTCGAGGCTCTCCGGGTCCCGGCCGCAGAGATGGGGCAGGCGCTGTCGAGCCGACGCGAGGTCGCCCGCTTCCAGATCCGCGGCGATGAGTTCCGCCTCCCGTTCCAGGGCGGCCCCGCCGACGACGCTCCAGGTGACCGCGCCGGTCAACGCGGCCTGGGCACGCGCGGGAGCCGCCCGCTGCGCCGCGGCGCCCGCAGCGGCGACCGGCGCTGCGGCGAGCGCGGCGAAGGCGGCTCCCCGGCGGCGGGAGTCCCGGTACATGCGGCGTTCCAACGCTGCGGCGACGGTGCCGTACAGCGCTACGGGGTGGCCGCGGCGCGGCTCAGGGACGAACCGGTCGAGCACGGTCCCGATGAGCAGCCCGCGGGCGATCCCTCGAACACGTTGGCGACGGTGCGGCGTAATCACGAGGTCAACCGTACTTCCCCGGCACACGTTCCCTCACGGTTCCCCCAAGACTCGGCAAAACGATAAACACATACTGTTACTAACAATTACTTAGAGTAACACTCGTTTCTCCAGTCCTGTATCCACCCGGGAACACCCCAGAGGAAGGAGGACCGAAGTGCCGGTCGCGGTTCTCACAGCGGTACTGATCTGTGTCAGCGCTTGGTGGGTCTTCTGAACGCCCGCACACGCCGCGCGTCGTCACGCTCCTACGGATCCATGAGTGACAGTGTCGGATTCACAGCCCCCCTTCTGGGGAGACAATCCCGCACTGTCCAACCGCTGTGACACGGCGGTATACTCGGTCGCGGTAACGGAACCCCTGGTATACGGGGGTTTTCGGGCACCTGTAGCTCAGGGGATAGAGCATCGGACTTCTAATCCGACGGTCGCAGGTTCGAATCCTGCCAGGTGCACCTCTCCTGAGCATAAAAAAGCGCCGCTGACCTGGAAAAACCAAGCCAGCGGCGCCTAGGTACCCGTACGGCTGGTTGCGGAAGCGTCCGGGAATCGGCGGTTGATCACGCCACATACACGCCAAAACCCGCGGCTGCCTGAAATGACCTTCTTCAATACGAACCCAAGGCCTCACCGATCTGGAGTTGCTTCGGTTCAATTGGCAGGTGGCGGGCTTGTGTTTTATGCGGCTTCGCCGGCCAGCTGTGGTGGGTATGACACTGAGACCGTCGCAACGGTGTGACGACGTCCATATTCAGCAGGACTGAGCTAGGTCCTGTTTAAGAAGTCCGGCTTGTCCTGCTTCTCCGGCATGTCGGGGCTGCGCATGAGCGAGGTCTCCGGTAGATGGGACAACGACCAAGCAGCCCATCTACACGGAGACCTCGGTGGCCAGGGTATCGATCGGAGGACGCAACGATCTCACCGACAAGCAGTGGCGCGTGCTCGAACCGCTGCTGCCCGCCAGGAGCGGACGCGGAAAGCCGCCCACATGGAGCCGCCGCCAACTGCTGGACGGCATCCGCTGGCGCACCCGCATCGGCGCGCCCTAGCGCGACGTGCCCGAACGCTACGGCCACTGGCAATCGGTCTACCACCTGCTGCGGACCTGGCAGCGCGCCGGGATCTGGACACTGATCGCGGCGAAACTGCGGGCCTGGGCCGATACGGCCAGGCTCATCGACTGGCGGGTCTCGGTCGACTCCACGACGTGCCGGGCCCACCCCCACGCCGCCGGCGCCCGCCGCACCCCCTACGACCAGGTCGAACCGCCCGGGGACGAACCCCGCGACCACGCACTGGGACGCTCGCGCGGCGGGTGGGGCACCAAGCTCCACCTCGCCGGAGAGCAGGGCCGCAAACCCCTGGCGGTGGTGGTGGGCGCCGGCCACCGCGGCGACAGCCCGCAGTTCGCGCGAGTGCTGGAGCGCATCCGCGTGGCCCGCCCGGGGCCAGGGCGCCCGCGCACCCGGCCCGACCGCGTGCTGGCCGACAAGGCCTACTCCTCCCGGAGCAATCGCGCCTACCTACGGCGCAGGAAGATCCCCGCGACCATCGCCGAGCCCGCCGACCAGCGGGCCCACCGCAAAGCCCGGGGGTCGGCGGGCGGCCGGCCGCCCGCTTTCGATGCCCGGGCCTATCGGGACCGCCATGCGGTGGAGTGCGGCGTAGGGCTGCTCAAGCAATTCCGCGCGGTGGCCACGCGCTACGACAAGCTCGCCCTGCGCTACGAGGCCACGGTCCACATCGCCGTGATCGACATCTGGCTACGCGACCTCGCAACAACACCTTCTTAAACACGGCCTAGCCGTTGGCCGAGTGCCGCCGCCACACGTTGTAGAACCCCCCGATGCAGGGGAACACCTCCCGCTCGGCCTCAGCTATGACGCTGAGCACCAGGAACCAGGTCAGGCGACTCCGGTGAGGACGCTAATGTTCGCCGGATGCGGCGCAGGGCGGCCCTGGAGAAGGGGCGCTGGCTTTGTCGGGCGCGTACGGCGCTGTCCATGGACGTCATCGCGGTCATCCGCATGTCCACCGGGAACTTCCGGGCTCGGTCGTCATGGTTGCGGCGCCGACAGCGGCACGGGCCTGCCCCCGTGTGAGGGCGCAGCCAGCAACGCCCGAAGCCCCAGCCCCTGAAGCCGGCTTCAGGTCAATGTGGTGTGCACCCCTGAAGCACCCCTCAGCGACATTCCACGCGCTTGCGCGAACACCTGCGCACTCCAATCTCTCCGTGGCAGTGTTGTCACACACTGTTGAAGCACGAAGGAATGATCGCATTGAGCACCTCTTACGACCTGATCGTCGACCAGTTGACGAACCAGCTCGGGCTCGACGCCAGCGAGATCGGTCCCGACACCACCTTCGAGGAATTGCAGCTGGACTCCTTCGCCATGGTCGAGCTGGGACTGATGCTGCACGAAGAGACGGACGTGTTCCTGTTCGAGGAGTTCGACCCGCAGATGACACTGGCCCAGGCCGCCGAGCACATGAGCCGGACCTCCAACGAGAACGCGCGGGGGCCGCAGTGAACACGCCCGAGATCGTCGTCACCGGCCTCGGGATGGTCAGCCCCGCCGGCGTCGACCCCCCGGCCAACTGGGCAACCCTGCGCTCGGGCGTCTCCGTCGCCACCCACGACCCCGAGCTGGACGGCCTCCCGGTGGACTTCTCCTGCGCCGTACCCGACTTCGACCCCGACACGCTGCTGGGGCGCCGCACCAGCTGGCGACTGGACCGCTTCGCACACATGGCACTGGTCGCCGCCCGCGACGCCACGGCCGACGCCGGGATCGACACCGGCACCGTCGACGCCACCCGGGTCGGGGTGGTGCTGGGGGTGACCGGCAACAGCCCCAACCACTACGCGCGCGCCTTCGCCCACCTGGCCGAAGGCGACTACCGCAGCATGTCCCCACTGTTCGTCCCGCGCAGCATCCCCAACATGGCCGCCGGCGAGGTCGCCCTCGACCAGGGTTTCCAAGGCCCGAACCTCGTCACCGCCACGGCGTGCGCCTCCGGAACGACCGCGATCGGCGTGGCGCGCGACCTCCTCCGCTCAGGCACCTGCGACGTGGTGGTCACCGGTGGCAGCGAGTCACTGCGCAGCCCCGTCTACGCGGCCACCTACTGGCGGATGAACGCGCTGGCCCACGACATCCCTCCCTCCGAAGCCTCACGGCCGTTCGACCCCCGCCGCAGCGGATTCGTACTGGGCGAAGGCGCGGGCATCATGACCCTGGAACGCGCCGAGCACGCCCGGGCCCGCGGCGCCCGCGCGCGGGCCCGGGTAGCCGGATACGGCGCCTCGGCCGACGCCCACCACTTCACACGCCCGGAGCCCCAGGGCCACGGTGCCCAGCTGGCGATTCGCGCCGCCCTGGACGACGCCGAACTCGACCCCAGCGAGGTGGACCACGTCAACGCCCATGCCACCTCCACCCCGATCGGCGACCTCGCCGAGGCCAGGGCGCTGCGCGCGACGTTGCCCGCACCACCGCCGGTGACCGCGCTCAAGAGCGTCATCGGCCACGCCCATGGGGCCGCCGGCTCCCTGGAAGCGGCGGCCGCGGTACTGACACTGGAGCACCAAGAGATCCCACCCACCGCCAACCTCGACCACATCGACCCGGAGATCGGGCTGGACGTGGTGACCAAGGCGCCGCGACTGGCATCGATACGCACCGTACTGAGCACGTCGGTCGGGTTCGGAGGGCAGAACGCGGCACTGCTACTCACCAGCGCCTGAACCAGCGCCCCACCGACCCAGCCGCCACACACCCAGCGACGGACGAAGGGACCCCCAGTGAGAGTCGACGCGCCCCTGAGCATCACCTCGGCCTCGGTATGGCTACCCCCGGACCGCTACCACGTGGAGGAGGCGCTGGCCAGCGGGGCCGTCACCGAGACACAGGCGCGCCGTGCCGCCGGACCCGTGGCCGCCTACGCCGGTGACACCAGCGTCGAGGAGATGGCGGTATCCGCCGCACAGGACACCCTCAAACTGGGCGATGTCACCGCCGACGAGGTCTCCCTGTTCCACTACGCCTGGTCCTACGACCAGGGGGAGCACCTGTGGTCGCCCGCCCACCAGATCGCGCAGGCGAGCGGCATCACCGCCTGCGCCAGCGTGGGATTCTGCGAGATGTCCAACGCGGGCGCGACCGCCCTGCACGCCGCCGCCTCGTCGATGATGCTGGAGCCGCACCTCGACCGCGCCCTCATCGCCACGTCGGACAACTTCAGCACACTGCCCTACGACCGCTGGGCCAACTCCCTGGTCAACATCCTCAGTGACGGGGCGACCGCCGCACTGCTCACCCGCGGCGCCGGGCCGCTTCCCGTCATGGCGGTCGCCTCCGGCGGGGACCCCCTGATCGGGGGAGGGCTGGTGGCCCACCGGCACCCGTTCCAACCCTCGCGGCCCGGCCACAAAGTGTCGCGTGAGGACTGGCACGCGGCCGCGCAGGCCTTCACGGCAGTACGCGCGGCGATCACCGACACTGTCACCACGGCACTGGACCACGCCGGACTGGAGCCCGCCGACCCCCGCATCCGCGCTGTACTCACCCCGCGGATGTCGGCGGCGCTGGCAGCCAAGACGCTACCGCGCCTGCTGCCCGAGCCGCTCTACCAGCGCCACATCCTGCTCGGCCAGGACACCGGCCACATCGGAACCGGTGACCTGCTGGCCAACCTCGCCTGGCTACTGGAGCGTCCCGACCTCACCCCCGACGGTTACACCGTCCTGCTGTCGTTCGGTTTCGGCGGCAACATCACCTGCCTGGTGGTGGCCAACGGTCCCAGGTGAGCCCGCGCCCCGGGAGAGGGCCAGGTACGGATTCCGACACTCGCCCATCCCAAGACGACGTATCTAGGCTCCCAGCGCACGGCGGACCGCGTTGCGGCGTGCGGCCTCGCGGGAACGACCCGTGACGTGCGTGGCGCACCCGAGAGCGCTCCGCAGGGCGAGCTCGGGATCGGGATGCAGCGCGGCCTGCAACGCCTCGGAGGTCCGGGCGAGCTCGAACCGGTCCTCCCGTGGCTCCGGCGACCACGCCTCCTGTCCCCACGAACGCAGGAGCAGACCCAGCTCCGAGTGATCGTCGACGGGCGCGTCCGGACCCCGTTCCGCTCTCTCCAGGGCCGCGGTGACTTCCGGGTGGTCCGCCACCCCGGCCTCCTCGGCCCATGAGCGTGCGTAGTCCACCGCCGCCCGGCGCCGAACCTCCGGTGCCGCAGCGGCGACCAGCTCCGCAAGGTCGGGCTCCAGCCGCCGAGCGTCCGCGCCGACATCACCCAGTAGTGGCCACAGCTCCGCGCCCAGCGGTTCCCCGCCGAGGTCAGCGGACTCCAACCGCACGCCGGTGATCCGCTCGGCGAGCGCCAGAGCCGCGCCGGCCGGATCGGCACCGGACTCCCGCCCCCGCTCCGGGTCGAGTCCGACCGCGCGCATGTCGGCGTCGAGGGGGTTGGACGCTCCCAGGCCGTCCTGGGGCCGCAACGGGTCGAAACACACCCGCGTCGTCCCGTCGACGGCGTACAGAAAGGCGCCCTCCGCGTTGGCGTTGAGCGCCCACACGGCGACCATCTCGGTTCCGGCCGACGCGCGCTCCGCGACCGAGGGGGTGGTGCCCTGCCACCCGGACGGTTCCACCAGCACGGTCCATTCCCCCTTCCGGACGGCGTGCGCGGTGAGCGGGTCGTGATCGCCGTTGGCCGCCTGCTCCTCGAGGGCGTCCGCCACGGGGAAGGGCCGGATCCGCTCCGCCCCAGCACCGCCAAGCGGCACCAGTGGCGGAAGGCGCGAGGAACCACGAGGCAGGACCGTGCGGTGCGCATCCCCGCTCCCGAACACGTGGCGGATGTGTGTTTTTCCGGGATCACCTGGGGGAACGCTCCGTTACGCCCCATCCGGGGACAAGTGCGAAATACCACGTTTCACGGCATACCGAGAACGGCACCACAGGGTTGAGTAAGCGCGCGGAAAGCAACACCAATCCCTGGATGTCAATATCGGTGTGGCGGTGAGAATGGCCGGATCCGGCCATTCTCACCGCCACACCGAATAAGCTCCCACACCCGGCCGGGCACATGGCATACATGTGTTGAGGCCGCGCTGAGCAGGATATTCACACAGGCCGGTGCGGTACACGATGATGGGATGCACAGCCACAGGCGACTCTACGAACACACTCGGCTCCCCGGAGGTAGCGCGATAACTAAAACCGGCACAAACCGATCAATATACGATAACCACTCGCCCGCAAAACACATGATTTGCGCACGTTGGCGTATAGGCTGCGCCAAGGACTACGAATAGCAACCAGAATTCGGCCGTCCGGCAACCGCTGCGGCCCGACGTGCGAGCGCACGGGCCGCGCGATGCAGGGCTCTGAGTCGGCCCGGCAGCAGCGGAGTGGTCCGCACGGACCCGCACTCCATGGAGCCGGCAGAGCCGAGCCGGAGCTCGGGAAGGAGTCGTCATCCCTCAACAGAAATCGTATATAAAGGAGCATACGAACCCACCGGTGTTCTTCATCTCCGGTGTGGTCATCCTGGCCTTCGTCGTACTGGGCATCGTGTTCCCGGAGCAGTTCGAGGCCAACGCGCTCAACGTCCGGAACTGGATCGGGGAGAAGTTCGGCTGGTTCTACACCCTCGCCGCTTCGTTCTTCCTCGTGTTCGCCCTGTGGCTGATGCTCAGCCGCTACGGCCGGATCCGGTTGGGCCCGGACTCGTCGCGGCCGGAGTTCGGCACCATGGCGTGGTTCGCCATGCTGTTCACCGCCGGCATGGGTATCGGCCTGGTGTTCTACGGTGTCACCGAGCCGGTCTGGGACTCGGTCGACGACCGGATCGTCAACGTCGACAACGTCGCAGAGTCCACCACGGGCGCGTTGCAGTACACCCTGTTCCACTGGGGTTTCCACCCGTGGGCCATCTACATCATCGTCGGTGCCTCGCTGGGCTACTTCTGCTTCCGCAAGGGTCTGCCCATGCGGCCCGCGTCGGCGCTGTACCCGCTCATCGGCAGCCGCATCTACGGCTGGCTCGGTAACCTGATCGACATCCTCGCCGTGTTCGGCACGCTGTTCGGTCTGGCCACCTCACTCGGTCTGGGGACCCAGCAGATCAACAGCGGGCTGGAACGGGTCCTGGGAGTTCCCAACACGGGCCTCGTCCAGGTCGCGATCATCTGCCTCATCACGGCGGTCGCCGTCATCAGCGTCGTCGCCGGCATCGACAAGGGCATCCGCCGGCTGTCGGTCATCAACCTGTGGCTGGCCGCAGCGCTGATGGTCTTCGTGTTCCTCCTCGGCCCGAAGCTGTGGATGCTCAGCATGATGACCACCGGTGCCGGCGCCTATCTCCAGAACCTCGTGGAGATGAGCCTCACCTTCATGCCCGGCCAGATGGAGGGCGCCACGGCCAGCACCGCCACGCACGACTTCAGCGTGGCCTGGACCGTCTTCTACTGGGGCTGGTGGATCTCCTGGTCGCCGTTCGTCGGCATGTTCCTCGCCCGTATCTCCTACGGCCGTACCCTGCGCCAGTTCGTCACCGGAACGCTGTTCGCCCCGGTGGGCGTCACCGTCGTGTGGTTCGGCGTCTTCGGCGGCGCGGGCATGTTCTACGACAAGCTCCAGAACGCTGGGATCAGCGGCGTCGGCGACGAGGCCGAGGGCATGTACGAGCTGGTCGAGGCACTGCCGGTGGCCGGCATCCTCATCAGCCTGGTCTCGCTGCTGACCGTGCTCGTCGTGACGGTCTTCTTCGTCACCTCCTCGGACTCCGGCTCGCTCGTCGTGGACATGCTGACCAACGGCGGCGACCCGCACCCGGTGAAGATCCAGCGGATCTTCTGGGCCGTCACCGAGGGTCTGGTGACCATCGTGCTGGTTGTCGCGGGCGGCACAGCAGCACTGGAGGCCCTGAAATCCGCAGCGGTCATCACAGGACTGCCGTTCGCGATCGTGCTCCTGTTCATGCTGGCTGGCCTGTTGAAGGCCCTGAAGCAGGAGGACCCGGCATCCATCTATCCTGACATGCAGCTGCCGCGTCTCGGAGACGGGAAACCGTCACACCAGAACCCCGAGGATGAGGGGAACGTGACCGTCGGGACCTCCGGAAGCGCAACGTCGACACGTACCGAAGACGAGCAGTGAAGGGACGGATGCTGTGACAGCTAAACGAAGGAAGGGGGCCAACCCCTTCCGTGGTGTCCTGGACATGATGAGCGAGATGAACCGCATCTCCGACACCATGTCCACCCTGGAGACCAGTTCGGGGTACGCGCAGCCCCGCGGGCACGCCGACGCGTGGAGCCCCACCACCGACATCTTCGCTCGGGGCGACGACCTGGTCATCCAGTGCGAGATACCCGGGGTCAACCCCGACGAGGTCGAGGTGTCGTTCTCGCACGGCTACCTGACGATCTCGGGTGAGCGCCGCCGCAACGACGAGGACCGGCTCTACTACGCCTCCGAGCGTTTCCTCGGTAACTTCCGCCGTGAGGTCACCCTCCCGGTCGGGATCGACGAGGACAGCCTCGAGGCGAACTTCGACGACGGTCTGCTCGAGGTGACGGTGCACGGTGGCGCCGACGCCTCCGGGCCCAGCCAGATCGAGGTGCAGAGCAAGAAGCGCCGGGGCAAGTAACCCCCAGTCGGGTTACCGGCGCAGGCGGCCCGGGTGGAACCGAGGTTCCACCCGGGCCGTCGTTCGTTCGCGGGGAAACGGCGCTCAGAACTCGCGGTCCCGGCCGTAGGGGCCGATCACCGCCAGTGCCCGGGGCCGGTTCAGCACCTCAGCCGCGACACGGGACACGTCCTCGAGCGTCACCGCATCGAACGTGCGAAGGTCCTCGTCCACGGAACGGTGCCGGGCGTGGCCGAGCTCGTGCGCGGCGATCCGACCGCGACGCGCGTTCGTCCCCTCGCTGTCCAGCACCTGGGAACCCGTGATCTGGCCCTTGGCACGCACCAGCTCCTCCTCGGAGATCCCCTCCGCCGCCACACGGGCGAGTTCGGTGCGCAGCACGTCCAGAAGCTCGTCCACCTTGTCCGGTTGGCACCCCGCGTACACCTGGAACAAGCCGGCGTCGGCGAATCCGCTGTGGAACGACTGCACCGCGTAGGCCAGCCCGCGCCTCTCCCGCACCTCCTGGAACAACCGGGAGGACGGCCCGTCGCCGAGGACGGCGTCGAGCACCCGCAGCGCGTAGCGCCGGTCATCGGTCCGGGTCACTCCCGCACACCCCAGGATCAGGTGCGCCTGTTCCGTGTCCCGCGGCACCAGGGCCGTTCCCGGGCGTATCGCCATCGCCTCCGAACCGCTGCGCGGCGGCGCCGGCGGCACGGAACCGGCGGTCTCCAGTTGGGGGCCGAACGCGGCCGCGACCTGGTCGACCACCGTCTGGTGGTCGAGGTTTCCCGCCGCGGTGACCACGAGTTCTGCGGGGACGTAGGCACTGCGGTACTGCTCCGCGATGCGTTCCCGCGGCAGTGCGGAGATGGTGTCACGAGTACCGAGGATGGGGCGTCCGAGGGGGTTCCCACCGAAGACGTGCGCGGCGAAGACGTCGTCGACGAGCTCGCTGGGCTCGTCCTCGTACATCGCGATCTCCTCGAGGATGACGCCGCGTTCGCTCTCCACCTCGGCGGGATCGAGCAGCGATCCGGTCGCCATGTCGCTCACGACGTCGATGGCCAGCGGGAGGTCCCGGTCGAGCACCTTGGCGTAGTAGGTGGTGTGCTCCTTGGTGGTGTAGGCGTTGTGGTCGGCGCCGACCCCGTCGAGAGCCGCGGATATGTCGCGGGCGGAGCGCCGGTGCGTCCCCTTGAACAGCAGGTGTTCCAGGAAGTGGGCGGACCCGGCGTGCTCGTCGTCCTCGTCGCGGGAGCCCGTGGTCGCCGAGACGCCGAACGACACGGAGCGCACGCCCGGGACGGTCTCCGTCACCACGCGCAGCCCGCCGGGCAGGACGCTGCGTTGCACGCGGCCGGACCCCTGGCCGGGTTCCAGCAGGGTCAGGGTGGGCTGTGTCTGTTCCGCGGCGGTAGGGGTTGGGTTCATGACTCGCTTTTCTGGTGCGGGGCTGGCAATACCAAGGGCGGCCGTGTCCGTGACACGGCCGCCCCGCTGCTACGGTTCGTCAGCTCAGGTCAGGTGTTCTCGCTGCGGGCGCCGCGGCGACGACGCCGCCGCTCGCCCCCGCCGCCGGAACCACTGTCCTCGTCCGAGCCGCTCGACTCCTCGGCTTCCGCGGTCTCGCCCTCCTCGGCGGAGTCGGACCCGGATTCCGCCTCGGCGTCGGCGACCTCCACGGGAACGAGGGACAGTTTGCCGCGGTCGTCGATCTCGCGGATCTCCACCTGGATCTTCTCCCCGATACCGAGGACGTCGTCGAGGTTCTCGATCCGCTTCCCGCCGTGCAGCTTCCGGATCTGCGAGATGTGCAGCAGACCGTCCTTGCCGGGCAGCAGCGACACGAACGCCCCGAAGGCCGTGGTCTTGACGACCGTACCGAGGTAACGGTCGCCGACCTCCGGCATCGTCGGGTTGGCGATGCTGTTGATGGTGTCCCGGGCGGCCTCGGCGGAAGGGCCGTCGGTAGCGCCGACGTAGATGGTGCCGTCGTCCTCGACCGTGATGTCGGCGCCGGTGTCCTCCTGGATCGTGTTGATCATCTTGCCCTTGGGGCCGATGACCTCCCCGATCTTCTCGACGGGCACCTTCACGGTGAGGATGCGCGGGGCGTGCGGGCTCATCTCGGCGGGCCGGACGATGGCCTCCTGCATGACGTCCAGGATGGCCAGGCGCGCGCCACGGGCCTGCTGCAACGCGGCGGAGAGCTGCTGGGCCGGGATCCCGTCCAGCTTCGTGTCGAGCTGCAGCGCCGTGATCAGCTCACGCGTTCCGGCGACCTTGAAGTCCATGTCGCCGAACGCGTCCTCCGCACCGAGGATGTCGGTCAGCGTGACGAAGTTGTCGCCCTCGCTGATGAGCCCCATCGCGATACCGGAGACCATCTCCTTGAGCGGAACGCCCCCCGCCATGAGCGACATCGTGGAGGCACAGACCGACCCCATGGAGGTCGACCCGTTGGAGCCGACCGCTTCGGAGACCTGCCGGATGGCGTAGGGGAACTCCTCCCGGGACGGCAGCACGGGGATGAGCGCCCGCTCGGCGAGCGCACCGTGCCCGATCTCCCGGCGCTTCGGCGAGCCGACCCGGCCGGTCTCCCCCGTGGAGTACGGCGGCATGTTGTAGTTGTGCATGTAGCGCTTGGTCTTCTCCGGGTTGAGCGTGTCAACCGTCTGCTCCATGCGCAACATGTTCAGCGTGGTCACACCCAGGATCTGGGTCTCGCCGCGCTCGAACAGCGCCGAACCGTGCACGCGGGGCAGGACGTTGGCCTCCGCGTTCAGTTGGCGGATGTCCTTGGGCCCCCGGCCGTCGATACGGACGTTGTCCCGCAGTACCCGCTCCCGCATCAGCTGCTTGGTGAGCGAACGGTACGCGGCACCGATCTCCTTCTCGCGCCCCTCGAAGTCCTCGAGGAGCTTCTCCCCGGCCAGCCCCTTCACGCGTTCCAGCTCGGCCTCGCGCTCCTGCTTGTCCGCGATGGTCAGCGCGTTGGACAGCTGCTCGCGGACCGCGTTGTCGACCGCCTGGTAGACGTCGTCCTCGTACTCGAGGAAGATCGGGAACTCCCCGGTCTCCTGAGCGGCCTGGTCGGCGAGCGCCTGCTGCGCCTTGCACAGCACCTTGATGAACGGTTTGGCCGCATCCAGCCCCTCGGCGACGGTCTGCTCGTTCGGGCCGACAGCGCCGTCCGCGACGAGCTGCAGGGTGCGCTGGGTGGACTCGGCCTCCACCATCATGATCGCGACGTCGCCGTCCTGCAGGACCCGGCCCGCGACCACCATGTCGAACGTGGCGGCCTCCAGCTCACTGTGGGTCGGGAACGCCACCCACTGCCCGTCGATCAGCGCCACGCGGACGCCGCCGATCGGGCCGGAGAACGGCAGCCCGGCGAGCTGTGTGGACATCGAGGCGGCGTTGATCGCCACGACGTCGTACAGGTGCTCGGGGTGCAGCGTCATGATCGTTTCCACGATCTGGATCTCGTTGCGCAGCCCGTCCTGGAACGACGGGCGCAGCGGCCGGTCGATCAGCCGGCAGGTCAGAACGGCGTCCTCGGAGGGGCGCCCCTCCCGCCGGAAGAACGAGCCGGGGATGCGCCCCGCGGCGTACATGCGCTCCTCGACGTCCACCGTCAGGGGGAAGAAGTCGAGGTTCTCCTTCGGTCGTTTCGACGCGGTGGTGGACGAGAGCACCATGCTCTCGTCGTCCAGGTAGGCCACGGCCGACCCCGCGGCCAGCCGGGCGAGACGTCCGGTTTCGAACCGGATAGTACGAGTGCCGAACCGGCCGTTGTCGATCACGGCCTCGGCAGAGTATGCGCCCTCCATGGGCGGCCTCCTAGCACAGGGTTCACATCTGCTCCCGCACCCGTACCTCGGAGGGTCTTCTTCGTCGCCGAGTTCTCGTCTCGACTCGCCGGTGCGGCACTGTGCGTGCCCGCAGAGCGCCGAGAGGTCCGTGACGGCCGGTCATCGATCGAAGTTTCCGGCCCGCTGTGACGGTCCGGAAACCACTACCGAGGACCGGCCTCGACGCAGCAGCCGAGGGGCGGCGCACGGGAGCGCTTCGCGATTCAGTTGTTGCTCTTACCCACCATTGTGGACGATACGCCCGCCGAACGGTGGTCAAAGCACGGTACGAACAGAGGGAGCGGACCAGCCGCTCCCTCTGGAAACCTACCGGCGCACGCCGAGACGGTGGATCAGGTTCCGGTATCGCGTGATGTCCTTCTTCGCGATGTACTTCAGCAGCCGCCGACGGCGGCCCACCATGAGCAGCAGCCCGCGGCGGCTGTGGTGGTCCTGCTTGTGGGTCTTCAGGTGCTCGGTAAGCTGCACGATCTGGTGTGTCAGCAGTGCGACCTGGACATCCGGCGACCCGGTGTCGCCTTCCTTCGTGCCGTACTCGGCGATGATCCTCGCCTTAGTCTCAGTGTCGAGAGCCACGACGCTCCTTCTGTCGGTACGCAGCTTCATCATTGGGCATCCGGGCCCCGTTCGGGGAGGCCGGATTCGGCGACCACGCGTACGAACAGTCGCCACAATGGCGCCAGGCGTAGAACCTGGACAACGCACCAATCCTACCCCAACGAGCGGAACCGGTCGGACATCCCGCGGGCTCACCGCCCCGACATCAGCTCCCGCACCGCGGAAACGTCCCGCCGCATCGCGACAATCAGGTCCTCGACACTGGGGAAACTCTCCTGCGCCCGGATGTGGTCGGTGAACTCCACAGCGGCCCTGCGCGAGTACAGGTCGAGATCGTCCCGGTCCAGGGCGTAGGCCTCGACGGTACGAGGGCTTCCCTCGAACGTGGGGTTACTCCCCACCGACACCGCCGCGGGCCAGCGTTCCTCCTCCCCGCCGCTGTCAGTGGTGCGCACCAGCCACCCCGCGTACACCCCGTCCGCGGGAACGGCCGTCTCCGGCGGGAAGTCGATATTGGCGGTGGGGAAACCGAGGAGGTCCCGCCCCCGGGAGGCGCCGGGAACCACCACGCCCTCCAACCGGTGCGGCCGCCCGAGGCAGTCCCGCGCCCGAGCCACGTCCCCGGAAGCGATGAGGCTCCGGACCCGTGTGGAGGTAACCGTCTCCGCGTGGGAGTCCGTGAACAGCCGGACACCGTCCACGACGAAGTCGTACTTCTCCCCCAGCGCCCGCAGCACGCCGACGTCCCCCGTCGCCCCGCGCCCGAACCGGAAGTCCTCCCCGACGACCACAGCGGCGGCGTGCAGCCGCTCCGCGAGGACGCGGCGCACGAACCCCTCCGCGTCCAGGCGGGACAGCTCCGGGGTGAAGGGCAGCACGCACACCGCGTCCGCCCCGTGTTCGGCGAGCAGTTCGTCCCTGCGTTCCGCCGGCGTCAGGAGGTCAGGAGCACCGCCCCCGCGCACCAGGGTGTCCGGATGGGGGTCGAACGTCACCGCGACGACCGGAAGCCGCGACGCGGCGGCGTGGTCCGCCGCTGTGCGGAGGACGGCCTGGTGACCGAGGTGGACACCGTCGAAGACACCAACAGTGACGACGCAGCGCCCCCAGCCGGAGGGAACGTCGTCCAGCCCTCGCCAACGCCACACGTCCAACGGCCTCCTTCGGGCACACATGGCACGGGTTCCACACGCCGGGAGAACAGCCCCGGCACACCGGGGGAACAGGGCGGGCCCGTCCCGCAAGCGCGGCGGAACCGGCCGTGTCGCCCCGGAGCGGGGCCAACGATACCGCTCCGGGATCCCCGCCGGCACGCTGACATGTGGGTGGCGAACGCGCCGGGGACGACCGTCAGGAACCCGCCGGGGCGAGAACCACGACGGGTTTGCTGTAACCGGGTTTCTCCTCGGCCAACGCGACCGCCTCGCCCTCGGGGGAGAAGACCCCGATCGGCCCCGGTCCCAGCTCCCCCGGCGCGATCCGGTTGCCGTGCGTGATCTTACGGGTCTCCTCGGCGCTGAGCACCCGTACGGGGAACGCCGCCGCCACCGCCTGGGAGAGGGGAAGCGCCGTGAACTCCTCGGCCAGCTCGTCGAGCGTGCGCGCCTGGGAGACGTCGTAGGGACCCACCCTGGTCCGGCGCAGCGCCGTGAGGTGCCCGCCGACGCCCAGCGCGTCTCCCATGTCCCGGGCGAGAGCCCGAACGTAGGTACCGCTGGAGCAGGTGACGCGGGCGTCCACGTCGAGGGCCCCGTCCGCACCGTCGGCAGCGTGCCGGATCTCACCCACCGAGAACTCGGACACCGTCACCGACCGGGACTCGAGCTCGACGTGCTCCCCGGAGCGAGCGGACTTGTAGGCCCGTTTGCCGTCCACCTTGATCGCGCTCACCTGCGGCGGCACCTGGCTGATCGCGCCCGTCAGCTCCTCCGCGGCGGCACGGACCGCCTCACCCGTCACGGCACCAGCGTCAGCACGCGCCACGGGCTCGCCCTGGGCGTCGTCCGTCGTGGTGCTCTGACCGAGCCGGATGGTGGTCTCGTAAACCTTCTCCGTCCGGGTGAGATACCCGAGTAGTTTCGTCGCCTTACCGGTCCCGATCACCAGCACCCCGGTCGCCATCGGGTCGAGGGTGCCGGCGTGGCCGACCTTGCGGGTACCGGCGAGTTTGCGCAACCGCGCGACAACGTCGTGCGAGGTCCACTCGGCGGGTTTGTCGACGATAACAACGGCGCCGTCACTAGCGGTCATCATGCCCTCGGCGCCCCCGTTCCGCACCGCGGTGGGGCCGCCTCTCTCCTTCCTGGTGGTGAAGCGCCACGAGCCACTCGTGCTGGCAGGCACCGCCCGCGCGGGCGGTGAGGACCGCCCGGCCCCGCGGCACGGATTCGCTGTCAGCCGCTCCCCGGCGCGGGGGCCTTACTCCTCGTCGTCCTCGTCCGCCCGCTCGCGGGGTTCCCGGTACGGGTCGGGGTCGCCCGCGGGCTGGGCCTCGTTGGCGGAACGCGCCACCTCGGCGTCCGACTCACGTGCCTTGACCAGCAGTTCCTCGATGTGCCTGGCGTTGCGCGGCACCTCGTCGCTCGTGAACGTCAGGCTGGGAGTGTGCCGCAGGCCGAGCTGCTTGCCGACCTCGCTGCGGATGACACCCTTGGCGCTCTCCAGAGCGGCCGACGTCCCGGCCTTGTCCTCGTCGGAACCGAAGACGGTGTAGTACACCGTCGCCTCACGC
This sequence comes from Haloactinospora alba, assembly GCF_006717075.1. NCBI lineage: Bacteria > Bacillati > Actinomycetota > Actinomycetes > Streptosporangiales > Nocardiopsidaceae > Haloactinospora > Haloactinospora alba. The sequence continues at coordinate 2,621,183 of NZ_VFQC01000001.1, forward strand.
AGGTCGTTGGTCAGACGCGCGTCGGTCACGGTGACGAAGCCCAGGCGCGGGTCCTTGATGCGTCGTTCCAGCATCTGGGCGACGATCCGCTGGATCTGGTCGGCGACCTTGCGCGCTCGTGCGGCGTCAGTCATCGTCACTTTCTTCCTCTGCGTTGAAGATCCGCTGTCTCGCGGAGAGCAGATCGATCTCGGGGTGGTCGGCGACGGTCCGCTCGCAGGAGTCCATCAGGTTGGAACAGTGGGCGGCCGTCGACGCCGCCACGGCCACACCGATCTCGCAACGGCGGTACAACTCCTGGTTTCCCGTCTCGGCGACCGAGACGGAGAACGCGCGCTGCAGTTCCGCCACGATCGGCCGTACCACCGAACGCTTCTGCTTCAGGGAACGGACGTCTCCGAGCAGAATGTCGAGTGTCAGGGCCCCGATGAACACGCGCCCACCCCATGTGTCGCTTACCGCGAACCGCGGTCCGGATGTCCTGTGCGTGTCGCTTGACGGCGCGACGGGCCGGAGGAGACGAGCAACAGGCGGGACCCCGGTGCGGTGTTCCCACCCGGGGGCCCGCTTGCTCACCGCGCGTTAGTCGCGCGGTTTCTCCTGCATCTCGTAGGTCTCGATGACGTCATCCACGCGGAGATCGTTGTAACCGATGCCGATACCGCACTCGTAGCCGTCCCGGACCTCGGTCGCGTCCTCCTTGAACCTGCGCAGCGAGTCCACGTTGAGGTTCTCGGAGACGACGACCCCGTCCCGGATGAGCCGCGCCTTGGCATTCCGGCGGATGATACCGGTACGTACGAGCGCACCCGCGATGTTGCCGACCTTGGGCACCTTGAAGATCTCGCGGACCTCCGCGGTTCCCAGCTGGACCTCCTCGTAGACCGGCTTGAGCAGGCCCTTGACCGCTTTCTCGATCTCGTCGATCGCCTGGTAGATCACCGAGTAGTAGCGGATGTCCACGCCCATCCGGTCGGCGAGCTCGCTGTTCTTGCCCTCCGGCCGGACGTTGAAGCCGACGATGATCGCGTCCGAGGTCGCCGCCAGGTTGATGTCGTTCTGCGTGATCGCGCCGACACCGCGGCCGATGATCCGGATGCTGACCTCGTCGCCTCCGACATCGATCTTGTTCAGCGACTCTTCCAGCGCCTCGACCGAACCGGACATGTCACCCTTGATCAGCAGGGCCAGCTCGTTGCGCTCGCCCTCCTTCAGGTGCTCCTGCCAGTTCTGCAGCGTGACCCGGCGGCTCGCCTTGGCCTGCTGCGCGAAACGCTCCCGCGCTTCCCGCTGCTGGGCGATCTGGCGCGCGACCCGGTCGTCCTTGACGACCAGGAAGCTGTCGCCGGCGCTGGGAACATTGGTGAGGCCGAGCACCTGGACCGGACGGGACGGCTCGGCGCTCTGCACGTTCCTGCCGTGCTCGTCGAGCATCGCCCGCACGCGGCCGTAGGCGTCGCCGCAGACGATCGACTCGCCAACGTTCAGCGTGCCGCGCTGCACCAGCACTGTCGCCATCGAACCGCGGCCCCGGTCGAGGTAGGCCTCGATCGCCAGCCCCTGGGCCTCCATCTCCGGGTTCGCCCGGAGGTCGAGGGAGGCGTCCGAGGTGAGCACCACGGCCTCGAGCAGCTCGTCGATGTTGCTTCCCCGCAGTGCCGAGATGTCGACGAACTGGACGTCACCGCCGAGGTCCTCGGCGACCACACCGTACTCGGTGAGCTGCGAACGCACCCGCTGCGGTTCGGCGCCCTCCGTGTCGATCTTGTTGACCGCCACCACGATCGGGACACCGGCGGCCTTGGCGTGGTCGATCGCTTCGGCCGTCTGCGGCTTCACCCCGTCATCGGCGGCGACCACCAGGATCGCGATGTCCGTTGCCTGGGCACCGCGCGCACGCATGGCGGTGAACGCCTCGTGCCCCGGGGTGTCGATGAAGGTGATCCTGCGCTCTTCACCGTCGACCTCGGTTCCCACCTGGTAGGCACCGATGTGCTGGGTGATACCGCCGGCTTCGCCGCCCACCACGTTGCTGTTGCGGACCGTGTCCAACAGCTTCGTCTTGCCGTGGTCGACGTGGCCCATGACGGTCACCACGGGCGGACGGGGGCGCCGGTCCTCCTCGGACCCGCTGTCCTCACCGAACTCGATCGAGAAGGACTCGAGCAGCTCCCGGTCCTCGTCCTCGGGACTGACGACCTCAACGGCGTACTTGAGCTCGTCACCGAGCAGCTGCAGCGTCTCGTCCGGCAGGGACTGGGTCGCGGTGACCATCTCACCCAGGTGCATCATGACCTGGACGAGCGACGCCGGGTTCACCTCGATCTTGTCCCCGAAGTCGGACAGGGAGGCACCGCGGGACAGCCGGAGCTTCTGGTTGTTGCCACTGGGGATCTTGACGCCGCCGAACGACGGCGCGCCCATCTCCGTGGACTCCTGGCGACGCTGCTTCTTGGACTTGCGACGCCCCGGACGGCTTCCCGGACGCCCGAAGGCACCCGCTGTTCCGCCGCCGCGGCCACGGCCGCCGCCACCGGGACGTCCCGGAGCGCCACCGGGACGCGGTCCGCTGCCGCCACCGGGTCCGCTGCGCGGCGCGCCGCCGGCCGGTGCTCCGCTGCGGCCGCCACCGCCGCCGCCACCGCCGCCACTGGCGGGACGGCCACCGCCGCGGCCACCACCGCCGCGGCCGCCACCGCCACCGGTGTTGGGGGGCGTCGGCCGCGAGGCCGGCATGTTCATGGGGCTGGGACGGGGACCCGCCGGCTTGGGGCCGGCGTTGGCCGGGGTGGGTTTCTGCTGGCCACCGGACTCCGTCGATCCGCCCGAACGCGGCTGGGCCTGGGGACGGGGTGCCCCCTCCTGCTTACCGCCTCCGGAACGCTGAGCCGGCTGACCGCCCTGGCCGCCCTGGCCACCGCGGCCGCCCTGACCACGGCCGCCCTGGCCGCCGCGACCACCCTGGCCGCGACCACCCTGGGCGCCCTGGCCTCCTTGGCCTCCTTGGCCGCCCTGGCCTCCTTGGTTGCCTTGGCCGCCCTGCTGACCGGAACGCGGTCCCGGACGCGGAGCGGGTTTGGCTCCCATCCCGGTCGCTGTCGTCGCGAACGGGTTGTTCCCGGGGCGCGGTCCCGCGGAACGCGGGGTGGGACGCTGTCCCTTGCCGCCGCTGTCGGAACGCTCGCCGCGCTGACCGGACTCACCGCCGGACTTGCCGCCCCCGGGCGGCCCCGGTTTCGGTGCCGAACTGCGGGGCCCCGGCTTGGGGCCCGGTTTCGGACCCGGCTTGGGGCCCGGCTTCGGCGCCTCTCCCGTTCCGCCGGGCTTGGGGCCCGGTTTCGGCGCGGTTGTGGACTCTGCGGAGGCGGCACTACCGTCCTCCGCCTGGGCGGCTTCCTCCCCGCCCGTGGACTGGGCGGCTTCCTCCCCAGCCGGCTGGGAGCCGTTGGACTGGGGCTGGCCGCTGGGGACGGATTGTTCGGGTTTCGCGGCGGGCTGCTCGGACTCGTCAGCCTTCTCAGCCTTCGCCGCGGGCTCCTCGGCCGGCTCCGCCGTCGATTCCGCCTTCTTCGTCCCGGAGCCCGTGCCGGAAGTCTCGTTGAACGCTTCCTTGAGGCGCCGAACGACGGGGGCCTCTATCGTCGAGGACGCCGATCGCACAAACTCGCCCATCTCATTGAGCTTGGCCAGTACGGCCTTGCTCTCTACTCCGAACTCCTTCGCGAGCTCGTATACCCGGACCTTCGCCACTGCTCTCCTCTACTCGGTCCGGGCCATGGGGTTGTGCCGGACCGTCGCTAGCTTGACGTACTCATCGCTGCGTACTCATCGAGCGCTCATCGCAATCTCGACCCGCTTCCTCGTCGCTACACAACAATGGGGCAGCCGCACCAGGGACCTGGCACCTGGCACAGCAAAACCCGCCGATCCTGCTTTCCCTTACAACCAGCGGATCGGCGCTACCATTCCAACCCTATCTGGAAGCTTGGCCGACTCCAACGTGCGAAGCTGCGGCAACGCGGGCGGCGACACGGGACGTGTCCAAGCCCCCCGCGGGTACGGGAAACACCCGCGACCACACTTTCCGCCGCTCGGCCGACTCCCAGCACTGCGGGTCGCTGTGCAGATAGGCGCCCCGGCCAGGCATGCGCCTGGTGGGGTCCGGCGTAACCACACCGTCCTCGACCACCAGCCGCACCAGGTCGGACTGCGCAGCCCGCGACCGGCAGCCGACGCACGTACGCACGGGCGACAACCGGCCGCTGGCATCCAGTCTAGCGCGCTGACGCATTCGGCTCACCCGCCGGACGGTCAGGATAATCGTCCGGACTTCCGATGACCGGTTCCGCGTCCTCCGGATCGGAGTCGGACCGGATATCGATTCGCCACCCGGTGAGGCGGGCAGCCAGCCGCGCGTTCTGCCCCTCCTTACCGATCGCCAGTGACTGCTGGTAGTCCGGAACTGTGACCCGGGCCACCTTGGCGGCCGGATCGAGCACCTCGACCTCGCTCACCCGCGCAGGGGAGAGCGCGTTCCCGACGAACACCGCCGGGTCCTCGGAGTGGTCGACGATGTCGATCTTCTCCCCGTTCAGTTCGGTCATGACGTTACGAACCCGGCTGCCGAGCGGACCGATGCAGGCCCCCTTGGCGTTGACCCCTGTCTGGGTGGACTTCACCGCCATCTTGGTGCGGTACCCGGCCTCCCGGGCGATCGCCGCGATCTCCACCGTCCCGTCGGCGATCTCGGGAACCTCCAGCTCGAACAGTTTGCGCACCAGGTTGGGATGGGTACGGGACAGGGTCACCGAGGGACCCTTGTGCCCCTTACGAACCTGGACCACATAGGCCCGCAGCCGTTCCCCGTGCGGGTAGGTCTCACCGGGTACCCGTTCCTGCGGCGGCAGCACCGCCTCCACCCTGCCGAGGTCGACGAGGACGTTGCGGGAATCCCTGCCCTGCTGGATGATGCCGGAGACGATGTCGTACTCGCGGCCGGCGAACTCCCCCAGGGTCATCTCGTCCTCAGCGTCCCGCAGTCGCTGCAGGATCACCTGCTTGGCTGTCGAGGTCGCGATCCGCCCGAAGCCGACGGGCGTAGCGTCGTACTCGCGCAGGAAATTGCCTTCGTCGTCATAGTCAGCGGCCCACACCACCACGTGCCCGGTGGAGCGGTTCAGCTCCACCCGCACCGAGAGGTCCGTTCCCTCCTGCCGGTGGTAAGCGAGCACGAGAGCGTCCTCGATCGCCTTGACGACGAGGTCCACCGAGATGTCCTTCTCGCTTTCCAAACTGCGCAGGACACTCATATCGATATCCACGGGGCTCCCCCTCTAGTCCGCCGCGCCGACGTCAGGATCGCGGCGGAATTCCACCTGGACTTTGCCGCGCCCCAGATCAGAATAGCCGTACACACGGTTCTGACCATCGACCTCAAGAGTCACACCCGTTTCGTCCGCGTCCACCACGCGACCGTTCACCTCACCGCCCTCGGCGAGGTCGGCCCGCACCAGACGCCCTCGGGAGCGTCGCCAATGCCGGGGGTGCGTAATCGGCCGGTCCACTCCGGGCGAGGTCACTTCGAGAACGTAAGGAGCTTTGCCCATGGCATCGGACGCGTCGAGCACGGTGGAGATCTCCTGCGTCACCACTCCGACGGAGTCGAGGTCAACGCCGTCGTCGGAGTCCACCACGACACGCAGCAGACGCCGTTTGCCGGCCGGGGTGACCTCAATGGCTTCCAGGTCCAGTCCGGCCTCGGCGAGAACCGGCTCCAACAGCTCGGCGAGACGGTCATGGCGAGCCTGCGCGCCCATCAGTGATCCTCCCCCGGCGAATTCCGCCCGCTCCCCTGGCGAGGATGGGGCGGTCCAGCTGTGCACATAAGTCGTCCGCACGTCACGACGACGGCGGTTGTACGATCAAGGGTATCCACAGTCGGCGGTTCTCCAGGCATCATCCACCAAGGTGTGCACCCGACGGTTCGGTTTTCCAGTCTGACCCGCCGTGGCCGCGTGTTCCGGTGAGCCACGCCCGACGTGTCACGATGGAGATCCTTTCCCCGCACGTCCGCTCAGAGGAGGACGGGTTTGGCCCACGGCTACGGCGCCGTCAGCCGCCGCGCTCTCGTCACAGGTGGGGCCATGGGTGTCGTTGTCGCGGCGCTGGGTGGCTGCCAGGGGCAACGTTGGCACCCCAGTGAGATATCCCCCGACGAGTACGTCCTGCGTGGTGCGATCACCACCAAGAACCGTCTCATCGACCGTTACGAGACACTCATCGCCGACGGGACCGGGCCGGGGGACCTGCTGGAGCGGCTACTCACGGACCACAGGCGGCACCTGGAGGCGCTGAAGGGGCGGATGCCGGACCGGGAGCACGAACCTCCCGACCGCGCCGAACCCTCGCCCTCCCCATCCCCCGTTCCGGAAGGGGACGACACCGACCTCTCCGTGGCCGGGATCCGGGCAGCGGAGCAGAGCGCCGCCGCAGCGCGGCCGCGGGAGGCCCAGCGGGTGGCGGACCCCGCCCTGAGCCAGCTCCTCGTCAGTATCGGCGCGAGCGAAGCCGGCCACGTCCGACGACTCACGGAGGAAGGTTGAGACCCACAGCCACGGGGGACATCGCCGCTGACGACGCGCTGCAGGCGGCGCTGGCGGCCGAGCACGCCGCGGTGTACGGCTACGGCTACATCGGCGCCCACAGCACGGAGGGGCAGCGCGAGCGGAGCCGCCGGTGCCTGGACGAGCACCGCCGCCAACGGGACGTGCTGCGCGAGAAGCTGCGCCAACGCGACGTCACCCCCACCGAGGCCGAGGACGCCTACCAGCTCCCGGACGACACCGGGGAGGACGCCCTGGCGTCCTTCGCCCGCGAGCTGGAGGGCACGGCCGCCCAGAACTACCTCCAGCTCGCCTCGGTGGACGAGCCGCAGTTGCGCGAGCTCGCGGCGCACGCGCTGCAGAGCACAACGGTACGGGGGCTGCCGTGGGGAGCCGAGCTCCCCACGTTCCCCGGGTTCCCGGACGGCGAGCCCCCCGGACCGGACAGCGCGGGCGAGTGAGGCGGCCGGTACCGCCTCACACCCGGCTCACCGCCTCACGGTCCGCAGCCTCACGACCGGCCGCCTCGACGACCGTCGCCACCGCCGAGTCGAGCGCGATCTCCGTCCGCTCCCCGCTCCTGCGATCCCGCAGCTCGAGCACCCCGTCGTCGAGGCCCTTGCCGACGATCAGCGCGGTGGGAACGCCGAGCAGCTCGGCGTCGGTGAACTTCACGCCGGGGGACACGCCCTTGCGGTCGTCCACCAGCACCCGGAGGCCGGCCTTCTCGAGGTCCTCCGCCAACCGCACCGCGGTGGCGACCTGGTCCCCCTTGCCGGTGCCGACCACGTGGACGTCCGCGGGAGCCACACGGCGGGGCCACACGATGCCCTTCTCGTCGTGGGACTGCTCGACGATCGCCGCGACGACGCGGGAGACGCCGATCCCGTAGGAGCCCATGGTGACGCGCTTGGGCTTCCCGTCCGGGCCCAGGGCGTCCAGTTCCGCCGCGTCGGCGTACTTCCGGCCGAGCTGGAACACGTGCCCGAGCTCTATGCCGCGCGCGGTGTACAACGTGCCCTGCCCGTCCGGTGCGGGGTCGCCCTCCCGCACCTCGGCCGCGTCGACCACGCCGTCCGGTGTGAAATCGCGTCCACAGACCAGGTCGACCACGTGGTGGTCGACCTGGTCCGCGCCGGTGACCCACCGGGTTCCCTCCGCCACCCGCGGGTCCACGAGGTAGCGGAGCTTGTTCTGCGTCAACGCGGTGGGCCCCACGTAGCCCTTCACCAGGAACGGGTTGGCGGCGAAGTCGGCCTCGTCCAGCAGCGCCACCTCGTGCGGGTCCAGCGCCGCTTCCAGCCGCTTCATGTCCACGTCCCGGTCCCCGGGAACCCCGACACCGAGGATCTGCCACTCGTCCTCACCCGGGGCGCGGGTCTTGACGAGCACGTTCTTCAGGGTGTCGGCGGCGGTGAACGACCTGCCCAACCCGGCGTTGTTCATGAACTCGACCAGGGTGTCGATCGTCGGCGTGTCCGGTGTGTGGTGCACCTGCGCCTCGGGCTGGCCCTCGACCGGCACCGCGGGAGGGGCCGCCACCCGTACCGCCTCGACGTTGGCGGCGTAGTCGGAACCGGTGCTGCGGACGAAGGTGTCCTCACCGGTGGGTGTCTCGGCCAGGAACTCCTCGGAGAGGCTCCCTCCCATGGCACCGGACGTCGCGGAGACGACGGCGTAGTCCAGTCCCAGCTGGTCGAAGATCCGGACGTAGGCGTCCCGGTGCAGCTCGTAGGAACGCTGCAGCCCCTCGTCGTCGATGTCGAAGGAGTAGGAGTCCTTCATGTGGAACTCGCGTCCGCGCAGGATGCCGGCGCGGGGACGCGCCTCGTCCCGGAACTTCTCCTGGATCTGGTAGAGGAAGACGGGGAAGTCCTTGTAGGAGGAGTACTCCCCCTTGACGAGGTCGGCGAACAGTTCCTCGTGCGTGGGGCCGAGGAGGTAGTCGGCGCCCTTCCGGTCCTGCAGGCGGAACAACAGGTCCCCGTACTCGGTCCACCGCCCGCTGGCCTCGTAGAGCTCCCGGGGGAGCAGGGCGGGCAGCAGCACCTCCTGGGCCCCGATGCGGGACATCTCCGCGCGGATGACGTCGGCCACGTTGTCCAGCACCATCTTTCCGAGCGGCATCCAGGAGTAGACGCCGGGGGCGGCGCGACGCACGTATCCGCCGCGGGCCAACAGTTTGTGGCTGGGCACCTCGGCGTCGGCGGGATCCTCGCGCAGGGTGCGTAGGAACAGGGTCGACATCCGCAGCAGCACGGCCGCTCCTCAGTAGCGATGGGGATAACACGATTGCGATTGGGAAGTTCCAGGCTACTGGGACACGGACACGCTCGCAGCCGCGTTCCGCGCGGCGGCCTCCCGGACCGGCCCCCGCCGTCCCGAGCAGCTCGGCTCCGTCGCGGCGCGGGAGGCACGAGGGAGTACCGTTTCCCCAGTGGGAGGCGACGCCTCGGGTCGCGGGTGGCAACGCGGCCGGCGGACAGTTGGGAACCGATTCGGACGGGAGCGCCATGGGTGGGCACGAGACCGGGGACGCGGGCCCGTCGGAGCGCCCGGACGTACGGGTGATGCGGGACGCGGACCGGAGCGACGCCTGGATCCTGGTGGCGGACGGGACACCGCAGTCCCACGTCGACCTTTCCGACCCCACCTACCTGGACTTCGAGTACGTGCGGCGGCTGGCCCACGTCGCCGACCTCACCGCCCCTGAGGGGGCGCCGATCGCGGCGCTGCACCTCGGCGCGGGAGCGCTCACGCTCCCCCGCTACATCGCCGCCACCAGGCCGGGCTCCCGGCAGCGCGCCGTGGACGACAACCCCGAACTCGTGGAACGGGTCCGGTCGGAGCTTCCCTGGGGGCGGGAACTGCGCATCCGGGTCGGTATCCAGGACGCGCGCACCTGGTTGGCGCAGCGCCAGACGGCGAGTGCCGACCTGCTCGTGTGCGACGTCTTCGCGGGCGCGCGCACCCCGGCCGCCCTGACCTCGGTGGAGTTCCACTCCGAGGTGGCACGGGTGCTGCGGGGTACCGGGCTAGCGGCGTTCAACATCGGTGACGGTCACCGGATGCGGCACGTGCGGTCCCAGGTCGCCACCGCGTCCGCGGTGTTCTCCGAGGTCGCTCTCCTCGCCGAACCACGGGTGCTGCGCGGGCGGAGGTTCGGCAACCTCGTACTGGTCGCCTCGGACGGTTCGCTGCCCGTCGGGGAGCTCGCGCACCGTGCCCACCACGACCCCGACATGGCGCGCCTCCTGGAAGGCGCGGAGCTGGACCGTTTCGCGTCGGGGGCACGGCCGGTGCACGATGCCGACGCCGAGGCCTCCCCGGCGCCGCCGGAGGACGCGTTCCTACGTTAGGTCCTGTTTTCCGGACGCTGTTCGTCGCGAGCGGCTTCTCCCGTGCCGCCCGGCACGGCCGGTCAGGGAGGCGGAGCGGACCCTCCGCCGACCCCGCCGGGCGGTGTCCCGGGGCGGCGCGCAGCAGGACAAGCGCCCGAAAAACAGGACCTGGTACTCCGGTGTACCGCGCCGGCCCCGCAGCGCTCGTGGCGGCAGCCTCCACCGGAGGGGCCCGGACGGTTCAGGGGGGAAGCTCGCGTTCGAGCATGGCGGAGAACTCGTCGGTGTGCTGGAGCTGCAGTCCGCCGGCGGGGTCGCTGCGGGTGGGCATGCAGGAGAGCTTCCCGCCGCGCCACCAGATCATCTGGTCGGTGATCGCCTCCCCCCGGTCGAGGCTCCGGAAGGTCTGGTACAGGAAGGGCAGCAACGGTATCGACCGTTTGCTGCGCAGTACGGCGTAGACGAGGACGTTGGGGTCCGGCAGCATCACGATGGCCCCGTAGGGCAGCGGTTCCCGGGCGAGTTCCGCCAGGCGCATCACGTGTGCCGAGCCGGGCCAGGTGAGGCCGTGGACAACGTGCACCGGGGTGTCGGCGGTGGTCTGGTACGTCTGCCCGTCCACGGGGTCCTGGGCCATGTTCCTCAGGGCGGTGAACCACACGTCCTGCTTGCTGACCCCCCACGCCTGCAGGTACCGCTTGTCCAGCACCATCGCCTCGTAGGAGGACGGCTGCGTCTGGTAGCAGACGAGCGCCGTCAGGTGGGGGTTCACCGAGTACGCCAGCATCTCCGTTCCCAGGGAGCTCGGATCGCCGGTGAGAGCGACCCGCAGTTGCGGGGCCGCCACGGGGAACGGCATGGACAGCACATAGCCGTGCATGTCCGGTTGCGGGCCGTGCGCGGGCTCGGGAGGTGGGACGCCCATCACTGGATCTCGCGCTCCTCGTCGTCGATGGCACTGCGGTGTGCCGACCGTACCGGTACGTCGGTGGCGTGTATGGGACGAGCGCACCCGGCTCGCCGTTCCCACCCGGCCGCCCCGGTTGGCCGCGGACGCACTCCCGCGCGCGTCACGTACCGTTCCGGCCCGTGCCACCGGCGTCGCGGAACGCGCCGCCAGGGGCGGCTGCCCCGGGAGCGGGCCCTCCTACTCCCATGGCGGTAGCCCGGGCGCCGTCGGCACTCCCGGAGTCGTAGCGCGGGAGTCCCCCCGGGGACGACGCCCGCGCCGCGGGCGGTCGGGGACGCTTTCGTCCGTACCCGCTGTCCCCGCACCCCACGAGACGGAACCGGCATGGTCGACGATCCCCTGCTTCTGGCACGGCTGCAGTTCGCGCTGACCGCGGGAACGCACTACCTGTTCGTGGCCTTCACTCTGGGACTGGCGCCGTTCCTCCTGTTCGGCCAGCTCAGCGCGACCCTGCGTGGCGACGCGGGGCGGATGCTGGGGGTGCGGTTCTGGGGAGGCCTCTATGTCGTGAACTACGGGATGGGGGTGCTGTCCGGGATCGTCATGGAGTTGCAGCTCGCGACCGGGTGGAAGGGCCTCAACGAGGTCTTCGGGTACACCTTCGGGGCCCCGCTGGCGGTGGAGACGATGGGAGCCTTCTTCCTCGAGTCCACGTTCCTGGGGCTGTGGGTGTTCGGGTGGGACCGGATGGGCCGCTGGACGCACCTGTCCTGCCTCGCGGTGGTCACCGCGACCGCCTACGCCTCAGCGTTCTGGGTGCTTGTCGCCAACGGTTTCCTGCGCCATCCGAGCGGCATTCGGATGCAGGACGGCACAGCCGTCCTCACCAACCCCGCGGCGCTGCTCGCTTTCGGTCACGTGACGGTGAGCGCGCTGCTGTTGGGCGGGCTGGTCACCGCCGCCGTGAGCGCCTACCACCTGAGTCGGGGCCACGACCCGCACGGGATCTACCGCCGCGGTGTCCACAGTGGTCTCGCCGTGATCACGGCTGCCGCCCTCCCCACCGTGGCGCTGGGTGGTTCCCAGCACGTTCTCGACCAGCGCCCTCCGCCAGCCAGCGGTCTCACCTACAGCGCCACGGAGATCGCGCGAATCGAGGACGCCTACGGGGCGACGGCGACAGCGGCGGTGTTCGGTCACCTCGGCTACGCCGTGATGGTGCTGAGCTGGCTGCTGGTCGTCGGGGTCGCCGGCGTCGGTGCCGTGGTGTGGCTGCTGGGCGGGTTACGGCGGTGGCGCTGGTTCCACTGGACCCTGGTGTTCTCCCCCGTTCTCGCGTTCACCGCCAGCATCGGCGGCTGGGTCTACCGGGAGACCGACCGCCAGCCCTGGGCGGTGACACACCTGCTCACCACCGCCGACGCCCGTACGGAGATGTCCGCGGGAGCGGCGGCCGCCTCGGCCCTCCTGTTCACGCTCGCCTTCCTCGTCCTGGCAACGGTCACCTACCGGCTGCTGGTGCGTTTCGCCCGGCGGGGGCCGTACGGCGGCCCGCTCGCACCGCCCACCGAACACACCGAACACACCGACGGAACGCAACCGCCCGAGCCCGTTCTCTGAGCAGGGAGACCACGATGGAACACCCCGCCGCCCTCGCCCTCACCAGCCTGACAGTGGGTTACTTCGTCCTCGCCGGATGCGATGTCGGCCTCGGTATGCTCATGCCCCACCTCGCCCGCACCGCCGGTGACCGCCGCCGTCTGGTCGCCGCGATCGCACCGTACTTCCTGGGAACCGAGGTGTGGCTCGTCGCGACCGTCGGGATGATGGTGGGGCTCTTTCCCGAGGTGGAGAGCCGCCTCCCGGCCGCTGTGGTGCTGCTGGTGCTCCTGCCGGGGTGGCTGTCGCGGGACGCCGGGCTGTGGCTGCGGTCCCGCTCCCGCACCGCGGCCTGGCGGCATGCCTGTGACACGGCCGTGGTGGTGGGGAGCTGGGCCCTCGCCGTGGGGTTGGGGCTGGTGCTGGCGGACCTGTTGACCGGTGGCCGGCCCGGTCCGGCGACCGTGTTCTACACGCTCACCACGGTCCTCCTGTTGGCGCTGCGCGGGGCCGCGTTCGGGGCCGAGCGTCTCGTCCCTCCCGAGCACGCCGCGGGCAGGGCGGAAAGCGCCGACGCCGCTGCCAGACTGACCCGCACGCTCGCGCGCGGCGGAGTGGTGGCCACGGCGCTGGCGACGGGTGCCGCGTTCCTCCCCGGAGCCGGTCCGGAACGGCTTCTGCCAGCGGCGGCGGGTGCCGCGGTGCTGGTGGCGGTCCTGGCCGTGGCCTCCGGACTCTCCGGGCCGCGGTGGTCGGGGACCACGTCGGCACTGGCGGTGGCCATCCCACCGCTGGTGACAGCCCTGTCCGCCGGACTGCCCACACCGGCCGCTCCCCCGCAGACCCTGGCACTGGTGGGAACCACCCTGCTTCCCCTGGTTCCGGTCATGGCTGTCGGGCAGATATGGCTTTACCGATTGTCACGCCGCCCCGCCAGCACGCCCGGGTTCTTCGCGTGAACCCGCTGGGTACGGGCGCACCCGAACGGAGGCAGCGCGCCCGGGAGCCCCGAACGGCGGAAAGTATGCGTAGCGGCTCGCGAGAACGGGCATCCGGTTACTGGCGACGGTTCGTCGCTCGGAATCGCATCCGTACTCGCGCGGCCTGTCCGGTGACCGGAACAGGCGTGGCCAAAGGAGGAAAGACCGTGCCCGAGACCGTCCACACACCGTCCGCTGCCGGCTGCAGTTGCGGCCCCGGTTGCTCGTGCGGCTGCCAGAGCGGCGGCCCGTGCTCCTGCTCCGGCGGCTGCGGCTAGTTTCTCCCCCTACGAACGCGCACGGGTTGCTCTCTTCCGGACGACAGCCCGTGCGCGGGCACCTCAGTCACCGGTGCGTTCCGCCGGTCACGGGACGCGTCGGGGGCGGTCCCGGAAGCCGACCGCTTCTCCTGAGTGGAACGCCCAACCGCCGCGGGGACCGGTGTGACACATATCGTGCTCGTATCCGAAGAGGCACGCGGCGCGACGCTCCCATACTGGAAAGCGTGCATAGCTCACCCCACGAACGTCCGCCGTTTCCAGAGGCCAGTGTCGCTGCCCCGATCCCGTCCAGTGAGCACAGGGGGTACCAGCGCCAGCAACGGTCCGCTTCCCCGCTCGCGTCCCAACGGCGGGCGAACCTCGTGCACATCGCCGCCGAGCTGTTCGCCAGGAAGGGGTTCCAGTCGACCACGGTCCGCGAGATCGCCGACGAGGCGGGGATCCTCTCCGGCAGTCTGTACCACCATTTCGACTCCAAGGAGTCGATCGTCGACGACATCCTCTCGTCCTTCCTCACCAGCGTGGTGGACGCCTACCGGACGGCGGAGGCGCAGGGCGGCGACCCTCGCGAGGTCCTCGCCCGCCTGGTCCGGGCCTCCTACTCCGCCCTCGACAGTCACCGTTCCGCCGCCACCGTGCTGCACAACGACTGGAACTACCTGCGGCAGCTCCCGCGATTCGACTACCTGCACACGACCGAACGCGACATCCAGCGGATCTGGACCGGTGTACTCACCGACGGCCAGAGCAGAGGCGTGTTCCGGTCGGACATCGATCCCGAGCTCACCTGTCTGATGCTGCGGGACAGCATCCGGGGCAGCGTGCGTTGGCACCAGCCCGACGGGAAATCCGCCACCTCCGAACTCGCCCGGCACACCATCACCGTGCTCCTCGCCGGTATCAGCGCCGACGGGGATGACGAGACGCCGTAAACCGTCCCGGAGACCGGGAGTGTAGGCTCGTGGCCCGGTCCGGACCGGCAGTCGAAAGAGGTGACCGTGGTCGAGAACACCGAGGTGCACGGAACACACGCCCCGGGATTCGGCCGGGTGCGGGATGTCTTCGCGAAGAACTTCGCCCGCGGGTTGGAGACCGGTGCGGCGCTGTCCGTATACGTCGGCGACGAGCTCGTCGCCGATCTGTGGGGCGGGGTCGCCGACCACAGGACGGGACGGGCGTGGACGCGCGACACCCCGTGCTTCGCCTTCTCGTGCACCAAGGCGATGACCGCTGCCGCGGCGCTCCGGGTGGCCGAGCACCGGGGCTACGACCTCACGGCCCCGGTCTCCTCCTGGTGGCCGGAATTCGGCGCCCGGGGCAAGGAGAGGGTGACCGGAGAGCACCTGCTGTCGCACCAGAGCGGTCTTCCCGCTTTCGCACGGGACGTGTCGGTGGCCCAGGCCGCTGACCCGAAGGCGATGGCGGACCTGCTCGCGGACCAGGCACCGGAGTGGGAACCGGGCACCGGACACGGCTACCACACCTACACCTTCGGTTGGCTCGCCGGGGAGATGGTGCGCAGGATGGACGGCCGCACCGTCGGCCGGTACGTGTCGGAGGAGATCGCGGATCCGCTGGGTCTGGACCTGTGGGTCGGCGCTCCCGACACGGTCGTCGAGCGCACGGCACGGCTGACGTCGGGCTCCGGTGCGTCGGGATCCGAGCAGCAGGCCCCGTCCTCGGGAACGGGAGCCGCCACGCACGGAAAGCCCCCAGAGGAGAGCGGCAGCGCGGCGGCACGCCTGGCCGAGGCCGCCGGCGACCCGCTCAGCGCCCTGTCCCGCAGCATGCGCAGCCCCGACGTCAACGGGGTCACGGGCCGGTTCAACAACCGGGACGTCCTCGCGGCGGGATGGCCGGCGGCGGGGCTCGTCACGACCGCCCACGGGCTCGCCGGTTTCTACCGGAACCTGCTCGCCGGCCGGATCCTGGAACCGGACACCCTGCGGAACGCGATCACTCCCCGAGTGAACGGGCCGGACAACGTGCTGTGCATGGACAGCTCGTTCGGACTCGGTTTCATGCGCCCGTCCCTGGTCTTCGCCGTTCCCCGGGCGGCACAGGGCGGGGCGTTCGGGCACACCGGATTCGGCGGGTCGATCGGACTGGCCGATATCGAGCGGGGAATCTCCCTGGGGTACGTAATGAACCGGACAGGGGCCGAAATGTCCGGCGGATTGCGCGCCATGCGGCTCGTCAAAGCGGTCTACGACAGTGTGGGGAAATCGGAGGACTGACGTCGCCCGCGCACCCCGCTGGCGCCGCCCTGCGGCACGCTGCCGCAGGGCGGGTCCGACCGGGTGGGGAGGACACGCAGCCGCGGGGAATGGCAGAAAGCACGGCTGCGCGGCTGTCCGGTCGGCTGCGTCCGAACCCAGCACGCACCCGGTGAGCGGAACAGGGATGCGTACGGACGCCGCCGGCAACGATTCCGTTTTCACTTCCGGAACCGCACCGCTCACGAAGAATTCTCCGCCCCAACGGCGAGTTCCGGAAGACCCACACCGGTCCCAAATAATGTCCCTGCTTCCTGTGGGTCCTGAGCCCCAGCCGGTTGGACCGGACCGGGATCGGTAATGTTCGGGAGGAAAACACCCCGTCCGCGCGGACCAGCGAAAACCCGCACACGGCCCCTCCCCGGGAAGGTCACCCGATTCGGACCGCCACCAGATATGCGCCGGGAGAATCGGCGTCCACGATATCCGTTATTTTCCACACCTGTTGGCTCACCGTGAAAGTGTCCCCCACTCGCACGTCGATCATAGTGTTCAGACGCCATTCGCTCGGGCCGCCGATTTTGGCGACGGGATTCCCCGAATCGTCGGTCCAGAACCGGCCGCCACCCACAGGCCCACCCTCGAACCGGTCGTTGCGGCCGTAACCGACGGTTTCCTGCGCGCCGATCTCGTGAGCCACGTCCGCCCCTCTCCCGCTATCCGAACGTTCCGCCCGGCAATGAGTATCCCGAAACGCACCGACACAATCCGTCCGTGACATATCTGCGCGGAGCACCCGACTTTACCGTTCGGATGTGCGGTTGCCTATGGATGCGTCGTGCCGTTTCCGCCCTCTCCTCTCCGGGAAAGCGCTTTCTCCCCGTCGCGGAGACGGCGGCGCGGGAGAGGAATGCCGGCCGCGGGAGCGCGGGGACATCCGGTTCGGGCATTACTGGGCCCGTCGCCCCGGGGCGACGGGCCCAGTAATGCCGTTCCTATGCCGAGGGGGAACGCGGAGGCTGCCCCAGCGCGGTTCTGACCTTTCCGGCGAACGTCTCCAGCGCGCTGCTGAAGGGGTGGTCGTGGACCATGTACGTCCAGGTCATGGACGGGCGTTTGATTCCCAGCGCCGTGACGTCGATACGGCCGTCAACCGCTTCGGCCTGTCCGAACGTTTCCGCGGCGCGCGCCCTGGCCTCGTCCAGGAAGCCCTTGAACGCGGGCACCGCGTCCCGGTTGAACTCGTCCAGCGGATCCCGGCGTCCCAGGAAGCGCAGGTGGATCCCCTCCCTGAGCTCCGCCAGGAACGCGTTGTGGTCGGTCCATCCCCGGTCGAGGTGGTAGAGGGTGATCAGCCGGGCCGCGCGCGCGACCTCCTCCGCGCCGACCTCGGCCACCAGGTCGGCGTGCCGCGTCGGGCAGTCGACCGCGAGCTGCCGGTCCCCCAGGTTCTCGCGGAGTACGGCTTCGCGATGCTCCAGTACCACACCACGTTGGACGTCGATGAGTTTGTTGTACCGCCAGGTGTTGCGGTGCGCCTCAACCAGTTGCCCCTGTGCGACACGCTGCGCGTGGTCGACCATGGGGGGCCATCCGGGGTCGGTGATCTCCCCGTCGGCGTTCACGGCGTAGTTGCGGACATCGGGCGCGTTGGTGGCGATGAGCTCGTCGTCGGCGCTGACGAAGAAGGTCGAGCTTCCGGGGTCGCCCTGCCGGCCGGCGCGGCCGCGGAGCTGGTCGTCCAGCCGGCTGCTGGGATAGCGCCCGAAACCCATGACGTAGAGACCGCCGGCCTCCACCACCCGTTCCCGGTCGCTCATGTCGCTGCCGCCGAGCCGGATGTCGGTACCGCGTCCGGCCATCTGGGTGGACACCGTGATCGCGCCGTAGGTTCCGGCCTCGGCGATGATGGACGCCTCGTCCGCGTCGTTCTTGGCGTTGAGCACGACGCAGTCGAGCCCTTCGGCGTGGAGCCGCTTCGCCAGCGCCTCGGACTCGGCGACGTCCTGGGTCCCGATGAGGATGGGGCGCCCGGTGGCGTGTGCCGAGGTGACCTCGGCGACCAGCCCGTCCTCCTTCTCCTCCCGGGTGGCGTACAGTCTCCCGACCCCGTCGGTACGGACACACGGCTTGTTCGGCGGGATGACGGCGACCTCGAGTTCGTAGAACTCGCGCAGCTGCTCGGCAACGGCCATAGCGGTTCCGGTCATGCCGCACAGCGTCGGGTAACGCACCGCCAGCGCCTGGACGGTGATCGAGTCCAGCACCTCCCCGGTGTCGGAGGCCGCAACCCGCTCCTTCGCCTCCACGGCCGCCTGCAGGCCGTCCGGCCAGCGCTGCAGCAGCGCGATCCGGCCCCGCGACTCGTTGATCAGCTGGATCCCGCCCTCACGCACCACGTAGTGCACGTCGCGCTGCAGCAAAACGTGGGCGTGGAGTGCGAGGTTGACCCGGGGGAGCACCGACGTGTCGTCCTCGGAGTAGAGGTCGATGTCGCCCAGCTCGCGCTCGACCTCGTCGATGCCGGCATCCGTGAGCTGGACGTTGCGCCCCTCGTCGTCCACCTCGTAGTGGAGCCGGGGGGTCAGGCCGCGTACGAGTTCGGCCATCTCCACGTCGGCGCTCGAGCTCTCCGCGGCTCCGGCGAGGACCAGCGGAACCCGCGCCTCGTCGACGAGGACGGAGTCGGCCTCGTCGATCAGCGCGACGCTGGCCTCGCCGAGGACGCGTTCGTTCTCCTCGGTGACCATCCGGTCGCGCAGCACGTCGAACCCGAGCTCGCTGACCGAGGCGTAGGTGACGTCGGCCGAGTACGCGTTCGCGCGCTCCTCGCGGGTGGACTCCTCGCCCACCCAGGACACGGCGACGCCCAGGAGTTCGTAGAGGGGGCGCATCCACTCCGCGTCCCGCCTCGCCAGGTAGTCGTTGACGCTGAGGACGTGCACGCCCTGCCCCCGGAGGGCGAATCCGGCGGCAGCCAACGCCCCGGAGAGCGTCTTGCCCTCACCGGTGGCCATCTCGGTGATGTGCCCGTCGAGCAGGGCCATGACCCCGAGCAGTTGGACGTCGTAGGGGCGCTCGTCCAGCGTGCGCCGGGCGACCTCCCGTCCCAGGGCGCACAGTTCGATCAGATCGGCGCGTTCGTAGGGAAGCTCGGCGTTGCCGAGCTCGGCGGCCCGGTCGGTGAGCTCGTCGCGGGTGAGTTCCCGCAGTTCGGGCTCACGGGCCTCGATCGGTTCCAGGAGCTTGGTATAGGGGCGCAGATCCGCCGCGCCGGGCTTCCCCAGCAGCCGGCGGACGCTCTCAGCCATTCGTCCGAACACCACCCAAGGGTAACGCTGACGGGGCGCTGTGCGTTCCCGGTGTTCACCCCGGGGTTCGACACTTGTCCGGGAGTGGATAAAATCGTCAACCGAAGTTCGACATTGTCGTACCACTAACGACATTATCGATTATCAGCCCGGACAGGAAGACTTCGTGATGCGTACGCTCCCTCAGCAGACCCACCCCATCCGGGAACGGACCCGCGCGGAACTCACCCGTGGAACATTCGACCTCCTTGTTGTCGGCGGCGGCATTCTCGGCACCTCCGTGGCCTGGATGGCCACCCAGGCGGGGCTGCGGGTCGCCATGGTCGACGCGGGGGACTTCGCCGGAGCCACGTCCAGCGCCTCCTCCAAACTCGTACACGGCGGGTTGCGTTACCTGCAGACCGGCGACGTCCGGCTGGTGGCGGAGAACCACCGGGAACGGCGTGCCCTGTCCGGGGATGTCGCTCCCCACCTGGTCACTCCCCGGCCGTTCCTGGTCCCCGTGTACCAGGACGGCCCGCACAGCGCGGCCAAGATGGGAGCGGGCGTGTTCCTGTACTCCGCACTCTCCGCGTTCGGCGACGGCCTCGGCCGCCTCATGACCCCGCGTCGTGCCCAGCGCCTCGTGCCCTCGCTGCGGACCGACGGACTGAAGGCGGTGGCGGCCTACCACGACCACCAGATGAACGACAGCCGGATGGCGATCATGACCGTGCGTGCGGCCACCGACGCGGGAGCGGTGGTACTCAACCACGCTCAGGTCGAGGGGCTACGGACCACACACGGCCGGGTGACCGGCGCGGAGCTGCGCGACCGGGTGGACGGCACCGAGTTCGGCGTCGACGCCCGACTGGTACTCAACGCCACAGGGCCGTGGGTGGACCACCTGCGCCGCATGGAGGACCCCGCCGCGGACCCGAGCATCCGGCTGTCCAAGGGGTCCCACCTGGTCGTCAAGGCCGACCGGCCGTGGAGCGCGGCCCTCACCGTTCCCGTGGACAAGTACCGGGTCTCGTTCGCCATCCCCTGGGAGGACCGGCTCCTGCTGGGGACGACCGACGAGGAGTACACTGACGATCCTGCCGAGGTCGGGGTCACCTCCCGCGATGTCGAGCAGATACTCGGCGAGGCCGGGACCGCCGTCGACAGCGCACAGCTCTCGTCCGACAAGATCGACTACTCGTTCGCGGGCCTGCGGGTTCTCCCCGGCGGGCCCGGCGCGACGAGCGCGGCCAAGCGCGAGACCGTGGTGACGTCCGGCCGCGGTGGGATGCTGTCGGTCTCCGGCGGCAAATGGACGACGTACCGCCACATCGGTCAGGTCGTGCTGGACCGGTTGCGCAGGATCCGCTCGGTTCCGCTGGCCGAGGACATGGCACCGACCCTGCGTACCGTGCCGCTCCCCGGGATCGGCCAGCCCGAGGCGGTGGCGCACCGGCTCATGGCCGACGGCGACCCGCCGGCCCACATGGACCCGCTGGTGGCCCGCCACCTGGCCACCCACTACGGCAGCCTCGCTCTGGACATAGCGGCACTGGTACGCGCCGATCCCTCTCTCGGGGCCCGCATCCACCCCGACGGCCCCGACATCTGGGCCCAGGTCGCCTTCGCCCGCGACTACGAGTGGGCCGTCACCGCCGACGACGTCCTGCGTCGCCGCACCACGGTCACTGTCCGGGGGCTGGACACGGCCGACGTCCGGCAACGGACCGCCTCACTGCTGGAGGGGCGCGCCGGCTGAACGGTGCGCTGGCGTCAGCGCACCATACTGCCCTGCTGCTGTCCGGACTCGACCTCCATCGCGCGTTTCACGAGCCGCACCAGGACAGTGAGCACGGACTCCCGGTCCCGGGCGTCGCACCAGATGATGGGAACCTCCGGGGCGAGGTCGAGCGCGTCCCGGAGCTCGCCCTCCGTGTAGCCGGGATCGTCGTCGAACGTGTTGATCGCCAGCATGAACGGCATCCGGTACTGCTTCTCGAAGTAGTCCAGGGCCTGGAACGAGTCCTCCAGCCGCCGCGGGTCGGCGAGGACAACAGCCCCGAGCGCTCCACGGACCAGGTCGTCCCACATGAACCAGAACCGCTGCTGTCCCGGCGTACCGAACAGGTAGAGGGTCAGGTCGGTCTCGAGCGAGATCCGCCCGAAGTCCATGGCGACGGTGGTGCTGGTCTTGTCGGGGGTCTTGGAGAGGTCATCGATGCCCGTGCTGGCCTCGGTTACCGCGCCTTCGGTGCGCACTGGAGGGATTTCGGAGACCGCTCCTACGAACGTTGTCTTTCCGACACCGAACCCGCCGGCGACGATGATCTTGGTGGAGAGTTGCGGTGAGTCGTGCACTGGTTTTCTCTAGCTTCTAGCGACGCTGGGACGGGGAATTCATTGGTTGGTATCGCATGCCACGCCGTGAACCTAGCACCGTTGCGTGTCGTGGGGGGACAGAACGGTGCAGAGCACCAGCGAGACGGAGCCTCGCGCGTTGGGGCGCCCGCGCTGCGCCGGTCGGGACGGACAGTATGAATCATGCAGCGCAGACCTTCGCAAGGTATTCCGAAACCGGCGTTGAAACCAGCGGACTCGCGGTATACGGCGAACACGAGGATAACGGCGTGGTAGCCCTCGCACGGTCAGCTGCGGCCGGATTTCTCCCGCTGAGCGAGGAACGCTCACCTGGTTACCCCGGGCGACACCATTCATCACACCAGGAAACAAGATTTTTTACCACATTGTGAGCGTCCCATTCCGGCCACGGAGGGAACTGGGCACGGCAGGGAAAGGCGCACTACCGTGGGAAAACGGCCCGCGCAGCGTGGCAGCGGCTTGTTCCTGGCACACGATACGGCGCCACCACGCCGCGGCGGGCGGTTTCCGGGGTCAGGGACCCGACGCTTCCACCGAAGCGTTCGGACCGGGTGGAAGCGGTGTCCCCGCCCCTCCGGAGGTGCCGCTGGCCCGTGCACCGTCCGCACGGGCCAGCGGCGGCCGACCGGACACGCGCTGCCGCGAGGGGCGCTGTGGTCATCGCCACCGACGCATCCGACCGGCTGCTTTCCCCGAGGCCAGCTACGCGCCCCCCGCGGACCCCTTAGGATTGGGCCGGTACCTAGCCCCGGTATGCAGGCCGAAGGAGCCGTTTCACCCCATGTCCGAACAGCGCGTCATCCGTCCCACTCCCATCAGCGGCTTCCCCGAGTGGTTGCCGGAGATTCGAGCCGTGGAGCAGCGCTGGTTGGACCATATCCGCTCCGGCTTCGAGCGCTACGGTTTCACCCCGGTGGAGACACCGTCGGTGGAGAACCTCGACGTACTGCTGGCCAAGGGAGAGACGTCCCAGGAGGTGTACACGCTCCACCGCCTCCAGGCCGACGCCGGGGACAACAGTGACGCCAAGCTGGGGTTGCACTTCGACCTGACGGTGCCGACCGCCCGTTACGTCGCCCAGCACTTCAACGACCTGACGTTCCCGTTCAAGCGCTACCAGATCCAGCGCGTGTGGCGCGGGGAGCGCCCCCAGGAGGGCCGTTTCCGGGAGTTCACCCAGTGCGACATCGACGTGATCAACGTCGACCAGGTGCCGCTGCACTTCGACGCGGAGATGCCGCGCATCGCCCACGAGATCCTGTCCGGACTGGACATTCCCTCCTGGACGATCTACGTCAACAACCGCAAGGTGCTCCAGGGCTTCTACGAGGGCCTGGGGATCGCGGACCCGCTGGCCGTGATCCGCACCATGGACAAGCTGGACAAGATCGGCGGTGAGGGGGTCCGCACCATCCTCACCGGGGAGGTCGGACTCTCCGGGGAGCAGGCCGACAGCTGTCTGGCGCTCGCCCGGATCAGCGGCGGGGACCGCTCCGTCACGGACGAGGTGGACAAGCTCGGCGTGCGGTCGGAGCTTCTGACGGAGGGGCTCGAGGAGCTCGGTTTCGTCCTGGACTCGCTGTCCGACCTTCCCTCCGGGAGCGTCGTGGCCGACCTGTCCATCGCTCGCGGGTTGGACTACTACACCGGCACCGTCTACGAGGCGGCGTTCGACGACGACCCCGGCTACGGCAGTATCTGCGCCGGAGGGCGTTACGACGACCTCGCCGGGCAGTTCATCCGCCGCAGGCTTCCCGGGGTGGGTTTCTCCATCGGCCTCACCCGGATCTTCGCCAAGCTCGTCGCGGAGGGCCGGATCGAGGCCGGACGGGTGTGTCCCACCGACGTCATGGTGGCCGTTCCCAACGCCCAGCGCCGCGAGGCCGCGTTGCGCACGGCGGCGCGGCTGCGCGAACGCGGTTTCAACACCGAGGTGTACCACCAGGTCGCCAAGTTCGGGAAGCAGATCCAGTACGCGTCCCGGAAGGGGATCCCGTTCGTCTGGTTCCCCCCGCTCGATGAGGGCGGGACTCACGAGGTGAAGGACATGACGACCGGGGAGCAGGGCGAGGCCGACCCGGAAACCTGGTCAGGGACGGACTGACGCGCCGGGGCCGCGGTGGCGCCGCCGCGGCCCCGCGACCCTACTGGCACAGAGGCATGCAGCTGCATGCGTTTGTGCATGTGCAAATGTCCTTGCAGACGCTACTATGGGAGGCGTGGCGGCATGACTCCTCGCGCCGCGTGGGAAACGGCAGGCGCGGGGGCACTTCCACACCTCCAGAGCGGAACCCGGTTCTCTCGCCGGGCGGACCGCTCAGCTGCGGGTGCGTAGAGGGGAGGGCATCCGCAGCGCCGGCAAGCGCGTCGCCAGCGGGCTCGTCACGTGGAGGGGGCGTGACGAGCACTGGCGGCCGCTCGCCTGCCGCGCTGCGTTCTCACTCTGCCCGGAAAGCGCGCCGGAGCGCGTCGAAGGCGGGTTGGGCGGCCTGCCGGGCCGCCGGAACCGCGTGCATGTAGCGCAGGAAACTGTGCACCATTCCGGGGCTGTCCTGCCACTCGGCGGCGACTCCGCAGTCGCGTAGCCGCTGCGCGTAGTACTCGCCCTCACCACGGATCGGGTCCAGCTCGGCGGTGAGGATGAACGCCGGTGGTTGGCCGGAGAGGTCCCGGACCCGGGCGGGCCGGGTGTGGGCGGGGAGGTCGGCGGGGGACGCGTCGCCGAAGAAGGCCCGCTGGTACCAGTCGCGTTCCACCTGCGACATCCCGTAGTCCCCGTCCGCGGGCTGGTCCGCGCTGCTCGCCCCCGCACCGGTGGAGGGGTACAGCAGGAGCTGGAAGAACGGGACGGGAAGGCCGCGCTCGACCGCGAGGTGCCCGAGGGCCGCGGCGAGCAGGCCGCCGGCGCTGTCTCCCGCGACCGCGACCCGGTGCGGGTCCCCTCCCAGCGTGGCGGCGTTGTCCACCACCCACCGGTAGGCGGCGAGGGCGTCCTCGACCGCCGCGGGGTAGCGGTGTTCGGGAGCGAGCCGGTAGTCCACGGACACGACGGTCGTCCCCGCCTGTTCCGCCAGCAGCCGGGTGATGTTGTCGTGCGTGTCGACGCTTCCGACGACGAACCCGCCGCCGTGCAGGTAGAGCGTCAGCGGTGTCGCTTCCGCGGTTGCCGGCCGGTAGACCCGGACCGGGATGTCGGGGGCCCCGGTGGGGCCGGGAACGCTCCGGTCGGTCACTGTCTCCGGTTCGGCCAGGCGCGGCGCGGCGAGGCCGGCCTCCCGCTCGCGTTTCCGTTCCGCCGGCAGGTCCAGGTTGTCGTCGAAGACCGGTGCTGGCTGGGTGCTGAGGAAGTCCGCGAGAACCGGGTCGATCTGTGCGCTCATGTGGGTACGTCGATCTCGAACCAGGCGGTGTGCGTACTGTCGGACCAGTACTCCCCGCTACGGGATGTGCAGCTTTCGATGATGAGCATGCCCCGACCGTAGTCCCCGTTCTCCTCGCGGACGGTGGCGGTCTCGCCGCTCACCTCGGAGTTCTTCTCCCCCTGGTCGGCCACGGCGACCCGTACGAGGGGGTGCTCGCACCGGATGAACAGCGTCATGACACCGCCGGTCTGTCCGGAACGCGAGTGCAGCAGCGCGTTGGTCGCCAGCTCGCTGGCCGCGAGTTCCGCGTCGTCCACGACGGCGTCGGGCAGCTGGAACCGTTCCAGGAACTCCCGCACCCGTCCGCGGATGGAACGGACGGCGGTCAGGTTCCCGACGCAGCTCCACACGGTGTGGTCGGTGGCCGAACGCTCGGCCGAGGCACCGGCGAGTTCGCTCGGTTCCACGATAGGCGCATCGAACGGGTCGGCAGCGGAGTCCTCCTGGACGTGTTCCTGGAGTCGCTGCGAATCGGTCATCCCCGTGTCACTCCCATCACCACCGGGCGGCACCCACCGGATCTCACCTTAGACAACGATGCACCATGACCAGGACAGCACATGTCGCCCCCCACTGGTGGATACGACGCGGGAGTGTGTGCGCGTGTCGTGCGGCGCGGCCGCCCACAGTACACGCAGCCACACGGGGAAACCGACGTGACCTGCGAATACTCGGCCGTGCGGCGGAGGCCTCGACTGGCGCGAGCGCGGGTGTCCGGAGCGTGTACGGCGGGTGGAAACGATCCAGTGAAGTCCTGAACACAGGAGCCTTACCAGGATTCCGGTTATGCCCGAAAACCGCCGACTGTCAGGGATACGGAACCGCTCCCCGAACACTGGCAATCCCGCTCCGAAGCGGCACGGTCACCCGCCCCCGTTACGAGCGTTCGGCACCCGACGTTCGCGGCCGATGTGACTCTTCAACCGATATAAGCAAGCAGTTGCTTGATTAACGACAAAACGGGCAAAATCAATATTAAACAACACGATCAAGAGACCAGAAAGCAACGATCACATCACGACATAAGCGCTGATAGCCGGGTTTTGCCCGCCACACACCCCCGTTTCCCTCGATGTACAACCGTGCGCATCGCGGAACTTGCGATTATCGCATAATCACAGCTCACCCCGGATTTTTTCACTCACAGTTACTGATCCAGCACACCTTTCTGCGCACAATGGAAAATACGGTACAAATACAGTTAATTACGGTTTGACGTGAATGGGAACGCTGGCGACCATCAAGTGGTCGGTGCGCAGCACAGGTCGCGCACCTGCACTTTTGTCCGTACCGGGCGGATCCGCGGCCTCTCTTCCGGAGCGGTAGCGCTCACCCCCTCCGTCCGTTGTCGTCTATCACGACCGAACGAGGTGTTTTGTGCCGTCTGCACCCGATCAACGGAACGATGTTCCGCCGAGAGGAAGAGGCACCCCTCCCAGCCGCCGCAGCCTGCTGCGGTACGGAGCCGCCGGCGCCCTGGTCACACCCGTCCTCGCCGCCTGCGGCTCGACAGCCAACCCCGACGCCTACGTGGCCAGCCAGGACTACGACGACCCCAAGCGCGGGGGACGGCTGCGCGTCGGCGTCGCGGGCGGTTCCTCCTCCGACACCGTCGACGCGCACAACCCGGTCAGCAACACCGACATAGCGCGGGTCATCAACCTCAACGAGGGGTTGTGCTACTTCGACGTGGACTACTCACTGAGGATGGGACTCGCCGAGTCCGTCGAGGCCAACCAGGACGGAAGCGCGTGGACCGTCCGGCTCCGCAGTGACCTGGAGTTCCATAACGGGAAGACCATCACCGCCGACGACGTGAAACACACACTCCTCCGGGTCACCGACCCGGACAAACCCGGCTCCACCGCGACCCAGCTCGCGGCGATGGACCGGAACGGCCTGCAGAAGCTGGACGAGCGCACCCTGAGGATCCGCTTCGACCAGCCGGTCAGCAACTTCACCGACATCGCCGCCCAGTACGCCATGGGCATCGTGCCCGAGGGCTACGACCCCGCGAAGCCCGTCGGAGCGGGCCCCTTCGCCTACTCGGAGTTCACCCCGGGCGTGCGCAGCATGTTCACCCGCCACGACAACTACTGGCGTGAGAACGAACCCCACCTGGACGAGCTGGAGATCATCAACTACCCGGACGACACGGCGCGGGTGAACGCGCTCATCGGCGGCCAGGTGGACGCGGTCAGCCAGCTCCCGCACAACCAGATCGCCGTGATCGAGTCCTACGATCACCTGGACATCCTGGAGTCCGAAACCGGGATGTGGGTCCCGTTCACCATGCGGGTGGACCAGGAACCGTTCGACGACGTGCGGGTGCGTCAGGCCTTCCGGCTCATCGTGGACCGGGAGCAGATGATCAACCAGGCCCTCTCCGGGCACGGGGCCGTGGCGAACGACCTCTACGCCCGGTTCGACCCCGCCTACAACGACGACCTCCCGCAACGCGGTCAGGACATCGGAAAGGCCAGGGAACTGCTCGCCGAGGCGGGCTACGAGAACGGCCTGGAGGTCGAACTGGTCACCGCGCCGATCAGCGCCGGTGCGGTCCAGGCGGCCTCCGTGTTCAAGGAACAGGCGAAGAAGGCCGGAGTGACGGTCAACCTGCGCCGGGTCACCTCCACCGAGTTCTTCGGTGACAACTACCTGAAGTGGACCTTCGCCCAGAGTTTCTGGAACACCCGCAACTACCTCTCCCAGGCCGCGAACGGCTCCATGCCCGACGCCGCGTTCAACGAGACCCACTGGGACGACGACGAGTGGACCGAGCTGGTGACCGAGGCCCGCACCACGATGGACGACGGCAAGCGCACCGAGCTCCTGCACCAGGCCCAGCGGATCGAGCACGAGCGCGGCGGCTACATCATCTGGGGCTTCGCGAACACGGTCGACGGGTTCAACGCCAACGTCAACGGCTTCGAGCCCTCCGTCACCGGTAACCCCCTGAGCTCCTACGGGTTCCGGCGTGTGTGGTTCGCGAACGACTGACCACCGCACCCGCCGCACCCAACCGAAGGACACCTGACATGATCCGCATGATCGCCAAACGACTACTTTTCGGGTTACTCACCCTTTTTGTCGTATCGATAGTCATCTTCCTGGCGACCCAGGCGCTTCCGGGCGACGCCGCCCGCGCCATCCTCGGGCAGGAGGCCACCGAGGCGCGGTTGGAGGCGCTGCGCCGACAGCTACACCTGGACGACCCGATAGCCGTCCAGTACGGCAGCTGGATCGGCGGCATCCTCACCCTCGACCTCGGCGACTCCTTCGCCGCGGGGCTGCCCGTGGCGGAGTACCTCGGCCCGCGGGTGACCAACTCCGCGTGGCTCCTCCTCTTCGCCGCTCTCCTCGCCACCCCCCTCGCCCTGCTCGTCGGCGCCTACAGCGCGCTGCGCCGCGACCGGTTCGCCGACCACGCGGCCTCCATCGGGACGCTGATCCTGGCGGCGATCCCCGAGTTCGCCGTGGGGATCGTACTGATCCTGCTCTTCTCCACCGGCTGGCTGCAACTGTTCCCGCCGGTCTTCGGCGGCGGTGCGGGTGCCGTGTGGACCTACCCCGACCAGTTGGTGCTTCCGGTCGTGGCCCTGGCCATCGCCGTCAGCCCACCCATCGTCCGCATGATGCGGGCATCGATGATCGAGGTCCTGGAGAGTGACTACGTGCAGCAGGCGCGTCTGAAGGGGCTCCCGGAACGCACCGTGATCTGGCGGCACGCCGCCCCCAACGCGATCGGCCCGGTGGCCCAGGTGGTCGCGTTGCAGCTCGCGTGGCTCGCCGGCGGTGTCGTCGCCATCGAGTACCTGTTCCGCTACCCCGGAATCGGCCTCGCCCTGATGGACGCCATCGACACGCGCGACCTGCCGATCATCCAGGCCGTGGCGTTGTTGATCGCCGGTATCTACATCCTGGTCAACCTCCTGGCCGACGTCGTGGGCCTGGCCGCCAACCCGAAGGTGAGGGTGTCCGCGCGATGAGTGCCGCACAGACCACCACGAACGAACAGACCACTGCCGCCCCCGCGAACCGCCCGGGACTGCTTCGGACCGCGTGGTCCTACGGACGCACCAAGGTGGGGGTGCTCCTCGCCGGGGTCATCGTCCTCACCGCGGCGCTCGGGCCGTTCCTCAGCCCCCACTCCCCCACCGAGTTCGTCGCCGAGCCCTACGCGCTCGACGCCGAGGGCGCCCTGTTCGGCACCGACCAGCTCGGACGGGACGTGTTCAGCCGGTTCCTGCACGGCGGCTACACACTGCTGACGATCTCGGTGTCCTCCGCGCTCGGCGGCGTCGCCGCCGGAACCGTCCTGGGGATCATCGCCGGCTACCGCGGTGGATGGGCGGACGAGCTGATCATGCGCGCCAACGACATCCTGCTGGCGTTCCCGCAGCTCATTCTCGCGCTGTTGATGATGTCCATCATCGGGCCGAAACCGTGGATGATCGTCCTGATCATCGGCGTCTCCCACGCCGCGCGGGTGGCCCGCGTCGGCCGGGAGTCCACGCTGAAGGTCGTCGAGCAGGACTTCGTCAAGTCCGCCGAGGCCATCGGTATCCCGCGGTGGCGGATCATGCTCACCGAGATCCTGCCCAACATCACCAGCCCGCTGCTGGTGGAGCTGGGGCTGCGTATCACGTACTCGGTCGGCGTGGTCGCCACGTTGAGCTTCCTCGGGATGGGGCTGCAGCCGCCCACCGCGGACTGGGGCCTGATGATCAACGAGAACCGGATCGCGATCACCGTGCAGCCGTGGGCGGTGGGGCTACCCGTCGCCGCCGTCGCGGTCCTGACCATCGGAGCGAACCTCATCACCGACGGCCTGTCCCGGGCGTCCGTCGGTATCGACCGGGGGGTGGAGAAGTGACCCAGACACCCGAGGCGGCAAACGCCGCCGGCGAGAGCACAGCGCTCGACGTCGAGGGGCTGACCGTTATCGGTCGCCCGTCCGACGTGGAGATCATCTCCGACATCAGTCTGCGGGTGCAGCGGGGGGAGATCCTCGGCCTGATCGGCGAGTCCGGCTCCGGAAAGACCACTCTGGGCCTGTCCCTGCTGGCGCACTGCAAACGCGCGACGGAGATCACCGCCGGGAGCGTCACGGTCTCCGGAGGCTCACTGCTGGGGCGGTCCGAGGCCGAGCGCCGGAACCTGCGGGGTCGGGCCGTGGCCTACATCCCGCAGTCGCCCGCCTCCGCGCTCAACCCGGCACTGAGCCTGCGCACGCAACTACGGGAGGCACTGCACAACTGGGACACGGCCGACGGCAGCGTCGAGGGCCGCCTGCGCGAGGTGCTGCGCGAGGTCGCCCTTCCCGACGACGACGGTTTCCTCGGCCGCTACCCGCACCAGCTGTCCGGTGGACAGCAGCAGCGGGTGGCCATCGCGATGGCGTTCATCGGACGCCCCGACCTGATCGTGCTGGACGAGCCCACCACCGGTCTCGACGTGACGACCCAGGCGCACGTGCTGGAGACGATCCGGCGCATGACCCGGGACTCGGGCACCGCCGGGGTCTACATCAGCCACGACATGGCGGTCGTCGCCGAGCTCGCCGACGAGATCGCGGTGATGTACCAGGGGGACGTGGTGGAGCACCGCCCCGCCGGGGACATGCTCGCCGCGCCGCACCACCCCTACACGGCACGGCTGCTGCGCGCCGTGCCGGTGCTGCGGACCGACGCGCAGGTTCCGGCGGAGCGGTCGCGGAACCCGCTGCTACGGGTGCGCGAGCTGCAGGCCAGTTACGGGGACACACCGGTGCTGACGGGGATCAACGTCGACATCTCCCGGGGGGAGTGTGTGGCGTTGCTGGGCGAGTCCGGCTCCGGGAAGACGACCCTGTCGCGTTCCATCGTCGGGTTGCACCACCGGTTCACCGGGGAGATGACGTTCGACGGCGCTGCGCTGGCGACCAGCAGTTACCAGCGCGACGCCGCCCAGCGGCGCCGGATCCAGTACATCTTCCAGAGCCCCTACGAGGCGCTGAACCCCCGCAAGCGGGTGCGTGACCTCATCCTGCAGCCGCTGGCCCACCTGACGGGCAAGGTGGAGAACCCCGACGCGGCCGTGGCGCACGCGCTGGAACGCGCGGCGCTCCCGGCGGGGTACGGGGAGCGTTTCCCGGAGCAGCTCAGCGGCGGGGAGCGGCAGCGGGTGAGTATCGCCCGCGCCATCGCCACCGGCCCCGAACTGCTGGTGTGCGACGAGATCACCTCGGCACTGGACGTCTCGGTCCAGGCCGAGATCGTGGAGCTGCTGCGCAACCTGCAGAACGACGGGATGGCGTTGCTGTTCGTCACGCACAACATCGCCCTCGTCTCCAACATCGCCCAACGGGTGGCGGTGCTGAGCCAGGGCCGGATCGTGGAACACGGGCCGGTGGGCGAGGTCATGTCCGATCCCCAGCACGAGTACACCCGGGCGCTGATCGCGGACACACCCGACTTCGCCCCGCAGTCGGGCTGACGCGCCGCGGTGCGGGAGTGGCGCGGTCCGCTCCCGCACCGCGCGCCCCGCAGGGTTGACCTCAACCAAACGTGAGGGAACAGCCTCGTGGTGGACGACCACGAACGCACCGGGAGGCACCTCATGACAGCACTCAGCATCGGCGTGAACCTGCCCACGTTGGGCGAAGGAGCGCACGAGGCGGCGAGTGGCGGACCGAGCCCGGCCGAACGCGCCCGCCACGCGGAGCAGCTCGGCTTCGAGTCGGTCTGGGTTCCGGACCTGATGACCGGCGACGGCATGCCGGCGTTGGAGAGCACCGCCGTGGCGGCCGCGGCGGCCGCGGCGACCGAACGGGTCCGGATCGGGTTCGGGGTGTACGTGGTGGCGCTGCGACCGGTCGTGTGGACCGCCGCGCACCTGGCCACCCTGCAACACCTCTCGCGGGGCCGCGTCCTGTTCGGAGTGGGATCGGGAGGGTTCCCGCGGGCGCCCTTCTGGCTCGCGAGCGGAGCCGCGGCCCACGACCGGGGCGCCCGCACCGACGCGGCACTGCGGGCACTTCCCGGCCTCGTCGGTGGCGAGCCGACCCTCGTCGACACCGCCTCGCAACGGGTGGAGATCACCAACGCCCCAGCGGCTCCGGTACCGCCCGTACTGGTCGGCGGGAACTCCTCCGCCGCGCTCCGCCGCACGGTGGAGTACGGCGACTCCTGGTTCCCCTCCCTGATCACACCCGAGACGCTCGGCAGACGGGTGGAACGGATGCGCTCCCTGGCCAGCGCACACGGACGCGGCGTTCCCGGGGTGACCGTCGGCGGTCACCTGGTTCCGGGGGAGGGCTCCACCGCCCGCGCGGCGCGGGAGAGTCTTGTCTCCTCCCTGACCGACCAGCACGGCATGTCCGCGGACGAGGCCGAGCGAATCCCGATCTCCGGTGGCACCGCCGAGATGGCCGAACGGCTGGCCGCCTACGCTGCGTCAGGGGCGCAACGCGTCGTCGTGAGTCTGGACGGTGCGGACTGGATGCACGGGTGCGAGACGCTCGCCGAGGCGGCCCGGCTGCTGTGAGCGTTCCCACGGCCGTGGTCCCGAATTCCATCCCACACGTGGTTTTCGGATAGAAAACGAGAGGTGCGGGGAACAACCACGACGCGATCCGGGGGGATGGACAACCAAACGAAAGAGCCACATGGAGCTCGAACGAGTCATTCTGGGCCTGGTCGTCGCTGTCCTCCTCCCCTACTCCGTTCCCGCGCTGCGCGCACGGTCCACTGTGGCTGTGGCGGCCAGCACCCTCTACGCGGGCTACACTCTGTATCCGGTTTTCCTTTCCTGGGAACCGTTCCTGCTGATTCCGTTGTGCGGAACGATCTCGTACGGCCTTGTTCAGCTGGCCCGCCACGACGGGGACATGCAGGGGTCTCCGCTGCTCTTTCTCCCCGCCGAGGTGCGAAAGTACACGCTCGTCCCGGTCGGTGCCGCGCTCATCGCCACCCTCAGCACGCTGGCGATGTACGGGGTACCGGAGATGCTCAACGCGACTCATGAGTTTATCCTGGACAACACGGTGGGGATCGGCGTGTCGGGGTTCCTCATCGCGACGTTCGTCGGTGGGGAGGTCGTCACGCACACCCTGCACCCCTTCTCCGCCGAGTTGAAAAAAGCCGAGGAAGAGGAGATGACGCCCCTCAAGGGTGCGGGGACAGTCATCGGTTGGCTGGAACGCTCCCTTACTTTCCTGCTGGTCGGTGCCGGACAATCGGAGGCGGTACTCGCCGTTGTCGGGATAAAGGCACTCGCACGGTTCTCGGAATTGCAGGCCAACCAGAAAAGATTCGCGGAATACTTTCTCATCGGAACGATGAGCAGTATCGGCTTCGCGGTTCTCGTCGCGGCTACCGTCCGTTTGGCAGTCGGGGAAAGGGCACTCGTTTGAACACGCAACTCACGCTTCGGCAGCACCCGCTCATAAGAGCACTCACCGAACTCGACCTTCCCGTCACCGACTACGTCATCGCGGGCAGCGGCCCGCTGCTGGCCCACGGTATCCGCGACGAGGTCTCCGACCTCGACATCGTCACCCGGGGGCCCGCCTGGGAACTGGCCCAGACCATGGGGCCGCTGTCCACGGCCCCGTGGGAGGACGTCCAGCGTGTCCTCCTCCGGCGCGGCCACCTGGAGGTACTCAACGGGTGGTTCCCCAGCACCTGGGACGTCGACGAGTTCATCGACAACCGGGTGGTCATCGACGACCTCCCGTTCGCCCCCCTCGACCGGGTTCTCCAGTGGAAACGCACCCTCGGGAGAGCCAAGGACCTGGACGACATCGACGCGATCCTGCGCTACCTGACCCGCAGTCCGCTTCCGCCGACGGTCCACCCCTCCCACCCGTGAGGTTCCGGGAGAAGCGCCGGTGCCTCAGAACAGGACGGACATGACCGCACCCACCTCGCGGAAGCCGACCCTGCGGTAGGCCGCCCGTGCCGGGGTGTTGAAGTCGTTGACGTACAGCGTGGCGCGCGGGGCCACTCCGGACAGTGCCCAGCGCGCCACGGCCGCCATACCGTGTACGGCGTGCCCCTGTCCGCGGTGCTCCGGGTGCACCCACACACCCTGGATCTGGCAGGCGTAGGGGGTGACGGCTCCGATCTCGGCCTTGAACACCACCCGCCCGTTCTCGATGCGCGCGAGCGCACGCCCGCTGCGTACCAGCTCCGCTATACGGGCCCGGTACAGGGCGCCCCCGTCGCCCGAGTCCGGCGGGACACCCACCTCCTCGGTGAACATGGCGACACAGGCCGGGTACAGGATGCTGAGCTCGTGCGGCTGGACCTGACGTACGCGCGTGTCCGGTTCCACCGCGGGATACTCCGACAGTTCCAGCACGGGCTGGTTCGCCCGGATCGTCCGGGCGGGGCCCCACGCGGGGCGGAGCCGGTCCCACATGTCGTTCACCGCCGGTATGGGGCCGACGATGGAGGAACAGCGGCGTCCGCGTTCCCGGGCGCGTTCCGCGAACTTGCGGACCGCCGTCGGTCCGGCGTTCACCGGTACCAGGTTGGCGCCCGAATAGCACAGCGAGGCGATACCGCCCTGTTCGACGTATCCCCACAGTTCCGCACCGAGCCGTGCGGTGTTCAACCCGGTGGCGCGCACCCGGGAACTGACGAAAACGTTCCCGACCGGGTCGGCGTCCAGAAGGCCGTGTACGGCCTCCCGGTCGTGTTCGTCCAGTACACGCACCGAGGAGGTTCGCAGCACCCGCATCACCCCACCCGACATGATCCTCGCGACTCCAGACTAATCGACCAGCGGGCGGCGGGAGGCGGAACGGCGCTCGGGGCACCCTCTCACTTCCGGGGCCTGTGGCCGTCGGCCC
This sequence comes from Haloactinospora alba, assembly GCF_006717075.1. Taxonomy (NCBI): domain Bacteria; kingdom Bacillati; phylum Actinomycetota; class Actinomycetes; order Streptosporangiales; family Nocardiopsidaceae; genus Haloactinospora; species Haloactinospora alba. Next base: position 2,656,044 of record NZ_VFQC01000001.1, read on the forward strand.
CCGCTGCCGGCGGGGACCGTCCGCCACACCGGACGCTCCCGGTGATTCTCCCCTCCCCGCCCCCGTGTCCCCAACACGACACGGCTGTCCGCGCCGGGTCGGGGTGGCGGTACCATCGTGGCCGTCCAGCCCGGGCAACTCCCCCGACCTGCGAGGTGAGCGACGTTGCGTTTGGACCGCGTCGACGAGCGGATCATCGCTATTCTCGGCGCGGATGCGCGTACCAGTTTCGCTGACATCGGCGAAGCTGTGGGGCTGTCCGCCTCAGCCGTCAAGCGGCGGCTGGACCGGCTGACGGACGCCGGCGCGATCCGCGGATTCACTGTGCTCCTGGAGCCCTCGGCTCTCGGCTGGACCACCCAGGCCTACATCGAGCTGTACTGCCGCGCCCGCACGTCGCCCGGCGAGATCAGAGCGGGGCTCGCCGACTACGCCGAGGTCACCTCGGCGTGCACCGTCACCGGGGAGGCCGACGCGATGGTCGAGGTACGGGCCAGGGACATGACCCACCTGGAGGAGACGATCGAGCGCATCGGCGCCGAGCCGTTCGTGGTGCGCACCAAGAGCACCCTGGTCCTGTCCCGCTTGGTCGAGCAGCCCGTGCTGGCCGGCGAGGCCAACGGCTGAGCCGGTCCCGTCGCCCCCGCGGGCCGGGGACGCTCGGACCGGGACCGTGTCAGGTGATGGGGATGCGTACCGTGCGGTTCATCGCGCGGACGAGGCGTGCCTGTGCGAGGAAGAGCAGCGGCATTCCCACCAGTTCGAGCACGAGCGCGGCGATGAGCACCGGGTGCGGCCAGCCGTCCACGAGCACGGACAGCAGCCGGACCACCCCGTCGGCGAATATCGCTCCGACCAGGAGCCGGAACGGCAGGGTGACGCTCTCGATGCGCGGGATCGCGCACAGTGCCAGGACTCCGGCGAGGATCCAGAAGAGGCCACTGGAGCGGAACGCGCTGTCGGAGCTGGCGGCGGCCTCGCCGGCGCCGGGGAACAGCGCGGCGCCGAGCGCCACCTCCCCGAGCCCGATCACCGCGAGGGCGAGGGCGAGTACCGCCACGGCTACTTGCAGGCAACGGCGCATCGGTACTCCATCCTGGAACAATCCTTAGTCCAAACCACGATAAACCGGACTATACGGGTTATCCTCGCAGGTTTTCCGGCGAGCCGCACACGTGGCCGCCCCCAGCGGCCTCCGTCCGGTGTTCAGGAGCGCTCGTCGATCCCCCGGGCGGACATCGCCTCCCCCATGGCCTCGGCGGAACGAATCAGCGCGACGATGGCCGGTACCGCCAGCAGGTGGGGCCGGCGGCGCAGCCCGCGGGCGAGGTAGGCCTCCCGGGAGCTCCGCCACGCCGATGCCACCAGCGGGATGGAACGTATGGTCAGGGCCAGTACCAGCGCCACGCGCCGCGGGCGCACCCCCACCACCGCCAGTGGCCGGGCGAGGTTCTCGAACAGGGCCAGCATCTCGCTCACCCGGGTGGACAACGTCACTATGCCGGACAGCAGCACGGCGGCCACTATACGGAGGCACAACCGCGCGGCGAGCTGCCAGTCGCCCGCGAGCGCCTGGAACGCCACGATCGCCGCGAGGAACCACGCCAGCGGGACGAGCAGCCGCACCGCGCGGCGGACGGAGAATCCGGACAGGGGGTAGAGCGCCGCGCTGCCCAGGGCGGCGGCCAGGTCCACCCACATGTTCCCGACCGCGAGCACCACCGTGACGACGGTGAACAAAAACAGGAACTTGCCCCAGGCCGGTGTCCGGTGCGCCACCGAGTCACCGGGAACGTACAGGCCGACCGTGTTCACGGCGTCCTCCCCGGCGCGGCGCCGGTACCGGGGGCCAGTCCCATCAGTTCCGTGTAGTGGGCCACGGCCGGTTCGGGTTCCCCGTCGAACACCACACGTCCCTCGTCGACGACCAGCACCCGGTCGAAGTCCATGACCGTCTCCAGGTGGTGGGTGAACAGGACGAGCTGCTGCGGCAGCTCCCGCAGCGTCCGTTCGATCAGCGCGACGTTCCGCAGGTCGAGCAGGGTCGTCGGCTCGTCGCACACCAGGATGTCGGGTTCGGTGACCAGGACGGCGGCGAGTGCCAGCAGCTGCTTCTGGCCCCCGGAGAGCAGGTGGGCGGGATGGTCGCGGTGCCCGGCCAGGTCGTAGCGTTCCAGCACCGCGTCCACCCGCCGGGTGATCTCGGCCCGGGAGAGGCCGCTGTCCCGCAGCCCGATCTCGATGTCCTCGGCGACCGTGGGCATGATGATCTGCGTGGCGGGGTCGGAGAACACGAACCCCACCCGCTGCCGTACCTCGCGCGCCCGACGGCGGGTGTCGAGCCCGTCCACCCACACCCGGCCCGAGTCCGGCACGATGAGGCCGTTCAGGGTCCGGGCGAGGGTCGACTTCCCGGAACCGTTGGCGCCGATCACCCCGATCCGGTGCTCGGTGAGCCGCAGGGAGATGTCGCTCAGCACCGGACACCCGTCGTAGGCGTGGGTCACGTGTTCCAACGTCAGCATGGGACTGCGGCGCCGTTCCTGCTCGGAGAGCTGTGGTTCCGTCGTGGGTTCTAGTTCTCGGTGGGTTCCGCCGTGGTGACGGGGCGGCCCGGCGGCGGCACCGGGTAGGCGCGGAAGACGGCCGAGGCGACGGCCGAGGCCAGGAGCGCCTTCGCCAGGTCACCGGGGAGGAACGCTCCGGTTGCGATGATACTGGCCAGCAGTTCGTCACCGAGCGCGACCGCGCTCCACGGCACCCCGACGGCGTAGATGACCCCGATTCCGCCGAGGATGTTGATCCCGAATCCCGGGAGGAAGCGGTACCGGGGAGCCATCCGCTGGGCGAGGAGACCGATCACCAGCGCCCCCACGACCCAGCCGAGCATGTAGCCCCCGGTGGGGCCGAGGAAGGGTCCGACCCCTCCCCTGCCGCCTGGGAGGAGGGGAAGCCCGGCCAGGACCAGGGCGAGGAAGGTCAGTACGGCCAGGGTCCCGCGTTTGGCCCCGAGCAGGCTGGGGGCGAGCATCACGCCGAGCGTCTGCAGGGTGATGGGTACCGGCCCCACCGGGATCGAGAACGGGAGACTGAGTACCGCTATCAGAGCGGCGAAAACGCCGATCAGCGCGGCGTCGCGCGCGGTCAGACCGCGGTGGCGCACTCGCGGGTCAGGGGATTCTGGCATGAGGGATCCTGTCGTCGGAGTTACCGTTGCCCACCCCCATTGTCGGATATGCCCGGTTGAACCAATGTTGTGGCACCCGACGGAGATTCCGCGGCGGACCTTGTCGGATACCGCCAGGGCTCCCCTGCGCGGCATCCCGGCGCCGCGCCCTGCGGCGCGGCGCCGGGAGCGGCTGCCTCACGCGGGCAGGACGCAGGCGGGACTTCCCAGCTGCATCCGGTTCCCGGTGTCCACCGGAACCCCGGTCTCGTCGTCCAGAGCCAGCACGGCGAGCAGCCCGGTGTCCTGGTTCGCGGCGACCAGGTACCTTCCCGCGAGGGCGACGTGCCGCGGCCAGGTGCCGCCGGAGGGGGTCTCCGCCAGGAACCGTGGTGGCGCGCCCCGGGCGGGGAGCTCGAACGCGGACACGGTGCCCGCTCCCCGGTTGGACACGTAGAGCCGCCGGCCGCCCTCGGGCCGCACCACGGCGGCCGGGTGGTTCTCCCCCGTCCGCTCGGTCGCGGCCACGGCGGTCTCCCATCGCAGCGCCGTCCCGCAGGGCTCCCACCGCAGCACGTGGATCCGGGAGTCGAGCTCTCCCACCACGCAGAGCCCGCCGTCCGGGTGGGATACCACGTGACGCGGCCCGCTCCCCGGCGGGAACCGGGCGGCGACCGGCCCCCCGTCCGGTCGCGCGTCCGCAGTCAGGGGGTGGCGGCGCAGCTCGTCGGTACCGAGGTCGGCGACGAGCAGCTCGCCGCCCCCACGCGGCACCCGGACGTGGTGGGCGTGGGGGCCCTGTTGGCGTTCGTCCGGGCCCGAACCGGTGTGGGGCAGCACCCGGACGGGCGGGAGGGGGGCGCCGTCCGCACCGACGGGGTGCACGCTCACGGTGCCGTCGGCGTAGTTGGCCACGGACACGTGCCGCCCGTCCGGGTGCACCGTGAGGTGGCAGGGAGCACAACCGCCCGTGGACGCGTCCGCCAGTTCGGTGAGCTCTCCCCCCTCCCGCACGGCGAACCCGGTCACCCGCCCGGTGGTGCACTCGTTGACCGAGTACAGGAGCGGCCGCGTGGGGTGGGCCGCCAGGTACGAGGGGCCGGTGGTGGCCGCGGCGGCCTCCCCGCCGGACAGCTCCCCCGAGGAGTGGTCCAGCCACACCCGGTGGACGCCCGCGCCGGAACCGGGCGGGTCCGAGCCGGGCGTGTAGGTGCCTACCCACAGGAGCTGGTGTGTCATCGTCGCTCCGTCGCGGATCGGGAGGAGCCTCCGGTATCGCTGTGCTGTACCGCCAGCGCGGCTATGCCGCCCTGGCGGTACAGCTCCCGGCAAGCGCCCCGGCGGATCTTGCCACTGCTGGTCTTGGGGATGGTGCCGGGCCGGACCAGCACGACGTCGTCCGTCTCCACACCGTGCACGGTCCCCACGGCGCGGCGCACCTCCTCCACAGAGCGCTCGGCGTCGAGGTCGGCGACACGGCTCCGCTCCACCTCGACGACGATGACCAGGCCCGTCCCGACGGCGGGCTCCGTCTGGAAGGCCGCCGCGTGCCCGGCCCGCATCTCGGGTAGCGCCCGGGCGACCGTGTCCTCCAGGTCGAAGGGGTGGTGGTTGCTCCCGCGCACGACGATGAGGTCCTTGTCCCGGGAGGTGATGCACATTCTCCCCTCGTGCAGGAAACCGAGGTCACCGGTACGCAGCCACCCGCGTCCCGGATAGCCCAGCCCCGGGTCCGCGGGAGGGGGAACGGGAGAGCCGGAGGCGTCCGTGGGCCGGTTGTCGAACAGTTCGACACTCTCCTGCGGGCGGGCGTAGTACCCGTGGGCGACGTTTGGGCCGTGCACCCAGAACTCGCCGATCGTGTCCGGCGCGGCGAGGCACCCGGTCTCCGGGTCCACCACGGTCACTTCCTGCTGCTGGGGAACGCCGCAGCCCACCACCGGGATGGCGTTTCCGGCTCCGGGGTCCGCGTCGGCGACGCGCCCCGCCGCCAGAGCTCCGCGCTCGCACCACCGCACCCGGGGAGCAACGCCCACAGGGTCAAGCGCCACAGCCACGGTCGCTTCGGCGAGTCCGAAACTGGGAGCCAGGTCGTTGTAGGAGAACCCGGTGCCGCGGTAGGCCTCGGCGAACGCGGTCAGGCTCGCCTCGCGTACGGGCTCCGCGCCGACGACCAGCGCCCGCAGCGGGGTCAGGTCGAGCGCGGCGCGCTGTTCCTCGGGGGCGCGGCGTACCGCCAGGTCCAGGCCGAAGTTGGGGGAGCACGTTGCCACCGCGCCGTGGTCACTGATCGCGCGCAGCCAGCGGATCGGGCGCTGCACGAAAGCCTGCGGGCTCATCCAGACACCGTGCGCGCCGGCGAGCAGCGTCGTGGCCGCCGCCACTACGAGCCCCATGTCGTGGAAGAAGGGGCACCAGCTGACGTAGGTTTCCTCCGGACGCAGGTCCAGCCAATCGCGCGTCTGGCGCGTGTTGCTCCACAGGTTGCCGTGGGTGACGACGACTCCGGCCGGACTGCGTGTGGAGCCGGAGGTGTACTGCAGGTAGGCGGTCTCCTCGGCCGCGCAGGGGACGATGCCACCCACCGGTTCGTGGTCGAGCGCGTCGACCGCGAGAACGGCCCCGGTTTTCACCCCGGACTCGGCTATCCGGTGGAGGGACTCCGCGTCGGCGGAGAGGGTGAGGCTCGCCGCCGGTGTGGCGTCCGCCAGCACCGCGGACAGCCGCTCGTCGCTCTTGCCCGCCTCCGGCTGGTACAGCGGGACGCTGACGACCCCGGCGTACAGGCACCCGAGGAACGCGGTGATGTAGTCCAGCCCTTGGGGAAGCAGCAGTGCCACGCGCTCGCCCGGAGCTGTGACCTCCCGCACGGCGGCGGCGACGGTGCGGGCTCGTTCGTCGAGTTCGGCGTAGCTCAGAGTGTGTGCCGCCCCGTCCGGGTCGTCCCGGTAGTCCAGGTAGGTACTGGCTGGTTCCTGCGGACGCGTCCGGGCCCAGTGGCGGATCGTCTCCGCGAAACCCACCGGTGGCTGCGGTACGGACATCTCGTTGGTCCTCTCGACCGTGTCGGTTCCATGCGGTGCGGGATCGGGGTTACGGATGGTCGCCACGGAGCAGCTCCACGATGCGTTGCCTGCCCTCGGCCGGCGGCATGTGGCCTCCCGGCAGCGTTACGCAGGTGAACTCCCGGGAGGTGTGGCGCTGCCATTCCCGGACCGCGGCGGGGTCAGCAGCGGGGTCGTGCTCGCCGACGAGGGCGGTCAGGCGCACCGGGAGCGGCTGCGCGGCGCGTGGCGTGTAGGCGTCGTGCAGGGCGAGGTCCTCCTGCAGGTCCGCACCGAAGACCTGCGCCAGCTCCCTGCTCTCCGTGATCTCCGGGGGGATCCCCCCGTAGGCGGCGTCAACGGCGTGCACGAGGGAGACGGGGTCCGTGGGCCATCCTCCTTCGCGTTCCCGTGCCGCGTGGGGGGCCTCCCGCCCGCTCACGACCAGGTGCTCGACCGCCTCTCCCCGGGCGAGCAGCTCCGCGGCGGTCTCGTAGGCCAGCACGGCTCCCATGCTGTGGCCGTACAGCAGCACCGTTCCCGGCAGCCGGGCGATGGCGCCGGCGGCACCGCGCACCGCGGGTTCCCAGCGTTCGGCGGGGGGCGCCGTGGGAGAGACGCTGTTCCGGAGCGCGCCCCACAGCGCCGTTCGGTCGTCCATTCCCCGGAACCACGTGAGATAGGTGGCCGGCATGGCACCGGCATGCGGGAAGCAGACCAGGTGGCGTCGGGCCTCCCCCGAACCGGTGGCTGCCGCGGAGGGATCGAGCGGGACGAGGGCGGGGAGCGTCTCCCCCTGTCCGGCGGTGTCCTCAGCGTGAGGTTGTTGTTCGGGCAACGATCTCCTCCGCGATCGCTGTGGGGGTCACGTGGTCGTAGATGAACGTGGGGCTGACGCTGATCCCGAAGCGGTCCTCGATCTCGGCGGTGAGCTCCGTGGCCTGCACCGAGGAGAGACCGCTCTCGGCCAGGGGCGTGTCCTCCGCGATCCGGTCACGGGAGGTGCTCAGTACCTCCGCGACCCGGGTGACGATCCATGTTTCGACGTGTGAGCTGTGAACATGCGTGTCTTCCATTTCCTCCCCCTTGATCGAACCGAACCGACCATACGGACACCGCTCTCTATCGCCTCCTATGCGCACAAATCGGACACAGCGGTGACGGCATCTCTCCCCACGACTACGGGCGGGCGTCACGGAAGGTTGCATTCGAGGTGCGCGGCGAACGTGTCGATCGTGGGATGGTTCAACAGATCGGCCGCGGTGACCCTGGCAAGCTCCGGATGGGCGGTCTGCACCCGGTTGCGGACCTCCATCAGCGCGATCGAGGACAGCCCGAGATCCTCGAACCGCTCCGCGGTGGACACCCGCTCCGGCTCGCGGTGGAGGACGTCGGCGACGATGGCCGAGAGCGCGGACGTGACCACCCGCACCCGCTCCTCCGCCGTGGCGGCCGCTTCCAGCTCGGCGGCGAGGTCCGGGAGTGCCGCCCGGCGGCGCTCCTCCCAGCCTCGGTCCCAGACCATCGGGGAGAGCTCCGCCGAAGGCAGACCGGCGGGGGCCACGCCGCGGGGAACGGGCCCCAGCGTGTACACCTCCCCCGCCTGGGCGAGCAGCGCGTGGTACTCGCCCGCCTCACCGTCCCGGTCCGACCGCCCCGCGGCGGCCACACCGCCGGAGGAACCGCTCTCGGCCAGGACGTCGGCGACGGCGTGCCCCAGGACCCCGCGCGGGGAGATCTCGACGAACATGCTTCCCTCCTCGGCGAGGGAACGCACCACCGGGGCGAACTGGACACTACCGCGCAGTTGGCGGGTCCAGTACTCACCGTCGAGCTCGTCCCCGGTGACGGGAGAGCCGGTGTGGGTGGAGACGATGCGCGCCTCCCCGCTCTCCGCCGGGGCGAGCGGGGCGAGCGCCGCGCGCAGCCGGGGCAGGACCGGATCCAGCAGCGGACTGTGCGCCGGCACCCCGTCGGCCACGGGCCTCGCCCACACCCCCGTGTCCGTGAGACGGGTGTTCAGCTCGGCCAGCGCGTCCTCGGTACCGGACAGCACGCACGCGCGGGTGCCGTTGTAGGCCGCGACGGCCAGTTCGTCCTCCCGGCCGGCGATCGCCCCATGCGCTCCCTCCGGCGTCAGGTCCGTCGCCAGCATCCCCCCCTCGGGGGCCTTCTCGGCGAGGAGTTCGGAACGGGCGCACACCAGACGCGCCGCGTCGTCCAGCGAGAGCGCTCCCGCGACGTGGGCCGCGGCGACCTCGCCGAGGGAGTGTCCGACCACCACGTCCGGACGGACGCCCCAGGACCGCCAGAGCTCCGCCAGCGCCACCTGCATCGTGAACGTGGCGCGCTGGGTGTCCGCGAACCCGGACAGGGCATCTCCCGGGCTCCAGTGGGCGTCGCTGTGCGCGGCCAACGCCTCGCGCAGCCGGTCCACCGCCGCGGCGAACACGGGTTCCGCCGCGTAGAGCTCGGTACCCATGCTCTTCCACTGGGCTCCGTGCCCCGGGAAGACGAACACGGTCCGCGGAGCGCGACGCGGCGCGGCGCGCGGACCGCGCACGGCGGGGTGCGGACGCCCCTCCGCCACCGCGCGCAGCGCGGTGGCGGCCTGTGCGGTGTCCTCCGCGGCGACGGCGAGGCGGTGGGAACCGTGGTCCCTGCGATGTACGGCTGTGCTCGCGGCGGCCGCCAGATCGCAGCCCTCGATGTCGGAGGCCCACGCCGCGGCCGTGGCGCGCACCGCGGCTTCGGTGTGCGCGGAGACCGGGATCAGCTGCATCCGCCTCTCCTCCTGGGGCTCCTCCGACCCGCTGTCGCGTTGGAGTGGGGTGTGGTGCGGGGCCGTGAGGATCACGTGCGCGTTGGTCCCGCCGAACCCGAACGCGCTCACTCCCGCGAACCGCTGCTCGCCCCGCACGGGCCACTCCCGTGCCTGTGTCGGGAACTCCACCGGAAGGTCCCGCAGCTGCGGCCGCTCCTGTTCGTGGTGGATCAGCGGGGGGATCGTCCCGTGGTACAGCGCCAGTGCCGTCTTGGCGGCGCCGGCCAGCCCGGCGGCCCCCTCGAGGTGGCCGAGGTTGGACTTCACCGAACCCACCGGGAGGGGAGCCTCGCGGTCCTGGCCCAGAACCGCGGCGAGCGCGGACGCCTCGACCAGGTCGCCGACCATCGTGGCGGTCCCGTGGGCCTCGACATAGTCCACTTCGGAGGTGGGGACACCGCTGCGCTGGTACGCCTGGGTGAGAAGCTCCTGCTGGGCGCTGCGGTTGGGGGCGAACAGCCCGTTGGAGCGGCCGTCGGAGTTCTCCGCGCTCCCGGCGACGGTGGCGTACACGCGGTCGTTGTCGCGCCGTGCCGTGTCGGAGCGCTTCAGGACGAGGGCGAGCATTCCCTCGCTGCGCACGTATCCGGCACCATCCGCGTCGAACGGGTGGCACCGCCCCTGTGGGGCGAGGATGCCACCGTCGACGAAGGAGGCCGTGAGACCGGAGCTGAGCAGGATGTTGACCCCGCCCACGACCGCGACGTCGACCTCTCCGCTCTCGATGTCCCGCCGCGCCTGGTGCAGGGCGACCAGCGAGGAGGAGCAGGCGGTGTCGACGGTGTGCGACGGCCCCCGGGCGTCCAGCGTGTAGGACACGCGATTGGCGAGGATCGCCATGGCCGCCCCGGCAGCCGTATACATGCTGGTCCGCTGGCCGGGGGCGAACGACCGCGCCACCTGGTCGGTGGCGGCCGCTCCGACGTAGACGGCAGTGCGAGGGCCGCTGGCGTCCGACAGCGGCATGCCGGCGTTCTGCAGCGCCTCGACGACGACCTCCAGCAGGATGCGCTGCTGGAGGTCCATCTCGTCCGCCTCGGCGGTTCCGATCCCGAAATAGCCGGAATCGAAGGCGTTCGGGTCGTCCAGTGTCCCCGCCGACCACGCTTCCCGGGGACGCTGTTCCGGATGGAGCTCAGAGGCCATCCGTTCCCAGCGCTGCGGTGGGAACGTCGTCACCGCGTCCCCACCCTGCGTCAGGGTGCGCCACAGGTCACGGGGACCGTTGATCCCTCCGGGAAGACGGCAACCGATCCCAGTGATCACGGCGGGGGACCGTTCGTCCTCGGTCGCGCCCCTCACTTGGCACTCACTTCCCAGACTCCGGCCGAACCGCAGCAGCGGACGTCCACGTCCGTGAACCGATTCTCCAGTTCCCGCTGGAGATCCGCGAAGGAATCCTTGGTGTTGTGGAACGCGTTGTCGAAGGAGTTGTTGTACACGTCCAGGACTTTTCGCGCTGCCCTGCTGTTGTCGACACCGTCCGACAGGATCGTGGCGCCGAAGAACCGTCCTCCCGGACGCAGCACCCGCGCCACCTCGTCGAACATGGCGGATTTCGTGGCCATGTCTCCGGGTATACAATGCATTACCATCGAGCACCCCACCGAATCCAGTGACGCGTCCTCCAGCGGAAACTCTCCCAGAGCGTCCGCGATGTGAATACGCGTCTCTCTCTTTTTGACACGCCCTGCCGCGCGCCGGAGCGGGACCTCGTTCAGGTCAAGCAGATGCACCACACCATTCTCCGGTACCGGCGCACGAGAAACGTAGTATCCCGTTCCAGGGCCTATGTCCAGGTGACGTTCACCGACGTTCCTCTCGTAAAGAGAACGCACTGTGCTCGCCGGACAACGCCATATGTAACGCTGACTCAACCAGACGACGGTCAAGTCATAGGTTCCGATGTTAAGCCTGTTGTAAAGGCGCGGGTTAGCTTCGGAGGACGATCCGGAAACAGAAATACTCCATCTCCCTCAACTAGGGGGCAAAAACAGGCAGTCTCACTCGGAGGACTGTTGCGCCACCCGAGAAATGTAGTCGCGGCACGAGTCCGGATCGAACATCCATTTCTCGTAATCACCGGGATCGTTGAACCCGCTTATCCAGCGGTCGGCGATCTCCTGATGCTCGGTGACGGCGGGAAGAAGTTCCCCAAAGTGATCCGGGACGTCCCCGGACCAGAATCCGGTCACCATCTGGGAGAAGGTCGCGGCGTGCTTGCCCTGCTCCTCCCAGAAGGAGTCGAACGTCTCGTTCATCCAAGCGGCGTCGAACGGGGCCTCGCCTCGGGCGAGAATCGCATCGGCGAATTTCTGCGCGCATATCGTGGAGTTGGCCCACCCCTGGGCGCTCACCGGGTCGGAGGTCACCACGGCGTCGGCCATCCCCATGACGAGACCGCCGCTGGGCAACATACCGACAGGGCGGTGCACAGCGGGAACGATCCTCTCCATGAGCATGGCGTTGTCGTCGACCAGGGTGGCGTCGCGGCAGCGTTCCGCGATGTCGGGAACGTGCTCGGTGAGCCGCCCCATCATCGCCCGCAGCATCGCCTCGCTTCCCCGCCCCACCACGTCGGCCGACCCGTCCAGTTCCGAACCGGGACGGGCCATGGTGAACACGGAGGTGGCGGGACCGGCTGAGGTCAGTATCGGGGTGCACACCACTTCGCCGCCCGGAGTGGAGATCACACTGACGCGCTGTTCGCCCTTGTCGCTCGGTGCGACACCGTGCAGGATCGCTTGGCTCAGCACTCCCGTCTGCGCGCCGCCCGAACGCGAGGGGTCGTTGGGGAACAGCTCGCCGAGCTCCCCCGATCCCACTGCGACGACGACCAGATCGTACATACGGGCGAAGTAGTCCAGGTCCGATACGGTAACGCCGTGAATGACGACCTTGCCGCCCCTGTCCTCGAAGTACTCCATCCAGTCGGCCATCTTCACGCGCCGCTCGACCGACACTCCCGGCCCGGCTGACTGTTTCCCGCTGATGTCGAGGGGCGGTTGGCCCGGAGCGCGTAGCGAGAGGTCGACCCAGTTGTACTCGGGGGCCTGGTCGGACCAGAAATCGAGCCCCGCCTCATGTTCCATCTCCCGGACACGCTGGAGTGTGAACTGCGTCGCGGACGTACGTCCGCGGCGGATCTCGGGCGAAGTCTTTCCGGTTATCAGCGTGACTTCGTAATTATTGTCGATCAGTTTGTGGGCAAGAAAGAGCCCACTCTGACCGGCACCGACAATCAGAATCCTGCGCATCTCTTATCCTCGTCCCGGTTTCCCTCTAGGTCAGCCCACCGGCTCCGGTGCACCGGGCCGGGACAGTGTGTACTGGAGCAGCCGTTTGAGCACACCTCCGGACGAGAGTCGGTCCCGAGCGTCGAAATCCACGATCGGAATGTGCGGATCGATCTCCAGCGCCTCGCGGATCTGTTCGGTCGTGTAGTCGAGTTGACCGTTGAACCTGTTCAAGGCGACCACATACGGGATCCTTCCGTTCGTCTCGAAGTAGTCGACCGCGTCGAAACACTCGGACAGACGACGACTGTCCACAACGATGACGGCTCCGACAGCGCCACGGACGATATCGTCCCACATGAACCAGAAACGGGCCTGTCCGGGGGTGCCGAACATGTACATGATCAGCTCCCGTTCCAGGGTCAACCGCCCGAAGTCCATGGCCACCGTGGTCGTGGTTTTCTCCGGCGTCCCGGAAAGGTCGTCGTGGTCGGTACTGGCCTCGGTCATCACCGCTTCGGTGGTGACCGGCGGAATTTCCGATACGGAGCCGACCATCGTGGTTTTCCCGGCACCGAAGCCACCAGCGACGACGATCTTGGTGGAAACGAGGGACTGGGAACCGGTCGTGTTATTGGAAGAGACGTTCGAGTCCACGGAGCGCCCTCTCCAGAACTTGGTTTTCCGACGGGCTTTGGCCGGTGATGGTCGGATGGATGTACACGTACTCCTGGTCGGCGAGGTCGCTCAGCAGTACCTGGGTCACCCCCATGGGGATTTCCAGTTCCGCGGAGAGCTCGGCGACCGATCGCGGCTCAGCGCACAGCTGGTATATGCTCTCCGACTCCGGCATCAGGTTCGGAGGTACGGGGGTGTCCGGGTCCGCCACCGACACCAGCGTCTGGACCATCAGCGGGTGGCGTGACCGGGTACGCCCACCCGTGAAGGTGTACGGGCGTATCCGTGCGCCCCTTTTCCTGCGATAGCTCATATCACCGAGTTCCCCTTCGCGCTTCGGCACGGTTTCCATCGATCGCGCGCCGGGCCTGGCCGCGCGAACCTCATGACGCCATTACCTCGCGCAGCTGGGAACGCAGTTGAGGGGTCAACGCGTGTCCCGCGCTCTCCACGAGCAGGGTCATCTGGTAGGCGACGATCTTCATGTCAGCGTCACTCGACGTCAGCACGGCCAGGGACGACCCGTCACTGATGGACATGACGAACAGGTGCCCGTGCTTCATACGCAGAATGAGCTGCTCGGACTCGCCCTTGCTGAACATGCGTGCGGTACCGTCGGCCAGGCTCTGCAGCCCGCTGGCGATCGCGGAAAGCTGTTCGGCGTACTCCTCGGGGAAGTCACGGGAGGCTGTCAGCAGCAGACCGTCCGACGAGACGACGATCGCGTGTTCGACTCCGGGAACTTCCGAGACGAAGTTGGAGACGAGCCAGGTGAAGTTCTCCGCGCTCTCACTCAAGCGGTTGTCCATATCCGTTCGCCTTTTCACTTGATTCGGCTTCGCGCCGTATCGCTACTCGTCCGACCCGGCTGCCTGCTGACCCTCGATGAAACCCTCGAGGTCGGCACGGATCCGCTCGGCACGGTCGTCCTCGGCGGCCTCGGGCGTTTCCTGGGTGTCACCGGCGGCACCATCGTCCCCGCCGGTTCCGTCCCCGGCGGTGGCACTCCCGTCAGCGGGGGGCATGGGAGGCAGGACAGAGCTCCTGTGCGCGCTACGACGCGGCAGACCGGCCGCGGTCACCGACGAGTCCATGGCACTGTTCTTTTCCTGGGGATGGTTCGGGCCGGATACGGTCTGGGTCTGTCCAGGGCTCTGCTCCCGCCGACGAGTGCTCCCCGCGGACTCCGAGGAGGCCGGTGCGGACTGCCCGGCTTCCGGTGAGGAGGCGTGGGCGAAGGGCCCCGTGTTCGATCCCGCCGACCGGCGCTGGCCCCTGTCCTGGCTCGGCGTCGCGAAGAGCCGTGCCGGCACGACCACGTGCGCGCTCACACCGCGGAAGGCACGTGCCTCGAGCTGCACCTGCATGCCGTGGCGGTGCGCGATCCGGCTGACCACGTACAGCCCCATACGCCGCATGACCTGTTCGTCCAGGACCGGTTCGCCGGCGAGGCGGGAGTTCAGTTCCGCCAACTGCTCCTCGGGGATCCCGATCCCCTCGTCCTCGACGGTGACCAGCAGCCGGTTGTCGGCCATCGACTGGGCGCTGACGACCACCTGGGCGTGCTCCGGCGACTTCTCAGTCGCGTTGTCCATCAGCTCGGCGAGCAGGTGGGTCAGGTCGTCGGCGGCGCTCCCCGTCAGGGAGATGTCCGGCAGGTCTCCCACCTGGACCCGCTGGTACTCGCTGATCTCGGATATCGCCGCGCGGGCGACGTCCAGCAACGGAACCGGCTCACCGGAGGTGTCCCCGGTGTCCTCACCCGCCAGGACGAGCAGGTTCTCCCCGTTGCGGCGCATGCGCGTGGCCAGGTTGTCGATCTTGAAGAGCTTCTCCAGCAGCTCGGGGTCCTCGCTGTCGCCCTCGAGCTCCTCGATGTGGTCCATGATCGAGTCGACCAGGGTGAGGTCGCGCATCGCCAGTCCGGCCAGCGTTCTGGTGACCAGCTCCTGCTGCTCCGACCGCTGTGACTGTTGCGGCAGCGGAGCGTGGGGGGTGGCTGCCGCCTGCTGCGGACTCGCGGGAACCGCCTGTGTCCCGGTCCAGTACTGGTGGGGGTGGCCAGTGGCCGGCTGCTGGGGGTGGGGGTATTGCTGGGGGTGGGGGTATTGCGGGGGGTACGCGTACGGTGCCGCGGCCCACTGCTGCGGGTCCGCGGGGGGAGGACCGGCCTGCTGCTGCCACGGGTGAGGCTGCTGCCACGAGTAAGGCTGGGGAGCGTGACCGGCCCGCCGGGATCCGGACCGTATCCCCAGCCATGTGAGCAGCCTCTGCCATTTCCCGCTCTTGGGGGGGAGCGGTGTCGGGCCCTCCGCACCGGGTTGGTACGGGAGGGAGTGGGGGTGGGGGTGTGGGTGGTTGTCGTACCCAGCTGGTGACCGCGCTCCGGGAGGCTCTCCGGACGCGGTCGAAGATGGCGTGTGCGCCACAGCACATCTCCTCGTATCGGGGGTAACAGACGGTGAGCCACACCCGTTCCCCGCGACGCCCCACGCCCCTCTCGGGTAGCCAGGGGACCTCCCGAAACAGTCACCGCAGCACAACTCGTATGGCTGTCCGGCCCACGGTTAAGCGAAGTGCGCCCCAACCGTCCTCACATAGACAGATCGAAAGCAACGCTAGCACAGAAAGCCTTATGTGCCAGGCGATCCGGGATTTTTTCCGTCCCGGACACCACGACTCCACCCGGAGGACACCCGACACACAGAAGAGGATGGCAGGAACACTCTGTAACGAAACCGGGGATGACCAGAGCACCGGCGGAAGTGGTCGGTATCACTCCCGGGTTCGGGTACGGACCGTTACCGTGTCCGCCCGGTCACCCCCGCACCGCCTGGGCCGCCTTGCGGATGCGCTTCTCCGAGACCGGGTAGGCCGTGCCGAACTCTTGGGCGAAGAAACTCACCCGCAGCTCCTCCAGCATCCACCCGAGCTCGACCACGTCGGGGTCGTGGGCCCGTCCCGGGGGAAGCGCCGACACCGCGTCCGCGCACACCTGGCGCACCTGTTCCACCTTCGCGAGGGTGGTCTGGTCCCGCCGGGGGTTCTCCGGGAGTTTGTCCATCCTCAGCTCCATGGCCCGCAGGTAACGCGCGAGGTCCCCCAAACGGTGGTACCCGGCGGCGGTCACGAACCCGGGATGGATCAGCCCGCTCAACTGCCCCTGGAGGTCGTTCATCGACGGCAGCACGGCCAGGCTCGTCGTTCCGGACACCCGCTGGCCGACCGTGTGGGCGCGGGCGAGCACCCGCGCGGTCGCCGCGACCGCGTCGGAGAACGTGTCCGCCAGGCCGGAGCGCACGTGCTCCCGCAGCTTCTCGAAACCGTCCGCGTCCCACACCGGGGCGCCCGCCTCCCGCATGAGGGCGTCGACGCTGCAGGACAGGCAGTCGTCGAACACGGCGTCGACACTGCCGTGCGGGTTGTGCCCGAGCGCGAGCTTGCTCTGGTTGTCCAGTTGCCGCTGCGCCACCGGCACCGGTGAGGGGAGGTTCAGCAGGAGCAGACGGCGCAGTCCGCCCTGCATGGACGCGCGCTGTTCCGGCTCGGTGTCGAAGATGCGGACGGCCACGCTCTGCCCCTCGTCCACCAGGGCGGGATAGCCCCTGACGGCCGAGCCGGCGGAGCGGCGCTCGAAGACCTGGTCCAGTGGACCGAAGTCCCACGTCGTCAGCCCCCGCTTCTCGATGCCGTCGGCCTCCGCGGAGATCGCCTTCTGCAGTTTGGGTTTGAGCTGGTTCTGCAGGTCGGCGATGTCGCGGGACTCGGCGAGCCTGCGTTTCTTCGCGTCCACCGCCCGGAAGGTGACCCGCAGGTGGTCGGGCACTTTCTCCCACTGGAAGTCACCCGGGTCGATCCGTTCTCCGCTGTCCCGGCCCAGTTCCCGAGCCAGCGCCTCCACGAGCGGTTCCTGGTACGGCGTCAGGCGCTTCAGCACCGCCGCCGCGTGGTCGGGTACGGGCACGAAGTGCCGCCGCACCGGTTTCGGTAGGGAGCGCAGCAGGGCGACCACCAGCTCCTGGCGCAGCCCCGGGATCTGCCAGTCGAACCCGTCCTCCGTCACCCGGTTGAGCACCTTCAGGGGAACGTGCACCGTGACGCCGTCGGCCTCGGTTCCGGGTTCGAACTGATAGGAGAGGTCGAAGGAGAGGTCCCCCTGCCGCCAACTGTCCGGGTAGTCCTGCTCCCGCACCTCGTCGGCGCGTTCGCTCATCAGCATCGACTTGTCGAAGCTGAGCAGGTCCGGGTTCCGCTGCCGCTCCTTCTTCCACCAGGAGTCGAAGTGGGCCGCCGAGACGACGTCGGCGGGAACGCGGGCGTCGTAGAACTCGAACAGGGTCTCGTCGTCGACGAGGATGTCCCGGCGGCGCGCGCGGTCCTCCAGGTCCTGGACCTCGTCGAGTTTGCGGCGGTTCTCGTGGAAGAAGGCGTGCCGCGTTTCCCAGTCGCCCTCCACGAGGGCACGACGGATGAACAGGTCCCGTGACGTCTCCGGGTCGATGCTCCCGTAGCCGACCTTGCGCTGGGCCACCAGGGGGACGCCGTACAGCGTGACCCGCTCGAAGGCCACGACCTGGCCGCGGTTCTTCTCCCAGTGCGGCTCGCTGTAGGTGCGTTTGACCAGGTGCCCGGCGAGGTTCTCGGCCCACTCGGGCTCGATGCGCGCGACGACCCGGCCCCACAGCTTGGAGGTCTCCACGAGCTCGGCCGCCATCACGTAACGCGGCTGCTTCTTGAACAGGGAGGAACCGGGAAAGATGGCGAACCGGGCGCCGCGCCCGCCCAGGTACTCGTGCTTATCCGGGTCCTTCAGCCCCACGTGCGACAGCAGTCCGGACAGCAGCGCGATGTGGACGTTCTTCGGGTCGGGCTCAGCGTCGTTGGGCGTGATCCCCATACCCGTGACGATCTGTTCGAGCTGGCTGTAGATGTCCTGCCACTCGCGCACCCGGAGGTAGTTGAGGAACTCCGTGCGGCAGAGCTTGCGGAACTGGTTGCCGGACAGGGCCTTCTGCCGCTCCCGGACGTGCCGCCACAGGTTCAGGTAGGCGAGGAAGTCCGAGTCCTTGTCGGCGAAGCGGGCGTGTTTGGCCGCCGCGGCCTCCTGGTTGTCCGCCGGACGTTCCCGCGGGTCCTGGACCGACAGTGCCGCGGCGATCACCATGACCTCGCGGACGCACCCGTTGCTCTCGGCCTCCAGCACCATCCGGCCCAGCCGGGGGTCCACCGGAAGCTGCGCGAGGTTGCGCCCCACACGTGTCAGTCCGTTGCGCGCGTCCCGCTGCTGGGGTTCGAGCGCCCCCAGCTCGTGCAGCAGGTTGATGCCGTCCTTGACCTGGCGCCGGTCCGGTCCGTCGACGAACGGGAACGCCTCGATGTCGCCCAGCCCCAGCGAGGCCATCTGCAGGATGACCGATGCGAGGTTGGTGCGCAGGATCTCCGGGTCGGTGAACTCCGGGCGGGACAGGAAGTCCTCCTCGGAGTACAGCCGGATGCAGATGCCCTCCGCGACCCGGCCGCAGCGCCCCTTGCGCTGGTTCGCCGACGCCTGCGACACGGGTTCGATCGGCAGGCGCTGCACCTTGGTGCGGTGGCTGTAGCGGGATATGCGGGCCGTTCCCGGGTCCACCACGTACCTGATCCCCGGCACGGTCAGCGACGTCTCGGCGACGTTGGTGGACAGGACCACACGCCGCCCCTGGTGCGGGGTGAACACCCGCTGCTGCTCCGCCGAGGACAGACGCGCGAACAGCGGGAGGATCTCGGTCTCGGGGAACTTCTGCTTGCGCAGCGCCTCGGCGGTGTCGCGGATCTCCCGCTCCCCGCTGAGGAACACCAGGATGTCGCCGGGCCCCTCCCCCTGCAGTTCGGCCACGGCGTCGCAGATCGCCTGGGTCTGGTCGCGGTCGCTGTCCTTACCGTCCGTCTCCTCCTCGGACACGGGCCGGTACCGGACCTCCACGGGGTAGGTGCGCCCGGACACCTCCACGATGGGGGCGTCCCCGAAGTGCCGGGAGAACCGTTCCGGGTCGATCGTGGCCGAGGTGATGATGACCTTGAGCTCGGGCCGGCGCGGCAGCAGCTGTTTGACGTAGCCCAGCAGGAAGTCGATGTTCAGGCTGCGCTCGTGCGCCTCGTCGATGATCAGGGTGTCGTACTGCCGCAGCATGCGGTCCTGCTGGATCTCCGCCAGCAGGATGCCGTCGGTCATGAGCTTGACCCGGGTGTCGTCGCTGGAGCGGTCGGTGAACCGGATCTTGTACCCCACGGCCTCACCGAGCGGGGTGTCGAGTTCCTCGGCGACCCGTTCGGCCACGGTACGGGCGGCCAGCCGGCGCGGCTGGGTGTGGCCGATCGTGCCGAGCACCCCGTATCCCAGTTCCATGCAGATCTTGGGGAGCTGGGTGGTCTTACCGGAGCCGGTCTCCCCGGCGACGATCACGACCTGGTTGTCGCGGACCGCCGCGGCGAGGTCGTCCTTCTGCTGGCTGACGGGGAGCTCTTCGGGATAGGAGATCTCCGGCGTACGCTCCCGGCGCTGCTGCACGCGGCGCTCCGCCCGCTGGACGTCGGCGGCGATGTCCGCGCGGATACTCGCGCGCTTTTGCTCGTTGCGCACCTTGGAGAGGCCGTCGATACGACGACGCAGCCGGTGCCGGTCGGCCAGCATCAGCTCGGGAAGGCGGTCCCGGAGTTCGGTGAGGGACGGTTCCGCAGGCGAGGTTGTCATACCTGGTTCAGGATAGGCCCGAACGCAACGGATTTATTCCCCGGTGCCGCGTTCACGGCTGCGGCCCCGGGGCCCGGTCGAACAGCTCATCCGGCGTGTTGACGACGGCCGCCCGCCGCACCCACCGGTCCTGCTGGTGGGCATCGCCACACTGCCGCACCCGGTCACGCACCGTCTCCGGAACCGCGATCCCCCGCGCCTCCAGCACGGCCAACACATCCTCGGCCTTACCTTCAGCTTTGCCCTCGGCCTTGCCCTCGGCGATGTGCCGACGAGCGAACTCCGTCCTCCACTCGTAGGCGGGAGGGAGCATCAACGGTCACTCCTGACCTGACATCTCAGTCGAACAGGCCGTCAACGGAGTCGACGACGGCGGCGCGCCGCACCCACCGGTCCAACGTCGGTTCGTCACCGCACTCCCGGATACGCGCACGCACCGTCTCCGGGACCGCGATCCCCCGCGCCTCCAGCACACCCAGCACATCCTCGGCCTTACCCTCGGCCTTGCCTTCAGCTTTGCCTTCAGCTTTGCCCTCGGCCTTGCCCTCGGCGATGTGCCGACGAGCGAACTCCGTCCTCCACTCGTAAGTCCCGGTCGCCATGAGTGCCTCCCAGTGTTTACGGGCCGCTTCGGAAAGCGCACCAGCCACGTAGTCAGTATAGAAAGTCCCGCGCTGCTCATCCACGTGTTCCAGGGCGTGGGCGAAGGCTTCCAGCACGCCCGGCGTATCCCCGTGGCTCAGTGCCGACAGGACCGAGAGCTCCGGCATGGCGGCTGCCGTCTCCGTGTCCGTGACGACGGGGATCCGGTCGGGGCCGAGGATCTTGGGCCGCGTCACCGACCGCGTGATGTCGGTGGGGATGGGACGGTCGTACCAGTGCGCGACAGCCGGGTTCGGGCAGAACACCACCAACTCCACCGGACACTCCAGTCGGGCGCGCAGGTTGGCCTGGTACACCGGCCAGCTGTAGAACTTCTTGCTCTTGCGGTCGAGCTGGACCTCCACGATGATCGCCAGCACGGCGCGGCCGTCCGGATCGCGCAGCACGGTGACGGCATCGGCGATGTACTGCACGGGGTTCGTCTCGGCGAGGTCGGCGCACTCCAGCACCACTTCCTCGTGCTTGGGCACCTCAACCCCGGGAACGGCGCATTCCAGCAGTACCGGAGCCACATCGGGACGGTACTGCACCAGGTCGATCGGAAACTCGTGCTCGCGCGTCGGCATGGCAGCAAGTTAGCGCCTACCGGAGGGTAGGTAAGGCGGTTCGGGAAAATCCGCACGCTACACCTTGAACTTGGACCGCGCTCCGAGTTCTAACCTGGCCGTATGAAGGCTGAGCAGGCCGAGGAACTCCTGAGCGTCGCCCGGTTGGCGGCGCGGGTGGGGGTGCGGCCGGACACCGTGCGCTACTACGAGCGGGTCGGACTGCTGCCCGCCCCTCCCCGTACGAGCGGGGACCACCGCCGCTACGGCACCGCGGCCGTGGACCGGCTGCGGTTCATCCGCGGCACCCAGATGCTGGGGCTGCGGCTGTCCGAGATCCGCGAGCTGTTGGCGGTGCGGGACACCGGTGTGTGCCCGTGCGAACCGGCGGAGGACCTGCTGCGCCGGCGGCTGGACGAGCTGGACGCCGAGATGGCGCGGTTGGCGGATCTGCGCTGGGAGCTGGCCGGGATGCTGGACCGGTTCGGCCCCTCCGGCTGCCCCGACCCGGCGCCGGGTACCTGGCGCCCGCCCGAGACGCCGTCCGCGACCGGGGAGGGGAGGTGATCCGCGATGTGCCCGTGCTGTGACGACCCGACGTGCCGGTGCGAGTGCTGCGACTGCTGTTGAGCGGCCGCGCCCCTCCCGCGCCGCGGTATCGGACGGGAAGGGCGCGGCGTCCCGGCTGCCGGTGGGTCCCGCGACCGCTGCACACGGCCGGACCCACCGGGCAGCCGTACTGGTGGGAAGCCGCCGGCTCCGTCTCAGCCGACGCGCACCAGCATCTTGCCGACGTTGGCGCCGCCGAGCATGTCCAGGAACGCCTCGGCGGCGCGGTCCACACCCTCCACGACGGTCTCGTCGTAGCGGAGCTGTCCGTTGCTCAGCCACTCGCCGGCCTCGGCGGCGAAGGCGTCGAAGCGCTCCATGTTGCGGCTGATGACGAACCCGCGCAGGGTGAGTCCCTTGCCGATGAGCTGGGCCAGGTTGCGCGGTGCGGCCGGCGGCTCGGTGCTGTTGTACATCGAGATCATCCCGCAGATCGCGGCCCGCCCGCCGAGGTTGAACGCGGAGATCGCCGCCTCCAGGTGCTCCCCGCCGACGTTGTCGAAGTAGACGTCGATCCCGTCCGGAGCGGCGGCGCGCAGCTGGCCGACGATGTCGCCGTCCTTGTAGTTGAACGCGGCGTCGAACCCGTACTTGCTGGTGAGCAGCTCGACCTTCTCCGCCGATCCGGCGGATCCGATGACCCTGCTGGCCCCCTTGAGCCGGGCGATCTGGCCCGCGACGGTGCCGACCGCTCCGGCGGCGCCGGAGATGAACACGGCGTCACCGGGTTTGATCTCGGCCATGTCGACGAGTCCGTAGTAGGCGGTCAGCCCGGTCATGCCGAGGACGTGCAGGAAGACCGACTCCGGGACACCCGGGATGTCCGGGGTCTTCTGGAACTGGGCGGCGTCGGCCTGCACCGTGTCGCGCCAGCCGTAGAAGTGCAGCACCGTGTCGCCGACGCTGAGGTTGTCGGAACGGGAGGCCACGACCTCGCCGACCGCTCCCCCGGTCATCGCCTCGTCCAGCTGGAAGGGCGGGGTGTAGGACTTGACGTCGTCCATCCGGCCGCGCATGTAGGGATCGACCGAGATGTAGGTGTTGCGGACCCGCACCTCTCCCGGGGAGAGGTCGCCGAGTTCCCGCTCGACCAGGCGGAAGTCACTGGGCTGCGGCCAGCCGTTCGGGCGCGCGGCCAGCTGCCACTCGCGGGCGGTCGGTGCGGTCTCGGTGGCGTCTGTGGACATCCTCAGAGCTCCTCGCTCGTTGTTCTCCTGCTGTAGGGCTGCCCGGTACCCGGACGCCCGGGGGTTGATGCCCGGCACCAACGACGGGACCGGGACACACATTCCCGAATGGCGTTTGATTTTTATCAAAAGCTAATCGTCCCGGTGGGCTAGGCTGGGAACCATGGGTAACCGGAACGGTCGGCGGCGCTCCCCCAGCAAGGGGGACGTGCGGGAGGAGAAGATCCTGGAGAGCGCCGCCACCCTGCTGCGCGAACGGCCGCTGCACCAGGTCACGGTGACCGAGATCGCCACCGGCGCCGGCATCACCGCGCCGACCTTCTACTTCTACTTCTCCACGAAGGCCGACGTGCTCGCCGCGCTGTTGGAACGGGTCCTGGAGCGGATACGCACACAGCTCACCGACTGGTTGGAGGACGGGGACGCCGAACCCGCGATACGCGCCGTGCTGGAGACCAACGCGTGCGTGTGGGGTGAGCACGGGGCTCTCCTGCGGGAGATCTACTTCTCCACCGCCCCGGAACCGCGGATCGCCGAGCTCCGGGACCAGTTCGCCGAATGGCTGGTCGCGGCCGTAGCCGATCGCATCGCTACCGACCGGGAGGCCGGAACGGCACTGCCCGGCCCTCCCGGGGCGACCGAGCTCGCCCGGACCCTGTGCGGAATGGTGCTGGCCTCGTTCGCCACCGCCGCCAGCTGCGGAGACCCGGCACTACGCGACGGGCGGCTGGTACGGACGTTGACCACGATCATCGTGCGCTCCGTCTACGGAAGCGGCTAGAGGGCTTCGCAAGGGAGCCGACGGCGCCCGCCTGCGGGGTGCTATACAGGAGGACGCCCCCACCTGTCCGCGACCCCACACCGGACGGATATGTCCAACGATCCACCCGCTCCCGCTCCGCCCTGCGACAATTCCCGCACTCACGGTTCCGAAGCGGCCACACCCCGCAGCCGGCCGCAACGACTCGCCGGGATCGACCTGGCCCGGTTCCTCGCCATCGCGGGCATGCTCGTCGTCCACTTCGGCACCCCGTTCATCGAGTTCAACAGCCCGACCAGCGCGATGATCTTCCAGTACGCCAACGGCCGTTCCACGGTGCTGTTCGCGTTCCTGGCCGGGATCTCCCTCTCCCTGCTCTCCCGAGCCCCCGCGCCGCCGCGGCAGCTCTCCCCGCGGCGGCGCGCGGCGCGGATCGCCGTGCGCGGCGCCGCGCTGATGGTGGTGGGGTGGCTGCTCAACGCCGTGGTGGTGTCCAGCGGCAGCGGCCTGACCGTGATCATCACCTACTACGGCCTGTTCTTCCTGCTGGCGGTGCCGTTCCTGCGGTGGAGCGGGCCGTGGCTGGCGGCGGCCGCGGGCGTGGTGCTGCTGGTGGGCCCCCAGGTCCGGTTCCTGGTGCGGCGCTCCTACGAGGACGGCGGGGCGGCCTCCGAGGTCGTCCGGGCGTTGAACTCCTACGATCCGGGACACCTGTTCTACGAGCAGGGTCTGGCCGAGCTGACGGTGTTCGGGCTGTACCCGGCGCTGTGCTACATGGCCGCGGTCTTCGCCGGGATGGCGGTCGGCCGGCTCGACCTGCGCGATCCCGCGGTCCGGCTCAGGCTGGCGGTGTTCGGCATGCCGATGGCCTTCGTCGCCTACCGCGTCTCGTGGCACGCCTGGTACCACTACGGCCTCTACGACGTGCTGGGACGGAGGGAGGAGGTCACCGGACCGGTCCCCACGGACGACGCCCGGTGGCTGTTGAGCAACATGCCCCACACGGCCACCACGTTCGAGGTCGCCGGCGCGATCGGGATCGCCATGACCGTCCTGGCCGGGTGCCTGTGGCTGGCCGAACGCGTCCCGCGCCTGCTCGCACCGTTCACCACCTGCGGCGCCATGGCGCTCACCATCTACGTCACGCACGCGCTCGTACTCTCCTGGCAGGCGTGGCTGCGGGACGACATCGGGGGGCTTCTGGGCCTGCTCGACCGCAACATGGGCGAGGTGTACGTGGTGACGGCGCTCGTGGGGGCGACGCTGTACCGCGCCGTCGCCCGTCGCGGCCCGCTGGAGGCCGGGGTGAGCGCGGTGACCACCGCCGCCGTTCCCGAACGGGGACGACGCGGCAGGCGCTCCCCACCCCTGAAACCACCGAGGCCGCCGGGGCCGGAGGAGCCGGATACGGCCCCGGCAGAGCAGGCGCCGGTCCCCGAACCGGCCCTGCCGGCTGAGCCGGCTGACGGGGACCGGAGGACGGAATCCGTTCCCGAAACCAGCGGTTGAGCCCGCGCCGACGAACCGGGGCGTTTCCTGCCGCTGGGATCGCGGCCGGGACAGTGGGCACACGTATGCCCCGTGGCCGGCAGGCGGCTCACGGGGCGATAGGTCTACAGGCGCTCGGCACGCACGTCGGCGAGGAGCGCGTCCCACTCAGCAGCCGAAAACCACAGGTAGCCCGCCTGCCGGTTCCGGGTGTCGCGGACTGCGGTTACCCGCCCCTCGCGGCTTCCACGCAGTTTGTCCCCCACTTGCTGTAACTGGACTTGTGCCGGTCCGACGTCATGCGAACTCTCCTCGTGCTTTTGCGATCGCGGCCTGAGACCGCTCCGGGGGTAGGGCCACACTGCGCAGCATGCCGAGCAGCGGGGCGCGGTCCTCCACGGCACCAGGGTCGACGATCACACCACTACCGGTACCGGCCCGCGTCCCGCGCCCCTGGCGCGCACCATCAGGGTGGCGGTCTTGTCCGGCAGGGTGACCTCGCCCTCGGCGGTGAAACCCGCCGCGCGGAACGCCGCCACCGAGGCCGCGTTTCCGGAGTCCGGCTCGGCCACGACCCGGCCGCACCGCGGGTCCGCGGCGAGCGCCGCCGCGGCGACATCCGCGAGCAGCTTCCTCCCGGTGCCGCGCCCGGTGCTCTCCCGCTCCCCTATGGCGATGTGCAGGCCGATGTCGTGGGGATCGTGCTGGTAGCACCCCGCCAACCGGTCCCGCGCCACCCGGTAGACCTCCAGGTAGGCCAGGTCCCGGCCGCCCCGCGCGACCAGCAGCGGACGGGAGTGGTCACCGGCCAGTTGGGTGGCGATCTCGTCCCGCCACCGTTCCAGCGGCCAGTCCTGGCACCAGAACTCGGCGACGTGCGGCCGCGCCATCCAGCGCTGGACCAGCTCGACGTCCTCCTCCCGCCGGGGTTCGCGGACCGACCACGGTTCCGCCAGCTCCACTGCGGGAGGAGGGGGAACGTGCGGGGCGGTCTCCTCCGCCGCGTTCACTGTTCCCCCGCCCCGGGCTGGTGCAGCGGGTTGGGAACCGTGCCGTGCACCGCCGCGTGCGGGCGTTCCGGACGGTCCCGGTAGGCGTCGAGCAGCAGCCGGTTGCGGTTCAGGCACAACCGGTCGATCTCCGGGGTGAACAGGTCGAACATCGCGAACCGGTCGGCGAGTTCCGGGAACCGCTTCTGGTAGGCGAGGACCTCGTCCCGGAGCATGCTCCAGAACTGTTCCTCCGACACTCCGAGGTGGTGTTCCACGATCGGGGCGAGGTAGCGGAAGTGGCCGACGAACAGGCCGCTCTGGATGAACTGCCGCAGGAACTCGGGGGGTTCGCGCAGCAGCGCCGCGTCCACCTCCTCCGGCATCCCGTCCAGTTCGGGGAGGTGTGTGGCGCTCACGTTGACGTCGTCCACGAAGTCCTTCACCGCCAGCCGGGCCGGAGCCTCGTCCCGGAACACGACGATGGTGTTCTCGCCGTGCGGGGAGAACACCACCCCGTAGCGGTACAGGAAGTGCAGCAGCGGCGGCAGCAGAGCCGAGAAGAGCCGTCGCAGCCACTCCTCGGCGCCCAGGCCGGAACGGGCGACGAGGGCGGCGACGAACGCGTCGCCGTTGCGGTCGGTGTGCAGCAGTGACGCCAGGGTGCGTGCCCGCTCCCCCTCATCGAGCTGGGCCTCCAGCGGTTGGCGCCAGATCGCCCCGAGCAGCTCCCGGTACTGGTAGGGGACGTCGGTGATCTCCTCCAACTCCTGGTGGCGGACCGTCACCGAGGCCACCTCGCCGAGCAGGATCGCCCGGGTCTCGTCCCGCAGAAACGGGTCGGCGGCGGCGATCCCCGTGACCCAGGTGGTCACGGCGGGGGCGGCGACGGTGCGCTCCGTCGGCAGGCCGCGCCACACCAGGGTGTTCAGGATGGACAGCGGGAGTTTGACGTGGTGGCGGTCCAGGCGGTCGGTGTTGGTGAAGGTGCGGATGGACTGCTGCGCGCGGTAGAGGTCGGGGCCGTCACCCAGCGGGACGATCCGGCGGGCCGCCACGTCCGGGGCGAAGGTCGGCAGCACCACCTCGTCCCACTGCCACGGGTGGACGGGCAGCAGCACGTAGGACTGCGGGTCCAGACCCTGTTCCGACAGGCCGCGGAGGAACCGGTTGCGGGTGTCCGCGTCGAGCTCGCCCGCGAGCAGGGTGGTGTGGTCCAGCCCGCTCACCGCGGAGTAGCGCGCCAGGGAGCGGTGCACCGCGATCCACGGGAGGCGGTGCAGTCGGCGCGCCTCCGGGGCGTAGTTCGCCGCGTCGGAGGCGGAGAACCCCACCCTGCCCTTGTTGGGGACCAGCCACGGGTGGCCGGTCTGGTACCCCTCCAGTTCGGCGTAGGGAAGGTCCGCCAGCTCCTCCGCGGTCGGCGCGTCCTCGCCCAGCAGCCGTGTCTCGGCGGCCAGGGTGGCGGTGAGCTCCCGCACGAGGTGTCCGGTGGTGTCCCCGGTCATGCCGAGGGTGGTGTGGGCGTCCAGCAGGAGGCGCAGCGGGTCCTCGGCGGGGTGGTCGCCCTCCGGTGCGGTGCGGGTGACGGTGTCGGGGTCGACGCGCCAGTCGTCGAACGCGCCGCGCTGGGCGGTGAACGTGTAGCTGACACCGCCGGGAAGGTCGACGCGGTAGGCGCCGTCCCTGGTGGCGACGGGTTCCAGTAGTTGTTCGTAGGACAGTTCGGACAGGGCCTTGGCGACCATGGCGCGTCCGGCGCGGCGCCAGTTGTCGTCGGTGAGGTCGTTGGGGACGATCAGGGACACGGGAAACCTCCTGCGGCAGGGGTGGGGAAGGGTTCACGGGGGTGGGCGGTGCCCGGTGCGGTCACGCGCCGGCGCGGGAGCGCACTTCCGCGGTGAAGGGGTTGGCGATGGTGCGGTAGACCGACTGGGTCTCCAGGGGGCCGACGAGTTCGTCCAGGCCGTCGATGCGGGTGAGCAGGTTGGCTTTGCAGCGCAGCGTCTCCGACTCGGCCAGGGTGCGGGCCAGTGGCAGGGTGTCGAACCGCCGCAGCCGTTCCCGGAACACTTCCAGGAGGGGGCGCTCGTCGGCGATGCCCAGCGCGCCGAACGCGCCGACGAGGCCGAGCACGTTGTTGACGCCGATGTAGTAGCCCAGGCGTTCGTCGATGACGGCGTCGTCACAGCGGTTGGCGCCGTCGTCGCCGACGCCGGGCAGGATCCTGTCCAGTTCGCCGGACCTGCGTTCGGAGATGTAGTACCCCTGGTTGTCGCGGTACCAGCCGCCGCTGGGCCAGCCGGCGTCGTCGAGGGTGACCAGGGTGTTCTGCTGGTGGGCTTCCAGACCCAGCCCGTAGGTGCCGTACAGCCAGAGGACGGGGGCCAGGACGGTGTCGGCGTAGCGGGCGCACCACTCCTCGGCGATGTCCTGGCGGTCGCGGCCGGTGCGTTCCTCCAGTTCGGCGACGACCCGGGAGAGCCCGGCCGTGCCGGTGTCGGGGCGTTCGGCGAGCAGGCCGGCCACGCACACGCTGCGTTGCCCGGCGGGGAACGGGTTGGCGCGCAGCACGGTCTCCAGCCCGCTCTCCGGACGCCCGGTTCCGGCGGCCGGGTCGGGGTCGACGGTGATCCAGGCGGGGTCGCGGACGATACCGAACGTGGGGTACGCCGCGGCGAGCTCGGAGGCGAGCCCGGCGTCCAGGAGGCGGTCGATCTCGGCGCCGCGCCGCAGCTCCGCTCTCAGGTTCTCCCGTTTGGAGTTGGTGATGGGCAGCCCCAGCGAGAGTTTGAGCATGACGGGGACGCCGGGGGCGTAGAGGGTGCGCAGTGAAGCGGTGGGGTACCACTCCGGTCCGCCCGGTCCCACGTCGCGCAGTGTCCCCTCCGCCAGCCGCTCGCGGACGCCGGGGCGGGTGCGGATCTCGCGTGCCTGCCACGGGTGTGCGGGGATGGGCACGGTTCCCGGTGGGGTCTCCGGTGCGATGGGGGCCAGCAGTTCGTGCGCGTCGCCGGAGGAGGAGACGACCGAGGGGTCGGCCGCGAACCAGTGCACCGGGAAGGACCCCCGCAGTTCCGGGGAGAAGTGTTCGGTCTCGGTGTCGGTGACGCCGATGCGGCTTTTCGGGGCGGGGTGCAGCGGGTGCCCGAGGACGAGGGCCTGTTCCGCGGCCAGGAACGGGGGGCGGTCGTCGGGTTCGTCGGTTTCGGCGCTGCGGCGTGTGAGGTGGTGGGCGGTGCGCCGCTGGGAGTCGGCCACCCGGGCCACCAGGTCGGAGACGGTCTCGGGGGTGCTGTCCCGGCCAGCGGCGGCTTCCTCCGCGAGCAGGGCGGCGACGGTCACCGCGCTGACCGGTGTTCCGGGGGCGAGACGCGCCGGGCCGAACCGGTGGAACCCCGCCGGGGAGTGGTGGAGGACCTCGGTCTCCAGCCGGGTTCCGCTCGCCGGGAGGTCGAGGGTGAGGGTGCCGCGTTCCGGGACCGGGGCTCCGGTCTCGCGCAGCCAGCACCGGAGCAGGCCGTTGGTGGTCGCGGTGTCGGCGACGCGGTCGAAGTCACGGCCGGCCGGGGGGTGGGCGGCGGTGGCGGCGCCTCCGCTGCCGGAGTCGCCGGGGCCGCCGGTGTTCACGGTCATCGTTGCCTTCCAGGGACGGCTCGGGGGTCGGGGTCAGTGGCTGTGGTCGTGTTCCGTGTCGGTCACGGGGGTGGCGTCGGCGGGCACGCCGAAGGTGGTGAACGCGGTGCGGCTGGGCAGGGCGTGGACCTTGCGCCCGCAGACGGAGTTGAGGATGGTGGCGGCGCGCCACGCCCCCAGCGTCAGGTCGGGGGCGCCCACCCCGTGGGTGTGCATCTCGGCGTTCTGCACGTACAGGCCCGCGCTCGTGGCGGCGTCCAGCTCGACCCGGTAGTCGCCGCCGACCCGGTAGCGCCCGTGCTCGTCCCAGGCGACCAAGTCGTGCACGGGTTCCAGGAAGTCGGGGCTGCGGGGGGTGTATCCGGTCGCCAGCACCACCCGGTCGGTGTGCAGGGTGAACGCGCGTTCCTGCTCGGTCTGGCGGCAGGTCAGCTCGTAGCCTCCCGCGTGCTCGCGGGCGGCGGTCACCTCGGTGCTGGGGGCGAGGGTGACGTCCGGCGGGTCCCCTCCGACGCCGCGCTCGTAGAGGACGTCGTAGATCTCGCCGATGGTCTCCTCGCTGATGCCCTTGTACAACTGCCACTGCTGGGGCAGCAGCCGCTCCCGCTGGTGCCGCGGCAGGCCGCGGAAGTAGTCGGTGTAGTCGGGGGTGAAGTGCTCCAGGCCGAGCTTGGAGTACTCCATGGGCGCGAACGCGGGTGTGCGGGCGAGCCACCGCAGCCGCCACCCGTTGTCCCGCTGCGCCCGCGCCAGGTCGAGGAAGATCTCGGCGCCGGACTGGCCGGAGCCGACGACGGTGATGTCACGCGCGCCGTCCAGGTGGCCGCGGTGGTCCAGGTAGGAACCGGAGTGGAACACGTCGGCGCCGACCAGCTCCCGGAACGGTTCCGGAACGGCGGGGGCGGTGCCCACCCCGAGCACGACGTTGCGGGCCCGCACCCGGTGCCGCGCCGCGCCCGACACGTACTCGACGGTGAACGTGTCCGTCGCGGCGTCGTGCTCCAGGCGCGCCACCCGGGCGCCGAACACGCAGGACGGCAGGGACTCGGCGACCCACCGGCAGTAGTCGTCGTACTCCCGCCGGGGCACGTGGAACCGTTCGGAGAAGAAGAACGGGAACATGCGGTCGTGGGCGCGCAGGTAGTTCAGGAACGACCACGGGTTCGTGGGGTCCACCATCGTGACCAGGTCGGCGAGGAAGGGGACCTGCAGGGTGGTGCCCTCCATCAGCATCCCCGGGTGCCAGTGGAACCGGTCGCTCTGCTCCAGGAACAGGGCGCGCGCGTCGGGGACCTCGTCGGTGAGGGCGGCCAGGGCCAGGTTGAACGGGCCGACACCGACCCCCACCACGTCGTAGGTGCCGGTGTCCGCCGCCTCGGGTGCGGTGGGCTTTCCGTCCCGGAGGGTGTGCCCGGTGCGGGGGGTGGTGGTCACTGGTCCTCCTCGGCGCCGGCGGCCACGACGGCGGCCAGCAGGGCGTCGACGTCGTTCTGGCGCGCCTGGGGGTTGAGCAGGGTGAGTTTGAGCCACACCGCGCCGTCGAGCTCGGTGCGTCCGACCACGGCGCTGCCGGCCCGCAGGAGACGGCGCCGCAGGGCCGCGTTCACCCGGTCGGGGTCCCGCGTGTCCGTGTAGCGGAACACCACGGTGGTCAGCACCGGGTCCGCGGCGAGCTGCAGCGCCGGGTCGGCGGTGATACGGCGCGCGGCGTGGCGGGCGAGGTCGTGGCAGGTGTCGGTGAGGCGCCCCATGCCGTCCCGGCCGAGGGCGCGCATGGTCACCGCGATCTTGAACACGTCGGCACGGCGGGTGGTGCGCATCGAGTTGCCCAGCAGGCTCGGGTAGCCGGCCTCCTCGTCGTCGGCCGGGTTCAGGTAGGCCACGCGCCGGGCCAGCGGGTCCAGCGACTGTGCCTGGCGGGTGAGGAACACGCCGGAGGCGACGGGTTGCCACCCCAGTTTGTGCAGGTCGAGCGCGACGGAGTCGCTGGCGGCGAGGCCGTCCAGCAGTGACGCGAGCCGCTGGGAGAACAGGGCGCCGCCGCCGTAGGCCGCGTCCACGTGCAGCCAGGCCCGGTGGCGGCGCGCCACCTTGGCGATACGCGCCAACGGGTCGATGGCCCCGGCGTCCGTGGTTCCGGCGGTGGCGATCACCGCGGCGGGGATGCCGCGGCAGCGGGTGAGTGCCTGTTCCAGGGCGGCGGGGTCCATGCGGTGGTGCTGGTCCACCGGAACGGGGATGACGGCTGACTCGCCCAGACCGAGGAACGCGGCGTTGCGCTGTACCGAGAAATGGGCTTCCTGTGAGCAGAGGACGCGCAGGCGGGGAGCCGCGGTGATCCCGTCGCGCGCCGGCTCCACCGCCCCTGGGGCGTTGCGCAGGGCTGCGTCGCGTGCGAGCAGCATCCCCATCAGGTTGGACTCGGTTCCGCCGGAGGTCAGCACACCGGAGGCGGAGGCCGGGTGGTAGCCGACCAGCCCGGCGAGCACGCCGAGCAGCTGGGTTTCCATTGTGGTGGCGGCGGGTGCCTGGTCCCAGGAGTCCAGGGAGGGGTTGAGTGCCGCGGCGGCCGTTTCTGCCGCGACCGCGACCGCCAGCGGGGGGCAGTGCAGGTGGGCGGCGCAGGAGGGGTCGCCGGGGTCGGCGGAGCCGCTGGCGAGGATGCGGGTCAGCTGCTCCAGAGCAGCGGTCGCCCCGGTTCCGGTGTCCGGGAGGAGGTCACCGGTGGCGGCGCGCACACCGTCGGCGAGTTCGCTCGGGTCTCCCGCGGGGATGGGGCCGTTCCGGTGGGCGGCTCCGTCCGCCAGCGCCCGCAGGGAGACGTCCAGCAGCGGCCGCAGGTGGTCCGGTCCGGTGCTGCCGCCGGCGAGGGCGGCGTCGTCGGCAGCCGGGACCGGGGCGCTGCCCGCCGGGTCACTGTGGGCGGCGGGCGGAGGCGCGTCCTCCGGGTCCCCCGTGGGGACCGGGTGGGTCGGGGGCTGTTCCTCGGCTCCGACACGGGTCGGGGGCCGGGGGTTGCAGCGAGCCGGCATGCGGGGAACTCCAGTCTCGGGGAGATCGCTACTTAGCGAAGCCTTACCTGTCTAAAGTGAGCCTAACCTATTTTTGAGTGCATGGAGTATGACACACGTCACCCGCGAGGCACCCGTTTTCCGAGCCGTTCCGCACCTCACGTCCAGCGCGGTCGTGCCACCGGTGGAGTGCCGCGCCTCCGCGACGGACTCCCGTCACAGGTAGACCGGGTACGGCCAGTCGCTACGAGCCGTACTGAGACGTTCCGCACCGCCCCGGCACGGCGGACACCGGAACCGGCACCGATAACCGCCCCAGCGCTCCCGCCCCGACCACAGCGTCGCAACGACCGGTTCGCGCGACCACGGGATCGCCGCACCCGCCCGAGGTGGTTCACGAGGGCGAGTAGGACGCCGAGGCGGATGCGGAAGAGAAGGCCTTCCGGACCTCCGTTCACAGGGGAACCGGTCCGGATATCCGACGGAACGGCCTCCCGCCAGAGAACCCTCGATCACGCGCCGCTCCTCGAAGCCGCTGGCAGCTCGGTAGTTCCGAGAACGCCCGACTACGCTTGGGCCGAGGTACGTCACCGTGGCCTGCGGGGTGTGCCCCAGATCGACACCACCGTGTGGACGGACAACGGCCGGATTCCCTGGTGAACCCACAAAGCCGGATCCGCGGAACCGGCAGGACCCCGGAGACACTGGCCCCTGCCTCCGCAGAAAGACCAGCGATGCCCAGAGCCGTTCTCTCACTCCTCCTCGCGGTGGCGGCCCTGTACGCGACCTCGTGTGCCCATATGCCCGAGCCGATCGACACCACTGCCGCCGTCATCGACGGCTCTCCCCTGCACGGCCGCTACAACCACTCCGTCGTATGGACGGGGTCCGAGATGATCGTGTGGGGAGGCCAGGCCGACACCACCGTCAAGGACGGTGCGGCCTACGACCCCGGGACCGACACCTGGCGCACCATCGCCGAGGCTCCCGTCTCGGCCGGCTCTGCCGACACTTTCATGTCCGGGAAGCGTATGGTCTCCGTGTCGGAGGAACTGGTACTGGTCTACGATCCCCGGAGCGACGAGTGGGCACGCGTGGAACCGGGGTTCGACGTCGTCGATGGCGCACCGTTCTCCTCAGGACGGGCGGCCCTCGTGGGAACGGACGGCGACGGCGTCCGCGTCGCGCTGGTCGACGCCAGGGACGGCACCGCGGAACGGTTGTCCGCGCGCGGTATCGACCCAAGCTCCCGGACCAACCTCGCGCTCGCCACCCGCGGTACCGACGACCTGTGGCTCCTGGCCGCCAGCACCGACACCGGCAACGCCGCCGAGAACGCCACCACCGACCTCTACCGGTGGGACGAGGGCGAGTGGCTGCGGGAACGGACCGATACCTCCGGCTACCTGGTCCCGGCCAGCGGAACCGGCGTTCACGACTCCGGGCCCGCTTTCGCCCGATGGGAAGCCGGCCGGCTCCTCTCCCTCAACAACGCCTCCCTGGGAATACACGCTGCCGACGGACGCAGCGCGGCTCCCCTCCACGTCGGGAGCGAAGGTGGCCCGTGCCTGTCGAGCCGCTACACCGTCCTCGCCGGGGACGAGCTCCTGACATGGTCCGGGCCCACCTGCACGGCCGACACCACCGTGACCCACCCGCCCACCGGATTGAGAGTCCCCACGACCGGGGCCGAATGAATGGTGGTGTCCCGGAGGGGGAACGCGCGCCGCTCGGAAAACGGTGAACCAGGGAATCAGCACCGTCCGGGTACCCGCATCCAGCCACCGCACGAAAAAGGCCCTGAACGGGAAATCCCCGCTCAGGGCCTTCATCAGGTGCGCCATCAGGGACTCGAACCCCAAACCCACTGATTAAGAGTCAGTTGCTCTGCCGCTTGAGCTAATGGCGCCCGTCGCCCGCGTTTCCCGCGGCGGCGACACGTGTCATCCTACCGGATCAGACGGGTGGTCGGTGCACTCCGCGGGTGCAACGCGGCTCACACCGGGCGGTCCGCGGACCGCCGCACGGCCGTCACCGCACCCGGTCGACCTCGTTGCCGAGACCGCGCTCGGCGACGTGCTCCACGGCGCGGTCCTCGCGCAGCGCCGTGAACAGCCCGTCCGCGACCTCCCGGTCCAACCGCGCGATGTTCCTTCCCTCCACCCAGTCGGTGGCGGCCACGGGCAGGCTCGTGAACGTGAGCCCCTCCGGTCCGATCCGGGCCAGCCGCACCGCGAGCGCGCGCAAGGTTCCCGCGCCGGCTTCCTCGTCGACGGCCAGCGACCCGCTCGCCGCACCCAGGAACGCGTCCAGCTTCACCGGGTCGCGCACGATCCCGGCGTCGACCGCCTCCTCACCCATGGCCTTCAGGAGGGCCTGTTGGCGTTTCGCCCGGTCGGCGGTACCCTCCGGTAACCCCTTGCGTTCGCGGACGAACCGCAACGCCTCCTCACCGTCCATCCGGTGGTGGCCCGCCGACCACGACCACGCGTTACTGGGGTCGTCCACGTCCTCCTTGACGTGGACGTCGACACCGCCGAGCGCGTCGACCATCGCCTCGAACCCGTGGAAGTCCACCACCGCGAAGTGGTCCACCCGCACGTCGGCCAGTTCCTCCACCGTGCGGGTGAGCAGCGCGGGACCGCCCTCACGGAAGGCCGTGCTGACCTCGTCCTTCCCTCGGCCGGGCACCGTCACCCAGGCGTCCCGGGGTATGGACACGACGACGGCGCTCTCCGCGTCCGTCGGCAGGTGCAGCAGCATGACGGCGTCGGCGTGGGCCTCACCGGAGCGCCACTTCCCCTCCACGGGGCCGCCGCGCAGGTCGGATCCCACGAGCAGCCAGTTCGTCCCCGGATCGCCGCTCGGACGGCCGCTCTCGGTCGGCGCCGCGCCCTCCACGCGCTCGATGTTGCGCTCGTGGACGCTCAGCCGCCACAGCCCGGCGGCGGCTATCGCGACCACCAGCAGAACGACCGCGCTCAACGCCGCCGTGACCGCGCGGCGGCGACGGTGCCGCGGTTTCCCCATCTCCGGATCCCGGTCGGTCGCTTCTCCGTTGGGGGATACCTTCCCGCTGCTCGCGCTGTTGCACGTTCCTCGGCGGAGGAACCAAAGCCGCGCACCCCGCCTGCGCCGGTACCGCCGACGGGGTGGGGCTCGCGGTTCCGAGTAAAGGGGGGGAGAAGAACGGGTGCCCCGTGCGGACCCCGGACGCGCCCGTGCTGCCCCGAACCGGCGTAGAACCCGTTTCCCGGAGTGAAGAACACCGGCGGACCACCGTGCATGTGAATTCCCAGAAAAAAGGGGAACACGAGATCCATGCCTCCCGGGAAACCGAAAACTTCTCCCCTTTTCCCGGCGAAACACGCGCAACCCCTCAGGACACGGAAACCCCGCAGCCACCGACCACCCAAAAACCAGGAAAAACGAAAACAAATTCGAGAACAGAAAATACACGAACCCCTTTGCAATCATGTGGAACAAGATGTTTCCTATACTCTTTTCGGGAAAGGACAACGCGAAAGTTCGCGGCGGCCTTGCGACAGGCCCCGCACGGTAGGAGAATGAAAGCACATGTCACGGGTGTGGGAAGCTATATTCCCGCCGACGAGGTAACCAATGAACGGATAGCCGCGGAAACAGGGGTTTCGGCGGACTGGATAGAGAAACGGACCGGGGTGAGGTGCCGCCGGTGGGCGCACCCGGAACAGGCGACCTCCGACCTCGGCGCGCAGGCGAGTCGCAACGCGCTGGCGACCGCGGGGGTCTCCCCCGAGGAGCTGGGGCTGATCGTCAGCGCCACCTCCCTACCCGACGAGCTCGGCCCCTCGGTCGCCTGCCGGGTCCAGGAGCGGCTCCGGGCGCTCAACGCCGCGGCCATGGACGTCGGAGCGGCGTGCAGCGGGTTCCTGTACTCGCTCGAAGTGGCGCGTTCCTGGATCACGTCCCGGGAGGAGCACCGCCCCGTCCTGGTGGTGGGCGCCGAGGTGTACTCGCGGTTCCTCGACCCCCGGGACCGGGGAACCGCGGTCCTGTTCGCCGATGGAGCCGGAGCGGTGGTGCTGCAGGCGGGAGACGAGGAAACCGGTCTCGAACCGTTCCGGCTGGGAGCCGACGGCACGGGGGCCGACCTCGTCGGCGTGTTCGCCGGAGGGAGCCGACGCCCCGCCTCCCGGGAAACGGTCGCCTCGGCCGAGCACACGATCCGCATGGACGGCAGGAGGATCAGCGAGTTCACCGCGGAGATATTCCCGCGGATGGTGCGGGAGTGCCTGGAGGAGCACCGGATCGCGTTGTCGGACATCGACCTCGTGGTTCCCCACCAACCCAACCCCCGCCTGCTGCAGGAGGTCGCGACGCGTCTGGGCATCAGCTCGCGTCAGCTCGTGCTCACCGGTGACGAGGTCGGCAACATCGGGGCCGGATCGGTGCCGTTCGGTCTGGCCCGCGCGGCCGGCACGGGGCGCCTGCGTCGCGGGGACCGCGTCCTGTTGTTGGCCTTCGGAGCAGGCATGACCTGGGGAAGCGGACTTCTGACCTGGTCAGGAACCGCTCCACACACCGCACGGGAAGGAGATCCCGCATGAATGTCCTGGACACGTTCCGCCTCTCCGGATACCGGGCACTGGTGACCGGAGCCTCACAGGGGATCGGACGGGCCACCGCGCTGGCTCTGGCCCAGGCCGGTGCCCACGTGGGTCTGACCGCCCGCAACGAGCAGGCTCTCACGGAGGTGAGCACGCGGGTTTCCGAACTCGGAGGCGAGGCCGCCGTGATCCCCGCCGACCTGCGGCAGTCCGACAGCGCGCGGGACGTCGTGGAGGAGGCCGTCTCCTCGCTGGGCGGGCTGGACCTGCTCGTGCACAACGCCGGCGGTCCCCAGACCGACGCGGAGGGCCGCATGATACTGCGCCCGCTGACCGAGACCTCCGACCAGGACTGGCAGGAGGTGATCGACATCAACCTCATGGCCGCGGTGCGCCTGTGCCGGGCCGCCCACCCCGCACTGCGGTCCTCGGAACGCGCCAGCGTGCTCCTGGTGTCCTCGGTGGCCGCCCTCGTGGCTGTTCCCGGTATGGAGTCGTACGGAGCGGTGAAGAACGGGCTCCTCTCCTACGTCCGCTCCCTCGCCGTGGCCTGGGCACCCGACGGTATCCGGGTCAACGCCCTGTGCCCCGGCTGGGTCCGCACCCAGCTGACGGAACCGATACACGGCGAGAGCGCGACCTCCCAGGCAGCCCTGACCAACGTTCCCATGCGGCGCTGGGGCACCCCCGAGGACGTGGTGGGGCCGGCCGTCTTCCTCTCCTCCCCCGCCGCGTCGTTCGTCACCGGTCAGCATCTGACGCCGGACGGAGGGCTGACCGCCTTCCCCGCCATGCCTGGCTCCGGAGCCGAGGAGGGAAACCACCATGCGTGACTCGCTCTGGGTGGCGGGGGACCTCCTCCCCACCCCGCGCTCACACCCGGAGATACGCCCCTACAGCGAGGTCCTGCACGGGCTGCACACGGGCGAGGTGCGCGGGGTGCGCCTCGCCCCCGCCCTCGGCGTCGGCCCGAGGGACTGGAACCACCTCGCCGAGACGATCGCGCGGCTGGCCCCCACGGAGCCGGTCACGCTGGCGAGCTCCCCACCCGTGCCGGTCGCACGCGCCGAGGTGCTCAAGAACTCCCAGGAGAACGTCGTCATCGCCGGCCCCGAAACCACGGACGACACCGTCGAGTGCGCCCTGGCCGTCGCTGACGGCAACGAGCTCATGCGCGACCACACCGCCCAGCGTCAGCACCTGCCGGGGATGCTGCTCATCGAGGCGGGCATCCAGTGCACGACGTGGGCGACGAGGCAGTTGCACCCCGCGCCCGACGGCAGGCTCCCCGTCTACCCGGTCATGCACGGCTGCGAGTTCGAGTTCGACCGCTTCCTCTTCTGGCTACCGGTGCACCTGAGCGTCACCCTCACCCCGACGGGCACGGCCGACTCCGCGAAACGGCCGCTGCGCGCCGACGTCGAGTACCGCCAGCGGGGGCGGTCCGCCGCCCGGGGGCGGTTCCACTTCAACGCCTTCGATCCGCCCCGGATCCACGAGGTGGAGCAGCACCAGTCCCGGAAGGCGATCAGCGGCCCACCGAGCGGCGGCACCGCGCCGCGCTGAGGAGGAACACGATGGCGGATCCCGCTCGCGACATCCGCACCCGGCTGGAGGCCGCCGCGCACGGGCTCCCGGTACCGGAGCCCACCGCGGCCTCCCTGTTCGACCACGAGGTCTTCTCCGCCCGGTCCAGCGTCTCGCCCGACGAGCACTACCACCTCACCCACGAACGCATGCGGGTGCTGAACCAGCGTCTGGGCGGTGGGCGCTCCGTACTGCGCTCCCCGGAGTGGATGCTCGCCGTACTGGAACACGCGGCGATGATCGACCCGTCCCTCTTCCTGAGGGCGATGGTGCACTACGCGGTCTGTCTCAACGCGGCCGTCCGGCTCGGGGACGGCAACGAGGAACTCACCGCCGCGGTCGACCGTCTCGACACCCTCGCGACGGTCGGGGGTGTCCTCATCACCGAGGTGGGGCGCGGCAACAGCCACATCTCGGTACGTACCCGCGCCGAGTACGACCCCGAGCTTCCCGGGTTCCGGATCACCACCCCCGCACCGGAGGACGCCAAGTTCATGCCTCCGGTGGGCCTTCCCGGGGTGCCCAAGACCGGTGTCGTCTACGCCCGGCTGTTCGCCGGCGGACGGGACCGCGGGGTCTTCCCCTACCTGGTGGACATCCGGGACGAGCACGGCCCCCGCCCGGGGATCGGGGTGGACCGGCTGCCCGACACCAGTGTCACGCCTCTGGACTACTCCCTGGTGTCCTTCGACAACGCCCCCGTACCGTTCGGGCGCTGGCTGCGGGACACCGCCGAGATCACCCCGCGCGGCGAGTTCCGGGAACCCGAGGAGCACGCGCAGCAGCGGCTCGTCAGGTCCCTGACCGTGTCCTCCAGCGCCTCGGCGGCGGGCGCCGCCGCACTCGCCGCCGCCACCCGGGCCACGGCCGCCATCGCCCACCGTTACGCTCGGCACCGCCGCACCGAGAGCACGGTGGCCGAACACGTCCCGGTCATCGACTACCGCGTCCAGCAGGACTCCCTCTTCGGTGCGATCTCCTCGGCATACGCGACGACCTTCCTGGTCGACAGCGCCCTGCGGAGGTGGGCCGAGGGCCGGACCACCGCCCCCGAGGGCGACGATGCCGCCGGGGCGGCGACGTGGGCTCCCTGGACAGCGGTGAACAGGGAACTCTCGCTGGCCAAGGTGTCGGCCACCACCACCGCCGAGCGCGTCTGCGCCGAGGCGCGGCGGCGGTGCGGGGCGCAGGGCGTTCTCACCACCAACCGGATACCGTCCTACGAGGCGCTGGCACAGATCTACAACAGCGCGGGCGGGGACAACCGGCTCATCCTGTTGGATGTCGGCCGCGCTCTCGCCGCGGGCACGGGCTACCAGCCGCCCCGGGCGGAACGGCCGTCACCGCCGTACCGTTCCCTGACCGATCCCCGCATGTGCTCCTACCTCCTGCGCGCGGACGAGCGGTGGTTGCACGAACAGGCGTCCGCCGCCGTCGGTACGGGAACCGCTCCCGACGCCCTGGAGGAGTGGAACGACCATCTGTGGCTGCTCCTCGAACTCGCCTCCGCGCACGCGCGACGGTTGGAGTTCCAGGCCTTCGGGGAGGCGGTGGGGTCGGTATCCGACCCGAGGGCGTCGCGGGCCCTGCGTTCCGCCTACGAGCTGTGGGAACTCGACGCCGTCGGGCAACGAGCGGCCACGCATCTCGCCCACGGCCGTATCACCGCCGAGGAGTACCTCGCCCTGCCGCGGTTACGCTCCACGGTGCTGCGGAGCTTCGACGGCCCCGTCCTGGCCGAGGGGCTGGGAGTGCCGTTCGACCAGCTCAGCGTGCCGATCGCCGACCCCGATTACCCGTACCTGCTCAAACACGCGAGGACGTAGGCATCCCGCGGAAGGATCGGGCCGCTGCTACGCGGCAGGCGCGCTGCCGCCCACGTCCGGGGAAACGGTGAAGCGGTGCTCTCGTACGGCACAAGCGGGAAGCCGCTGACCACAGCGGCCACCCGACCGGGGCACCGCGGGGGGTCCTCGGTCACGAGGCGGGTCACCAGAGAGAAGAGTGCGCCACCAGGGACTCGAACCCCGAACCCACTGATTAAGAGTCAGTTGCTCTGCCGCTTGAGCTAATGGCGCGAACCGTGCGGTTCCTGCGGCGGGCTGGCCGTTGCCGCCCGAACCGACGCGGTTAACCTTAGCATCCCGGACAGCCGCTCGCGAACCGAACGGAGGCCGCCTGCCCGACACAGTCGGGCGGGCGGAGCGGACCGGAGTGCTCTGGGTGGCTGGTGGGGACTGTTCGTCACGAGGGGCGCCCCGGAGCGGTACCGGCGGGCCGAGGATCAGGGCAGAGCGGATCCTCGGCCGAGGAGGACGGGAACACCGCCGGCGCGGTGCCGCAGCGACGCGCACGCGTCCGCCGGCCAGGCCCTACCCCCACATCGCGACGACACTGGCGACGACCGCGATCGCGGCGATGACCCCCACCACCGTGACAACGATGGGGGTGAGGGGACGCCTCGGTTCCCGCTGGTCCTGCTCGGGTTCGTTGTTCTCCGACACGAACCGGTGGAACATCGTCGTCGATCCCGCCGGGTCGCTCTGGTTCTCGTTGTTGTCCGTGTTGTC
Organism: Haloactinospora alba; assembly: GCF_006717075.1. NCBI lineage: Bacteria > Bacillati > Actinomycetota > Actinomycetes > Streptosporangiales > Nocardiopsidaceae > Haloactinospora > Haloactinospora alba. Next base: position 2,697,356 of record NZ_VFQC01000001.1, read on the forward strand.
TGACATGGGAGGACTCTCGCTATTCACGTCGTGCCGTGTCGATTTTCCGAAGGGAACAAGCGTAGGAAACACGTGCGGTGTTGTCGCCCCTGGCGGCCCGGTTCAGTCCGGTACCCGTTCCGTGGACTCCAGCAGGGCCGTGTGCGCCTCCGGTGAGGCCCCGGCGGCGCGCAGCGCCATCCCGGCCGCTCCCAGAACACCCTCGGACGCTGTCCTCGGCACCACCCCGTGGCGTTCCCACAGCCCGGCGTGCACCTGGTCGGCGACCGGGCCCGAGGCCAGGAGCGAACCAGCGCACACCACAGGGGAGGCTCCCATCGGCTCGGGGGCCACCGCCGCGATGTTGGTCAGCAGCCGCCCGGCGGCGTCAGTGACGATATCGGAAGCGACACTGTCACCGCCAGCGGCCGCGCACGCGACCTCGGGCGCCAACACACCCAACTCGGCGGGCGGACGCTGGTGCACGGCGCGGATGATCTCCTGCGCGTCGCCGGGGACGATGCCCAGCGTCGCGGCGACCCGGTCCCGCAGCCGCGTGGACCGGCCGCGCCCGTCGATGTCGGCCAGCACCGAACGCAGCGCCGCCAACGCGATCCACACGGCCGAACCCTCGTCCCCCAGGAGCCACCCGTAGCCGTCGCACCGGTGCACGACCTCGCCACCACGGACGTAGGCGGCGAAGGCGCCGGTCCCCGAGCCGAGCACGGTTCCCTCCGCGGCGGTGCTTCCGGAAGCGAACGCCGTGGCGACGTCGTCGGTCACGTACGGCTGCCCGGGCAGTTCCAGTGCCCGCCACGCCTGGGACACGGTCCGCAGCGCCGTCTCGTGCCCCGCGGCCGAGGCTCCGGCGACCCCGAAAACCCCGCCCCGGACCGCGACGTCACCCGAGGCCTCCAGCGCCGAACGCAGCGCTGTCTCGAACGCTTCCGACGGGTCGGAGCTGGAGAACTGGTTGGCTCCCCCCGCCCGGCCGGTGGCCAGTACCCGGCCGTCCAGCGCGGCGACGGCGCACCGCGTCGATGTTCCGCCCGCGTCCACACCAATTGCGACTTGTTCGGTCATGGCAAAAGCCTACGGTTCCGCCACCGCTTTCGGGTGCCGCGCCCGCCGGATTCCACCATCCTCGCGACAGCGGTGTGAAACCGCAGCGCACAGCAGCACAGCGGCGACAGGTCCCGGGGTCACGCCCGCCGCGACGGCGGCGGGGAACACCGTGAACCGGCGCCCGCGCCGGTACCAGCCACCGTGGTGAAAGCGAATCACCAGCGTAGTGAAACCCGGACCCTGCAGGATGGGAACCGTGGGCGTCACCGGCCGGAACTTCCCCGCGGCCACGGTTGCGTCCCAAGCAGAGCGGGCTACGCGCCCTGAACGGGAACACGGCCCTGCGGGTTGGAGGACGGCCATCCCGCACGGGCCGAGTCTCCCCGTCTTTCACTTTTCTTTCGGCGCTCCCGCGCGGCGGCGCACCACGCCACCTCCACCCACGCACCGAGTGCCTCTCGTACCCTTCGCAGTGGTACTGGGACCGGGTTACGCTTTCACCCGGCCACCGCTGCCCGGGACGGGCCACGGCGGGCAGGACGCGGCCGAGACGAGCACGGACGCGACACGGCGCTCCAGCGGTACGCCGCACGCCAGGAAGGAGCCGCATGCGGCCGAAACACGACACCACAGCCCCGGGCGGCAGCAGCGTGGGGTCCAACGAACGCGCGATGGTGCGCTCCCCCACGGAGCTGCGCAACACCGGAACCCACGACATCGACCGGTTGTCCACCCTCGACATGCTGCGCGAGATCAACGCCGAGGACGCGACGGTCCCGGGCGCCGTCCAGACCGTGCTTCCGGAGATAGCGCGGGCTGTCGACACGGCGGTGGAGACGTGGCACGCCCACGGCACCATCCACTACTTCGGGGCGGGCACCTCCGGGCGGATCGCCAGTCTGGACGCCGTGGAGCTCGCGCCCACCTTCGGTATCCCCTCCGACCGGGTACGGGCCCACCACGCCGGCGGGGACGCCGCGTTGGGCAACGCCCTGGAGGGAGCGGAGGACGACCCCGAGCTCGGACGGGCCGACGCCGCCGAGGTCGCGGCGGGCGACACGGTGCTGGGACTCACCGCGAGCGGCCGCACCCCGTACGTGGCCGGGGCGTTGCGCCGCGCCGGCGAGGCAGGGGCCCGGCTGGTGCTGGTGAGCGCGAACCCCCGGGCGGAGCTGGCGCCCGAGGTGGACGTGCACATCGGCGTGGACACGGGCGCCGAGGCCATAGCCGGCTCGACCAGGATGAAGGCGGGAACCGCGCAGAAACTCGTGCTGAACGCGTTCTCCACCGGCGTGATGGTGCGGGTGGGGCGCACCTACTCGAACCTCATGGTCGGCGTGAACGCGACCAACGCCAAACTCCGCGGCCGCATGGTCACCATCCTCGTGGAAGCCACCGGCATGTCCGAGGAGGAGTGCGCCGACGCGCTGGACCGGTCCGGTGGTGACACCCGGGTGGCGCTGGTGGTGCTGCTGTCGGGCGTGGACGCCGACACCGCCCGCTCCGCGACGGAGGCCGCGGACGGCCGGGTCCGGGAGGCGCTGCGGCGCACCGGCGCGAACGCCGGCTCCTGAACGGTCGCGGAGTGTCGTTTCTCCGCCCGGAGGGAACGCGTGGCGGGCGCGGCGCGTCTCCCACGGGTATGCGAGGAGTGTGGCGAAAGCGGCGGTTGTGGTTGGCGGTGGTGGCCGGGTTGGTGGTCCTCCTCCCGGTTCCCGCCGTGTGGATGTCGGTGTCCACGGCGGGACAGCGCTACTCCGCGGACGATGTTCCGCACCGCCCGGTCACCCTCGTGCTGGGGGCGGGGCTGGAGGAGGACGGGACCCCTTCCCGGTTCCTCGCGGCACGGTTGGACATCGCCGCCGAGCTGCACGCCGCGGGCAAAACCCGGGTGGTGCTGGTCAGTGGGGACAACAGCGCGGAGTCCTACGACGAGACCGGCGCGATGCGCGACTACCTCGTCCGGGCGGGTGTCCCCGGGGACCGTGTGGTCGCGGACCACGCGGGCTTCAGCACGTGGGAGTCGTGCGCGCGGGCCCGGGACGTTTTCGGGGTGGACAGCGCGACCGTGGTGACGCAACGGTTCCACCTGCCGCGTGCGGTGCGGTTGTGCCGGACCGCCGGGATCGACACCGTCGGGGTGGGCGACCCGAGCGGGCAACGCCGCCTGCCCACGACGGTGTACGGTTACGCACGGGAGATTCCCGCCGCTGTCAAAGCCACCGCCAGTGTCCTCCTCCAGCCCGAGCCGACGTTCCCCGGCCCCGAGGAGGATGGCGTGGAGGACGCGCTGGAGTCCGCTCCGTAGGACGCCGCCCCGCCGCGTTCGCATCCCGGCAGGGCGGCCGGCCGCTCGTGACCCCGAGCCGGGAGAGGGTGTGTGGACGGTGGTTCTGGCGGTGGTGGCACCGTCGGTGTGGCTGCGCGCCGCGAGCGCCCGGCGGGTGAGCGCGGAGGACGACGCGCCGCGGCGCCCGGTGGCGATCGTGCTGGGGGCCGGCGTGGGGCCGGACGGCCCGTCGGTGCTGCTGCGGCGGCGGTTGGACATCGCCGCGCGCCTGTACCACCGCGGCCGGGTGGCGGTGGTGCTGGTGTCGGGGGACAACCGGTCCTGTTCGCGCCACGAGACGGACACCATGGCGCGCTACCTCGCCGACCGCGGCGTTCCCCCCGCGGTCGTGGTGGCGGACCCGCACGGCTACCGCACGTGGGACACGTGCCTGCGGGCGCGCCACGTGTACGGGGTGGAGCAAGCCCTCGTGGTCACCCAGTACTTCCACCTGCGTCGGGCGGTGGTGCTGTGCCGGGCGGCCGGGATCGACACCGTCGGGGTGGGCGACCCCAGTTTCGGGGTGCGGCCGCGGGTGACGGCGCACGGCTACCTCCGGGAGGTCGGCACCGCTCCCGGTGCGGTGGTCGACGTCGCGACGAAGCGGGGTGTGGACCGTGCGGGCCCGCCCGTGGAGGAGTTGCGTCAGCTGCTCGCCGGCCGACGCGGCTCGGCCCCGGCGGAGGAGGAGCGTTGACGAGGACCGGGTTTTGGCGACCGCCCCCGGATGAAGTGAAGAATGGGAACCATGGACGCGACGACAGGTACCGCCGGCCCGTTGCAGGGCGTGGACGACATCGACTGGGGCGCGCTGGCGCCCGAACGCGGCTCCGAGATCCCCGAGCTGCTGCGCGGCGTGCGGGGCGGTGACGATCCGGCGCGGAGTGTCGCCACCCTGTACGACATTCTCCGTTTCCCCGGTGCGGGCTATCCGGCCGCGCCGACCGCGAGCGGTTTCCTGGTGGACATCGCCTGCGATCCGGAGACCGCCGACCCGGGGCAGGCGCTCAGTCTGCTGCTGGAGCTGGTCGCGCCCACTGCCGCGGACCATTTCCCCCGCCGCCTCGACCTGGAACAGTGGCGCGCGGACGTCGCCTGGGCGGGCTCCACCGACGTGGAGACCGTGCGGGGGCAGTACCGCACGTGGCGGGACGAGGCCGGCGACGAACAGCAGTACCGCAGGATGAGTTCCCGACTGGACGCGGTGAGCCGCCCGAACGGCGTCACGCTGCTGGAGGCCGAGCTCGCCACCTACGACGCGGTCCGGAAGCGCGTTCCGGAACTCGTCGCGCTGCTCACCGGCCGGGGGAACCGCCGGCGGATCGCGGGGTCGGTCCCGCCGGCGGAGTGGGTGTGCTACCTGCTGGCGTTCCTTCCCGACGCCGAGACCGCCCAGCGGAGTGTCACGGCGATCACCGCGGCCTCCTCGCTGCTGCAGCCGCCGTCCCGGAACCAGCAGCAGTCACCGCGTGCGGAGGAGAGCGAGCCGCTGTCGGCGGAACTGTTCGCACTGGGGGCGCTGGCCGGCCCGGAGGACGCCACGGTCACGGTCGCCCTCGCCCACCAGATGACCTCGGGGCACCTGTACAACACGTTCGCCGCCGCTGTCGCGCTGACGGTCATCCACGGCTCGCGGGTGCCGTCCGAGTGCCTCACCCGGATCGCCGAGGGCGGCAGGACCCGGGTGGGCTACCACGGGCTGTTCGAGGACTCGTGGCCGCACTGCGGGGAGATCCAACCCGAGGTGCTGGGGTTCCTCGCGTTGGAGCGCGGCGGGGAGCGTACCCGCCGCACCCGGCTCGACATGGCGCCCGACGTTCTGGCGCACTCCGAGGACGCCGGCAGCGGCATCGCCGCGGGGGCGGCACTGGACATGGTGCTGGGGCCGCGAACGGCCGCGCGCACTCCCGTCCCGGAGGAGAACGCCGAGCTGGACACGGAGACGCTGGAGGTGCTGTGGGCGATCGCGGAGCTTCCGGAGCCGGTGTGGACCGAGTCCGACGTCGGTGCCACCGTCGCGGCGTGGGGGTTGCCCGGTGACCGTGCCGAGTTCCGCGCGTTCGCCGGCGTGACCGACGGCGAGGAGGAGAACGACCGGGCCGCTGGGGACAACGGCGGATCCGGGGACGAGGGCCGGCAGCCCGACACCGCCGGTCCGGCGCGTTCCGGAGGGCTGTTCGCGCGCCTCTTCGGCGGAGGTTCCTAGGTCCTGTTCTCGGGCGCTGTCCGCGCGGGAACCAGCGCGTGGCGGCGGTCAGTTGATCGGCCACCGCCGCGCCACGTTCCCGGGGTGTTTGTGGAAGAGTTCCTCGTTCAGGTCCAGCGCTTCCTCCCGGAGCTCGGCTTCCCCGGTGTTGTCCGTCCTGTCGATGGCGGAACGCAGGTAGGCGACCACGGTGTCCTCCGGTGCCCCCCACACCCACAGGATGCGGGCCAGCAGGATCTCGCTGCGGATCTGGCCCACGTGGTTGTCCATGTTCTGGTAGGCGGCGTACGCCCGCTCGGCGTGGTCGCGGGCCTTCCTCAGCCAGTCGCGCGCCCGTGACGAGGCGGTGATGGAGCCGTCCTGGGAGTCGAGCCGCATCGTGGCCTGGAACAGTTCCCGGGCGGCGATGCGGTGGCTGCGCGCCGCCCACCAGGTGTCCCCGAGTTCGTCGAAACCCGCGACGGCCGTGGCGAACGCCGCCGCGCTGTCCTGTAGTTTGCGCCTGCGCGCCTTCCGGTCCCGGGCGAGTATGCGCCCCAGGGTGAGGTAGCCGCGGTACACGCCCCACTGGTCGCCCATCCGTTGCTGGGAGCTGATCGCCTCCCGCAGCATCGCGGTGCGGCTCCCGGCCGACCACTCCCGGCGCAGGGCGAAGAACCGCAGCAGCCACGGGGCGCGTTCGTGGTTGAACTCGGACTTGGCCCACTCGGCGTAGGACCCCAGGACCTCGCGGGTGAGCTCCTCTGGGGTGGCGCGCCGCTGGTGGAGGTCGCGGGTCCGCTCACCGGCGAGGGGGCCGCTGTCGGGGCCGCCGCGGTGCGCCAGACGCCCCGCGAGGAGGCGGAGCCGGTAACGCAACCCGTCGCGGCGCGTGTTGAACACCAGGTCGCACTGTTCGTATTGGGCCTCCAGCTCGTGGGTGTCCAGGGTGCCCATGGCTCGCAGGCAGCGCGCCACGTACCACTGTTTCCCTCCCTCGTGGAACCGGTCCCGCAGGTCCCGCAGGGTGAGCCAGGACTCCAGGTGCCGTCCGCGGCGCGCCAGCACGTCGGCCAGCAGCAGCCGCGCGAGGTCGCGCTGGTCGGGGTCCCCGGTGTCCTGGAAATCCTCCTGGGCCCGCTCCAGCAGGTCCTGGGCCACGGTGTAGCGGCCGAGGTAGGAGTAGACCTCGGCGATGTCGCACCGGGTGCGGGCGCGCCACCACTGATCGTCGTGCTGGGCGAGGACGCGTTCGGTCTGGGTGAGGATCTCGCGGGCCCGGTCCAGGTCGCCGCGGCGGTACAGGCTGACTCCGAGGACGCGCCACGCCCGCGCGTGCCAGCGCGGGTCGGATCCCAGCTGCTCGAAGATGTACTCCGCCCGTTGGGCGAACTGGACGCTGCGGTCGTAGCGGCCCTGGTTCCCGCACAGTTCCGCGTTGTCCAGCATGGCCATACCGAGCGCGTGGGGGTCGCTGCCCGCGGCGGCCAGGTCGCACTGGGTCTGCACCGCCTGGCCCCACTCCTCCCAGTGGGTGCGCACCACCTGGCACATCGCCGACACCGCCCGGGAAAGCCGCCACCCGATCTGGATGTGGTTGTCCACCTGGGCGACGAAACAGCACCCCAGCAGCATCTCGCGTTCCCGGGCCAGCCACGCGCGGGGGTGCTCGGGAGCTTCCAGTTCCAGTGCGGACACGGACGGCAGCGGGTCCAGGCGCGGTTGGGGGAAATCCTGGTCGGAGCGGCCCAGGGTTTCGGCCGCCTGCTCCGCCAGCCAGGTGTAGGTCACCAGCAGGCGCCACATGGCGCGGCGGGTCGGTTCCCTCCCCCAGGCTTCCTCCTCCACCTCCGACAGTCCGAGCTTCTCGTGGGGCTGGGCGAGCACCGCTCCCCGAACGAGCTGCGGCATCCGGTACCGGTCGACGCCGTCCTCGGCGTGTCCCAGCGGTTCGAGCAGGAACAACCGCTCCAGGTCGCGGATACTGTCCTGGGCCTGGCCGCGCGGCACGTCCAGCAGCGCCGCCGCCGTGTAGTCGGACAACTCCTCCAGACCGTTCGTGGCCATGCGCCACAGCAACAGGCGGTCACGGGCGCTGCACACCTGGAACACGCCGATGAAGGACTCGGCGAACCCCGCCGGCTCGTCGGGCCGCAGCAACGGGTTCTCCTGCTCGGTCTCGCGGAGCTGCTCCAGCAGTTCGGACGTGGTCGGACCGGAGGGGCGGTCCAGCCACCGCCCGCACATCCCCAGGGTCTGGGGGAGGCCGTGGCAGTGCTCGATGATCTCGCGGCGCAGCTCGCGCTCCCGGGACCGCTCGGCGGAGGAGCCCCGTGTGGGGGCGTGCCTCTCCAGCAGCTCGGCCCCCTCCGCGACGTCGAACCCCGACAGGGGGATGCGCGTGTAGTCCATGCCGTGGTGTTCGAAGTCGCCGCGGCAGGTCAGCACCACGGCGCTTTTGGGGCTGTTGGGGATGAGCTCGCCCACCTTCTCGGGATCCTCGACGTTGTCCAGCACCAGGAGGATCCGTTTGCCCGCCGTCAGGGCGCGCCAGGCCTCACCGAGGCGGCGCCGCGGTGCGCGGGGGGTGGAGTCGAACGTCGCCAGCAGGTCGTTGAGCAGGCTCCGCACAGTGCGGGGCGCGCTGGAGCCCAGCCGGGGCCCCTGGTCAGGGATGCTCTCCTGCTCCGGTGCGCGGGAGCGCCCCCCGTTGATCCACTCCCACAACCGCAGGGAACGGGGGCGGTCCTGCTCCTCCTCCGCGTGTGTCCCCTCCAGTTCCAGCTCGGCCGGGGCGAAGTGCTCCTTGTCGCCGCACATGTCCCGCCACCGCACACCGTCGGGGAACCGGTCGGCGACCTCGTGGGCGATCCGCAGGGAGAGCCGGGTCTTTCCCGTCCCTGTGGGGCCGGTGATCGCGATGATCAGGGCCGAGTACCGGTTCTTGCCGCGCACCATCCAGGACGGGCGGCTGAGTATCCTGCGCCAGCCGCTGCGGGGGAACGCGGCGAACAGGCGGCGCAGCAGGGCGCGCTCGGCGCTGTAGCCGACGTTGGGGCCCTGCAACGGCGGAAGGTCACTGTGCGGGTAGGCGGGTTGTGCCGCGGTGGCTTTCCGCTGGCCGGAGCGCCACCCCCGGTCGATGGCCACACCCGCCAGGGCGCTGCCGAACGTGCCCGCGACGCTGGACAGCCAGACGACACTGCGCGGCAGGTCCTCCAGGACCTCCGGCGACATCTCCAACCACGCCGACACGGCGACGCACAGCGCGGCCACCACGAGTGCCGAGACGGAGCCGATGACGCGGCGGCGGGGCTCCGGCGGCGTCACCGCGGCCGGACCTTCCCGGCGCCGCCCGACCCACGCTTCCCCCGTGGGTGGGCGGCCGGAACCGGGATGGCGAGGACGCCCCTCCCGCGCGCGGGCGGACCCCGGTGCTGCGGCATCGTTGCGCTCCCCTGCTCCGCTGGTTGTGGCCCCCGCGGTGTGGCAGGGGCGCGTCCGGCGTCGTGCGTACCGTCGCGCCCTATGTTTTGCAGATTCCTGACCCGTTGTCCACCCGTCGATGAGGATCTCCGGCTGACCTGGCCGGACGCCGCCCCCTTGGCCGCGGTCGCGGTCCTGAGGCCCCTCAGTCGATACTCAGGGCGATCTTGCCGCGGGTGTGGCCCTCGGCGCTGCGGCGCTGGGCGTCGGCGGCCCGCTCCAACGGGAACGTCTCGGCGACCTCGACGGTGACCTTGCCCGCTTCCACCAGGTCCACGAGCGCGGCCAGGTCGCTCGGGTCCGGCCGGACGAACACGTAGGAGCCGCCGATCCGGTTCACGGCGGGGTCGGCGACGGAGGCGATGCGTCGTGCGGGAACGCCCAGTTCCCGGCTCTGGGACACCGCGTCCCCGCCGACCAGGTCCAGCGCCGCCGTCACCGGTGCGATGCCGCCCACCCGCTCCGCCAGGCCGGGGCCGTAGGTCACCGGTTCGGCTCCCAGGGAACGCACGTAGTCGTGGTTGGGTTCGGAGGCGGTTCCGATGACACGGGCTCCCAGCGAGTGCGCGACCTGCACCGCGAAGGAGCCCACCCCGCCGGCCGCCGCGTGCACCAGGACCGTGTCGCTTCCGGTCACCCGCAGGGCGTGCACGAGGGCCTGGTAGGCGGTCAGTCCCGCCAACGGCAGGCTCGCCGCCTGGGTCCAGTCGAGGTTGCGGGGCTTACGCGCCAGTGTCCGCACCGGGGCCGCGACCTTCTGCGCGTAGGTGCCGTTGCGGACAATGTCCTGACGCACGTACCCGATGACCTCGTCCCCGGGGGCGAACTCCGGCACCGCGATTCCGGGTTGTTCCACGACCCCGGCGACGTCCCAGCCGGGGATCACCGGGAACCACGCCTCGATGAGGCCGTCGAGGTACCCCTCCCGCAGTTTCCAGTCCACCGGGTTGACCGACGCGGCACGCGCCTGGAGGAGCACCACGTCCGGTCCCACGGTGGGTTCGGCCACGTCGGCCGTTTCCAACTGTTCCGGGCCGCCGTACTGCCGGTACACGATCGCTTTCACTGTCCTGTGTCCTCTCCGATCGACACTGTGCCTGGCCGGTGTCCGGGAGGGGATCTTCCGCACGGGCCCTCCCGGACACCGATTGTGTCGAACAGCGGGGACACCTCCCCGACCATTCCGCCGCGTCGCGCGATTCGCGGCGGGTCCCCGGCGGGTACGTCCCCTGGCGGACAGACACCGTCCAAAGGTGTGAAAGGACCGGCCGGTTCCGGCCACCGTGTCACTAGCATCGGTTACAAACACGGGAAAGAACGGTGAGCGTACCGGCTTTCGCGCGTTGGGCGCGTACCGAGCTAAGGAGGCTCATGCCCCTGCTGGCCATCGACGCGACGTGTCTTCCCCAATACGACAAGCTCGACCGTCCCACCCGGGAACGGCTGCTGTCCGTGACCCGGAAGTTCCGCGAGCTGCCGCTGGAGTCCCTCCTCTCCCACCCCGACCTGCGCATCAGTTCCCTGCCGGCGGGCCAGGACCCGCGCATCCGCACGTTCCGCATCAACGACGCGTGGACCGGGGTGATGCTCGCCCCGGAGTCGGGGGAGACCTTCCTCCTGGTGCACCTCCTCCCCCGGGAGGCGGCGGAGGACTGGGCCCGCGACCAGCGCCACGACGTCAACGGCGTCATGGGCACGCTGGAACGCCGCGACGCCACCGCGCTGCAGCGCGCCAACGAGGACGGCTCCCCCGCGCCTGCCACCGTTCCGTCCTCCGCCCATGCCCCCGGCACGCCGGTGGCCCCCTCCGGCAGCCACCCCGCCCCCGCTGCCGGTGCCGACGCCCCCGCTTCCGGCGCCTCCGCTCCGCTGGACCACGTCAGCGACCGTGACCTGACCCGGTTGGGGGTCGACGCCGAGGTTCGGGAGTTCTGCCGCACCCTGGACAGCGCCGCGCAGCTGCACGCCTGGGCCGCGGCCCTGCCGCAGGACCAGTACGAGGTGCTGCGCGCCCTCGCCGAGGGGCACTCGGTGCAGCGGGTGCGGGACGAGGTGGTGGTGCCGCGCCGCCCCGCCGTCGGGACGGTCTCCCCCCGCGACTACGACACCGCCATCCGCAACACCCGGGAACGGGTGGTGGTCGTCAACGACGACCAGGAGACGCGGGACACCCTCGCCGGGGAGTTCAACGCCTGGCGCATCTACCTGCACCCGCAGCAGCGCGAGCTCGCCTACCACCCGCGGTTCGGCGGCCCGGCCAAGGTGACCGGCGGGCCGGGGACCGGCAAGACGGTGGTGGCCCTGCACCGGGTGAAACACCTGGCCGAGCACCTGCCGCTGGACGGCCGGGTGCTGCTCACCAGTTTCACCAACGCCCTGGTGGAGTCGTTGCGGCGCAACCTCGCGCTGCTGCTGCCGCCGGAGCTGCTGGAGGACGTCGCGGTGGTCACCACGGACAAGCTGGCGCTGGACACCGTCCGGGAACACCATCCCGAGGTCCGGTTGCGTACCGACACCCGGGGAGTGTTCGCCAACGCGGTCCGCCACCACCAGCTGCCGTGGCCGGCCGACCTCCTGTTCTCCGAGTACCGGAACGTCATCACGGCCCAGGGCATCACCACCCTGGAGGACTACCTCGCCCCCGAGACGCGCCGGGGGCGCAGCGTTCCGCTGGACGAGGGCCAGCGGCGCGAGGTGTGGCACGCGATCAGTGAGGCGCGCACCATGATGCGCAACAGCCAGGCGCTTCCGGCCGAGGAACTGCACACCGAGGCCGCCCGCATCCTGGAACAGCGCCGGGAGCGCCCGTTCACCAACGTCGTCGTGGACGAGGCCCAGGACCTGCACCCCGCCCAGTGGCGCACCCTGCGGGCGGCTGTCCTGCCGGGTCCCAACGACCTGTTCATCTCCGGCGACAACCGGCAGCGGATCTACGGCAACACGGTCTCGTTCCGCCAGCTCGGGATCGGCGTGGTGGGGCGCTCCTACCCGCTGCGGGTCAACTACCGCACGACCGAGGAGATCCTCACGTGGGCCGAGGGGATCATGCGCGGCCAGACGGTCACCGAACTGGGCGAGACCGTCCCCGAACCGCCCGGGGTGGCGCGGTGCGTCCTGCGGGGGCCGCAACCGGAGCTGTACGGCGCCCCGGACGAGCCCGCGGAACTCGACGCGCTGGCCGACCGGGTTCGGGGGTGGCTCGCCGAAGGCATGGAGCCGGGCGACGTGTGCGTCACGGCGCGCACGAACCGGCTGCGGGACTCGGTCGCCGCCCACCTTCGGGCGCGCTCCCTACCGGCCGCCATATTCAACCCGCGCGAGCACGCCGTCACCGAGGCGACCCACGCCGTCCGCGTCACCACGATGCACGGTGTCAAGGGGCTGGAATTCCGGGCGGTGGCGGTCTCCGGGGTCACCGCCACCGCGTTGCCGCAGATGGACGCCGTCACCAGCCCCGAACTGGACGAGCGACAGCACCGCTCGGACCTGGACACGCAGCGGGCGCTGCTGTACGTGGCCTGCACCCGGGCGCGGGAGCAGTTGTACGTGTCCTGGCACGGGGAGCCCAGCCCGTTCCTGCCTCCGGTTCCGGACGGGCCGGTGTCCGGTGCCGCGGCGGAGCACGGGGCCGTGGCCGCCCGTTAGGACTTGGCGAACACTCCCCCGCACTCGTACACCCGCTGGTTGAGCCGGGACGCGCCCAGGTAGGGGGCGATCTCGGAGGCGACCTCGCTCAGCTGCGGCTGGTCGGGGTCGGGACGCCAGGTGTTGACGTCGACCAGCCCCGGATCGACCGGTTCCAGGTCGGCGAGCCAGGGGGCGAACCGGGCGGGGGTGCGGGTCTGCCACGGCATGCCGAGGTCGGTGATGACGGCGGTCATCTCGTCGGCGGATTCCTGGTCGTCGGCCACCACGTGGGAGATCGCCAGGTGGCTTCCGGGCACCACCCGCTCCAGGGGGCCGCGGATGGCGCGGTAGGCGTCGTCATCGCCGGGGATGCAGTGCGGGATGCTGAACATCAGCAGCGCCACCGGTTCGGAGAAGTCGATGAGCCGCGTGACGTCCGGGTCGGACAGGATCTGGTCCGGGTCGGTCATGTCGGCGGTGACGACCGTGGTGTTGGGGTTGTCGGCGAGGAACGCGCGGCCGTGCAGCAGCACGACCGGGTCGCTGTCGACGTAGACCACCCGGGAGTCGGGCCGGAACTCCTGGGCGACGTGGTGGACGTTGCGCTCCGTGGGGTATCCGCTCCCCAGGTCGAGGAACTGGCGGATTCCGGCCTCCTCGGCGAGGTAGCGCACCGCCCGGTACAGGAACATCCGGTTCTGTCGCGCGATGTCCAGGCACTCCGGGAACGTCTGCAGCACGGAGTGGATGAACTCCCGGTCGACGGCGTGCGTGTCCTTACCGCCGAGCAGGTAGCCGTAGGCGCGGGAGGCTAGGGGGACGTCGGTGGGGATATCGGCCGAGGTGGGTACGGAGCTCGTTTCGTTCATAGCCCAATCGTCCAAACCGAGGGGGTAGGCAGGCGTCGCTGTTTTGACTGCGGCGGCGGCCGGAGGACCGGAACCGTCCAGTTCCGGGATCAGTACACCAGAACGGCTGCCATGGCCGACAACGGCACTGGTGAGCGGGCTTCGCATCCGATGGACGCGCCACGCGCGGGTTGGTGCCCGTGTTCCGGAGCCCCGTCGCGGCCCGGGGCGGGGCGTGCGGGTCCAGAAACCGAGGGTGGGTTACTCGTCCCTGGGCATGGGGGCGGGTTCGGCCTCCTTCATGCGCTCCTCGGTCCAGTAGCTCTCGGCCGAGGACGGGTCCTGGGTCACCTCGTGACTCGTCGTCTGCGCCTTGGGATCGGCGGTCCAGGAACCGGCGTCACCGTCCTCGGTGAAACGCAGTGCCATGATCCCTGCGGCGACAACGGCGACTCCCGCCGCCAGTACGACCGTGCGGAGCGTGGAGCGGCGCATGGGGTCGGCCTCCTCGACAGACGCGCGGAACAGGGTCGGGCATGGCCCGGCTCTGTCACCGTACCGGACGCGGTGCGACCGGGACCATACCCGTGGCTCCCGCGCGGTTACGTAACGTCGCCCTGCTCGTCGAACATGTCCTTGACGGCATCCCCGAAGTAGGGGCTGCGGTTCCAGTCGTCACTGGTGACGGTGCTGGTGACCCCGTTCACGTGGCCGAGCCCGCTGCTGTCGTCGAACTCTCGCAGCCACGGTCCGCCGCTGGCGCCGCCGCCGAAGCCGCACTGGAGCTCGAGGCGCCCGTCGGCCGGGTTCACCCGCTGGGTGGTTCCCTGGCACCACCACTGGATCTCGCCGTTCTCCTTGTTGACCGGGTACCCCAGCACGGTCACGTCCTGGCTGCGGTCGTAGTTCCAGCTCAGTCCGTGCCCGCCGGTGACGTTGACGAGCTTGTCGCCGTCCTGGGGCCAGGTGGTGACCATGGCGACGTCCCACTGCAGGTTGCTGTCGTTGATCCACCCGTTGAAGGTGCGGAGCTGCTTGGCGTAGAACGTGCCGTGCGGGCGGTCGCCCTCCCGGTAGCGCGGGACGTAGGTCCAGTTCTCCATCCAGGTGCCGTTCTCACCGCCGTGCACGCAGTGGCCGGCGGTGACCACCATCTGTTTGGAGGAGCTGTTGAGCGCGCTCGCCGAGCACATGTAGTCCTTGCCGTCGCTCGGATTGGTGTAGAAGACCTTCCCGGCCGCGTCCGACTCGGTGACCATGGTGCTCGGCCCGTCCCCCTCGGGCTGGGAGGACGGGACGGAGCCGGGGGTCCCGTCGGTACCGGTGGAACGGCTCGCCGCGCCGGAGCCGGCTTCGGCGCCCTCGGGTGGGGACGCGGGAGTCGCCTCGCTCATCCGTTCCGGCGTCCAGTAGTCCTCCATCCGCTCGGTGGATTCCGCGGATATCCCCGTGCCGTCGGAGAACGTCGCCTCGGCCCGTGTCGTTCCGGAGGGGTCGGGGGTTGCGGGCCCGGCGGAACCGGGGTCCGCCGCGGCGGGGTTCACCATGGCCGCGACCAGGAAGAAACTCGCCGCCACGGGAAACAGCAGATAGCGCATTACACGCACGTTCCCACCCTTTCAGGGAATCGTCGGTCGACTACGGCGAACACCAGGGAAGATCATCATTCCATTCCTGGGGGTTCGTTCGCCGGGATGGGCCTATCCGCGCGTGCCGCACCGGAAACCGGGATTCCCGCAGACCTAACCGGACAGGAAAAGGGGCCTATCCCCGGCGCCAGTAAGTTGCGCCACCCAAACCGGACACTAATCCCATCGCGGATTATCCGGCATTGCAGCGCACCCGTTTCGCCTGTTCAGCGAAATTCCGCGACGGCATTGCCATGTGCGTCCCTGCCCCGGACCGTCACGAACGCGCGCCGCCGGGAACACGCACCAACGGCCCGTGCGACCCCATCAGGGTGTGGAAGTGCCGCACCACCCGCTCCACCGTCGGGGCAACCGGGTCGCGGTGCGGGACGAACCGGGACCGGTGACCGCGACGCCGCTGCGATGCCGCGCCATCCGCTCACTGGTTTCCGCGGCGGTGTCACCAACGTTCAGTCCTCATACAGCCAGCAGGGATAGGGAATCTCGCACGCGAAGAGCTTACGCCCGGTGATAGCCAGACCCTCCGGGTTCCGCGCCTGACTCGGTGGATCATCTCTATTCCCGGGCCACTGCCGTTGGTTGGGCAGCATCCGGGTCGCCACCCAGATTCCCGGCGGGATCTCTCCTGCTCATCGGCCGTATGGTGCGTACCTCCGCCTCGCTGCGAGCGGACCGGTACGCAAACCGGTGTGGCCGATATCGGCCACGGGGCCGGTGTACGGGTGCGTGCGGTCGCACTGATGTCTGATGTGTCGGGATAATCGGCCGTGCCTGTCTTGGCCCTGGTTCCTCCGGCATGCGGGCGCGCCGTCCTCCACCCCGCCCGGGAACGGATGAGGGCTGGGGCAGGACTCCCCCCATTGATAGCGAGGTTGTGTAGTGAGTGGTGACAAGCCGCCTCTGGTGAATCCGGACGAGATCCCGTTTACGGACCTGGCCCCGGAGTACCTGGAGACGGTCGCCCGGAATGTGAAGGACGACGGCGGCAACATCGCCGACTCCGGAAACACCATCCGCTCCACCTGGCAGGGCCTGGGCGAGGTGTATTCCGCTCCCGAATCCGGGCAGCTGCTGTCGGCCGTGGACCGGGTCGCCGAGCTGGGTGACGACATCAGCGACGCCCTCACCTCGGTGGCCGATGCGCTGGTGACCTTCGCCGAGGAGGGCGGCAAGGCCAAGAAGGAACTGGTGGCACTGCGGGGCGAGGCCCGCGACTTCCTGGAATCCATCGAAGCAGAGGGCGAGGACTGGAACAAGGATGAGGACGCGGTGGCCGAGCACCGCGACCTGCGCGGCCGGATCAACGCGGCGATCGTGGCCTACCAAGAGGCCGAGCGCAAATGCGCCAACGCGATCACCAGCCTGTTCGCGGGCGGGACCACGTTCGTGGCCGGCAACGCGCAGGAGCCCACCCCCTGCCGGGCGGGTGAGCAGGTCTACGGGCTGGAGGAGATCCCCGAACAGGCGTCCATGCCCTGGGGCGGGCCCCAAGCGGTGGACGCGCCCTTCTACGTCGACGCCGCCGCCGGAGCCCACGACCTGTGGTTGGGCAACGTCCGCGAGGCCGGCAGCATGCTCGGCGTCCACCGCGACGGCGACTGGGGCGTGGAATCCGGCGGGGAGTGGCTGGCCAACGAGAAGGCCTACTGGTACGAGACGTATCAGTCCACAGCGGCACTGACCGGGCTCTACACCCCCCGCGACGCCACCTGGGGTGTGGACTCGGCCGGGGAGTGGGCGGCCAACGCCACCCGGGTGCGGGTGGAGATGGCCCATGCCATGGTGCCCTGGAGGGAGTGGGACGAACGTCCCGGCTACGTCATCACCCAGGGCGGAGCCAACATCAGCACCGCCATCGGCGGGGCGGTGCTGGGCGCCACGGGCGTGGGCGCCCCGGCCGGAGCCGCGCTGGCCTCCCGCGCGGGCCTCCCGCGCGGGCCTCCCGCGCGGGCCTGCAAGGGCTGCGGGGGCTGCGCGGCGCCCACCCGGAGGCGGGAGACCTGCCCGCCCGCCCCGACGCCAGCACCGGTGCG
Source organism: Haloactinospora alba (assembly GCF_006717075.1). NCBI lineage: Bacteria > Bacillati > Actinomycetota > Actinomycetes > Streptosporangiales > Nocardiopsidaceae > Haloactinospora > Haloactinospora alba. The sequence continues at coordinate 2,714,557 of NZ_VFQC01000001.1, forward strand.
GAGCATGCCACCACACCCCAGGGCGATACACCCCGGTCCCGGCCCGATGCGCTGTCTGACCGGCAAGCATCCCCCGACGGGAGCGAGGACCCCACCGCGGAATACGTGCAGCGCATCATGGGCCAGCTCGACCTGGACTCCCAACAAGTCGGACTCAAAGCCGCCCTGGACAAACACAAATCCCTGCAACACGAACTCGCCATGGCCGGCGGAGGCGGTAGCGGTCATATGCCCGATACCGGCCCCGGGATCGGAGACAGTCCTCAGGGAGCACAACCGGACACTCCCACACCGACGCGAGACACAGGTGCCGGTTCTCCCAGCAGCGGCGATAATGGCCATGGTCCTACCCGGGATGGCGGCGCATCATCCCCTATGGACGGTGGTTCCGGTGACGGGATAGGCAACCGTGGCCCTGGTTCCGTGGACCTCTCCCCGCGCACTGGCAGCGGGGACGGTTCCCAGAACGGTGGTAGCGGTGGTTCTTCCCACCACGAAGGAACAGGTACTGGGGACGGCCGAGACCACGGTTCGGGGCGTTCCTCTCCTGAGGAGACCGTCCGGCGGCAGGTGGAAAAAGCCAACACCGACCCGGAGTGGTTCGAGAAATACTACAAGAGCAACGGTCACCGGCGGGATACGGCTTTCCTCGACGAGAACGGCAACACTCTGCCCCAACTGACACGGGCCTCGGAGGGCGATCCCTGGATCTCCAAGGACACACTTCCGCCGCCGGAGAAGCCGGATTACCTCGGTGAGACCGAATACGGGGATCGGGACCATGCCTCACCCGGGCAGCGCGAGGAACTAGACCGGTTCGCCCAGGAGCGCCGCGAGGCAATCGATAGGGCCAATGAGACGAAGAGCGATCTAAGGGAGAGCGAGAATAACCATCCTGAAGGGCTGAAGACGAAGGATGAGCACCCCACCGTCACCGAGAAGCGTCAAGAGTACGCATCGGCTCAGCATGACGCGACGAAGAAATCGGAAGCGTTCGGAGAGAAGGTCGCCGAACAAGCGGTTCTTGAACGCTATCCTGACGCGGAGAAGGTAGAGATACCGGACACCGCCCCCAAGAACGGAAACGACCAGTTCGACCAGATATGGAAAACTAAAGACGGAAAGTACATCGTCGTCGAGGCGAAGAGCGACGCTTCCACACCACTCGGTGAGCGCACGATCAAAAATGAAAACGGAGAGCCAAAACGAACATCACAAGGAACAAGAGAATATTTTGACGATACACTTGAAAAAATGAGAAACCGAGGTGCACGAGATACGAACAATAAAACCGAGCAAGACATAGCAAAGGAAATAGAAAGAGCAAGAAAGAAAGGAAAAATTGAATACGTAGAAATAAAAGGAAATCCAAAAAATGAAAAATATAATGGATACAAATATAAGAAATTCAATATAAATTAGGAGACATAATCAATATTTATATACCTCACCACGAAGAAAAAAATATCCCCGCATACAAAAAAAACGTAGAAAAAAATTACAATTTTTGCAAGGAGAGTTTCGAGGACCTTGAAGAGCACCCGAAGTCCATCAACTCAACTCTGAGTGAAACACTTCTGTACGCCCGCATGCGTACGGCGCTCGATCCGACCTCCCGCTATGTAGAGACCTGGGAGGCCTGGGTGGCGGCCATGCAGGTGTCCTACGCCCTGTTCGCCTCCTCGGTCTTCGAGGAGGGCTCCACGGTGACGTGCAGGATCGACCACGAGAACCGCACCCTCCCCACCACCGGCCCGCAGTACTACACCAACGCCAGCAACTGGATCACCGCCTTCTACCTGGCCACCATCTGCCGCGAAAAGGAGCGCAAACAGTGGCTGTGCCGGATCCCGGTGGAACTGCTGCGCCAGGCCGGACAAAGCGAAGGCACCGTCTACAACGAGCACATCTACCACTGGATCGGAGCTCTGCAGGCCTACACCCGCGGAAACGAGCAGAGCCGCCTCACAGACGAGCTGACCTCGGCCATCAAACTCTCCCACCCCGACCGCGCCCAGGTGGGTGACGCCGAGACCCTGAACAAGCGCGTCTTCCCCCCGATGGACCTGTTCCGCCTGTTCATCCAGCGCAAGATCACCGAGTTCAACGAGTCCCTCGCCAGTGCGCTACGGATGCACAAGGAGTACTTCACCGCCACCGAGGAACGCGCCGAGGACATCGACGGGGTGGTCGCCCTGGGGCCGTTGGCCATCGCCTGCATGGCCTACGACGCCGGCTACTGGGACCCGGAATTCCAACTCGAGGTGGAGTCCGAGTACATGCCCAAGCACCTGCTCGAGCGCAGCTGGTACGGAGAGTTCCCCACCTGAGGCCGCACTCGCGCGCCGGACCACCCGTCGAGCTTGCCGTGAGTCACGTATCGCACTGTGCTGAAACGTGGTTTTCTGCGAGCGCGAGGCAGCAGGTTGCCACCTCTCCCGTATCCCACGGGGTACCTTCGAACATCTTGTACTGATACGTTGATACAAGAGCAATACAAAAAGGATGGTGGGACCCATGCCCGAGTGGACGGCGGTCGCCGTCGTGTTCTTCCTGATAACGATGTGCCTGTACCCGCGCACCGGCGAGTCCGGTCGGGTGACGGCGCAGAGGACGTCCCTGCGGCGGTTCCTCCGCAGTGCGGGACTGCCGCGTTCGGAAGGGGACGCCTGGCTCGCCGAGCGACTCGGCCGACGCGAGCGGGCCGCGGCGATCAGCTCACAGGTTCTGCTGGTGCTCGCCCTGGCCTGCGGCCTGGCAATACCGGCGCTGCGGGACTCCTCCTGGTGGGCTCTGGCCCTGATAGGCGCCGTCTGTACGGGCCGCGCCGTTGGGCCGCTCATCGCCGCACTGCGCCAGGCACGCGCGCCGCTGCCCACGGACGCTCCCCGGGTGGCGCGGACCGCCCGGCCGCACGTCGGCGACCATGTCGCCTGGCCCGAGCGGGCCATCAGCGCGGCCATGGCGCTGGCTCCCGCGGGGGTCACCGCAGTCGCGGCGGGGTGCGTACTCCTGGGGATGGCGGAACCGAGCACGATCGCCTGGAGCACGCTGGGCGTTCTCTCCGTGGCCGCCGTGGCGGTTCCGGTGCTGGTGTCCTACCTCGCCGCGCTGCTGGTGCACGCGCCCCGGCCCGCCACCTCGCAACAGAACCTGTTCTGGGAGGACGCACTGCGGGCGCGCACGCTGCGGGCACTCTACTGCCTGGGCGGCACGCTCGCGCTCTCCCTCGGCATGGGAGCGGCGATCGTGTTCGACTCCGCAGTGACCGGGGGGTGGCCCGAGAACCCCGTGCGCGGTGCCGCGATCGGGACAATGCTGGTGTTCCTGGTGCTGCTGCCCGTCTACTCCGGTCTGGCGGCGGGGGCCGCGCCGGGACAGCGCTTCCGCCAGCGGTTGTGGTCCTCCGGCCTGATGAAGGATGCCGCGTGATCATCACGGTTGACCCGCGTTCGTACCTTCCGCCGTTCGAGCAGGTGCGCGACCAGATCCGCGGCCGCGTCGGCACCGGGGAACTTCCGGTGGGGTCCCGGCTGCCGCCGGTGCGGCGGCTGGCCGCCGACCTGGGGGTGGCGCCCAACACGGTGGCGCGCGCCTACCGGGAGCTGGAGCGGGAGGGGGTGCTGGACGGCCGCGGCGCCCGGGGAACGTTCGTGGCGGCACCACCACAACAGCCGGAACGGACCGCCGAGCCGCCAGCGTCCGGCGAACCGGGAGGCGACGTGCGGAACTCCGTCCGTGACCTGGTGCGCCGCGCCCGCGATACCGGCATGGACCGCGCGGCCGTGCTGGCCCTGGTGAGCCGGGAGTGGGACGCGGCTTCGGTGACCGCCGGGGAGGAGCACCGGTGAGCGAAGGCAGCACGGTTCACCGTTCGGTGCTCCCTACTCGTGGACGGCGCAGGTTCCCGGGTCGAACTCCGCGGCGGTGATCCGTTCCATGAGTGACCGCGCGTCCGGATAGGTCGGTTCTATCTGGCGGGCGAGGACCACCACCGCCACCGCACGGGCTCCCCTGCGTTTCAAACAGTGCGCGGCCGACTGGACGCGGGCACCGGTGACCCACGTGTCGTCGATGAGGAGAACGTCGGCGTTCTCGATACGGTCCCCGACTTCCGCACCGCCGGGAAGGGTGAACAGCGCCGTGTCGAACTCCCGCTGGTTCGGTGCCGCCTCCGGGGTGAGGGCGAGGTCGATGCGTTCCAGCGGGATCTTGTGTGCGAGCAGGGATTGGAGGGGGTGGATGGTGTCCGGTCGCCGCGTGCTGGGGACGAAGCAGACGTGGGAGAAGGAGGACACACCGGAGGCTCGTTTCACGCACGCCAGGTGCCGTTTGCAGAAGTCCCAGAAGAGCGCGAAGAGACGTTTCCGCATCTCGTCAGTGTCCGCGAGGGACTGCTTATACTTGGCGAGGTCGTCGGCGTGCTGGCCGTCTTTCGTGCGGTAGGTGATGGGCACGGCCGTGTCGGCGACGAGCACTCCCGCCCGCCCGCGCGGTCTTGTTGCAGGCGACACAGAGGATCGCGCCCGAGGCGGGACCGGCCGCGGCGGTCAGCGAGGTCAAGGCGCCAACGGCGGTGGTGATCGCCGTCATCTTGCCGACGTCGCCGACGCAGTCGAACCTGCTGATCAGGTTGTCGAGGCCGCGGGCGGCGCGCTTGACGCCCTCGTCGAACCTCTTCGAGTCGATTCCCAGCTTGACGAGCAAGCTTGCGACGGTGGCCATACGGAAACACCTCCCGCAGGCGGTGGCGAATAGTTAGAATCACACCAGGAATAAACAGGACTTGCTCTGAGTAGAGGGAAATATGTCAGAGTTGAATATCAGGAAAGCTATCGACAAAATCTCCCAAGGAGAGATTCGCATCCCTGCGTTTCAGCGCGGATTCATCTGGGACGAGAATCTTGTTGCCCATCTAATGGATAGCATCTACAAACAATACCCTTTTGGATCCATTATTTTATGGAGAACGAAAGAGCAACTAAAAACAGAAAGAGCTCTCGGAAATTTCAGACTCCCCGACATTGATCCTGACTATCCGATCGACTATGTACTTGACGGGCAGCAACGACTTACCTCGATATTTGGTGTATTTCAAACAGACATAGAACCTGATGTGCCTACGGAGTGGAATAAGATCTACTTCGACATGCAAGCTGACGAGAGTATGCAAGAATCCTATTTCTTTGCCTTGTATGATGATCAGGCTGACCCGCAGCGCTACTTTCCCATTGGGGCATTTTTTGACACCGTAAGGTATCGAAATGCGACTAAAAACCTGGAAAGCCGCGAAGCTGAACTTATCGATAAAGTTCAAGAGCGGTTTAAAGAAGCGACTATCCCGGTGCAGTCAATCGAAACCGATGACCGTGCGAAGGTGGCGATTGTCTTTGAACGCGTTAATAGGCTGGGGATTGAGCTTGATGTATTCCAGCTGCTCTCAGCTTGGACTTGGAGTGAAGACTTTGATCTGCGCACCAAGTTCGACGAACTGGCTGAGGAACTAGAACCATTCGGTTTTGGCGCTGTTGGCGAAGATACCAATCTTCTCTTGCGTTGTTCCGCGGGGATCGTGTCAGGAAACCCAGCGCCTGAAGCTATCATGGGACTGAACGGAGCCATCGTACGTGAAAATTTTGAAAAAATTGTCAACGGCATCCGTGGAGCCATTGACTTCGTCAGGAATAATATTGGCGTCGAAAAACTCAATAATCTTCCCTACCCGACACTTCTCATACCACTTTCCTACTTTTTTGCAGTAGAGGGCGAGAGACAGGTTGCAGTTAATGACGACCAACGAAAATCTCTACTGAAGTGGTTTTGGCGATCGTGCTTTTCTCGGCGATTCAGTGCTGGTGTATTCACCAACCTTCGCCGCGACTTGGAAGAAGTCAAGAATCTGAAAATCCACGGAAATTCCGAGCTTTCCGAAATTCCATGCACAGTCGATTCCGAATTCTTCTCTGAAACCAGTTTCAGTATCCGTTCCGTAAACACGAAAACCTTCATCCTCATGCTTGCGCAACTTGACCCAATGAGTTTCGTTAGTGGAAATCGAGTCAACCTCAAAGAAGTACTAAAAGAGTATAATCGAAATGAATTCCACCATCTTTACCCTCAGAAGTTCTTGAAACACCTAGGGTTTTCCCCTCGACATATCAACCGACTAGCCAATTTCGCTTTTATGTCGCGAGCCGACAATCGAAAGCTCGGAGGGGACCGCCCGAGCATCTATAGGCAGTGGATTCCTAGTAATTACCAAGAGATCATGAAAGCTTCCGCTGTCCCAGAGAGGGCGCTATTCGCTGACGATTACGAGGAGTTCATCGAGAAGCGATCTGAGATGCTTGCCGAAATAGCGCACAACTTGCGGGACAATGGAATGGTTCGCTTGTAATTCCGGTGTAAAGGTGATGCTTGTTCTGTATTTCCTGGATAGGCAAGGGGTGTGATGTCAGTTAACTTAAAGCTACTCATTCCCTCCCAATGCGGCATTGGCCTCCCGGATCGCCGCCCACATCTCTTCCTCGGACTGGTAGTCATCCCAGTGCGGCAGAAGCTTCTCAGGGTCAATGCACGGCCCCGAAGTTCTCGCGTTATGGCGGTGATGCGCTGATCCACGGTATCCGGTGCAGTTGCAGAGCTTTGTCCGGACCGGTGTGTGCGCGGCGCCTGGAAGCGAGGTTGGCCCACCCCGCGGCCGCAAGGGCCTGGCGGGCGATGTCGGCCAGGCACCCAGCACCACCGGCAGCGCCCCGGTGCGGGCCCGGCGCGCGTCCTCATTCCAGGTCACGTCCCGGATGTGGTGAACGGCTTCGATGGGCCAATGCCGGCGCAGGCAGTCCGCGAGTTCGGCGGGCCGTGCCGATACGGCGGGTACGGCGCCCGATGAGCAGTACCTGGGCGGCGTGAGGAAAGCGATGCCCAGACCGTCGGTGGCCAGGACCTTGATACGGCGCCGCTCGAAGCGGTCGCGGTTGCGCTGCCACCCCTCGTCGTGGGCTAGCCCACCTGCTTCCAGGGCAGGCCGGCCAGGCGCGCGTGCAGTGCGGCCCGGTTGGTCGTGACGTAGAAGAGGTAGTGCGCTGCGCGCCGGTGCAGGTAGGAAGCGTGGGCCCGCACGGTGTGCAGCGCGTCGGCCGTGATCAGGCACCCGGCGAGGTCTTCGTCAGCCAGGCGGTCCGGGGCGCCGGTGAACGCCGCGGTCTCGGTGTGCTTGGCCCCGGTCGCCTGGACGGTGGTGACCACCGCGTCGCTGTGGCGGGCCAGGTGGAACACCCCGGCGCGGGTGCCGTCACTGCGGCGCGAGCCGTGCATGGCCGTGCCGTCGGCGGCCAGGCAGGCCTGGCGCGGCCGACTCACGGGAGCGCTGCGCCAGCGGCGGTGCTCGCGTTCGGGCACGTCATCGAGGGTGCGCCCGGGGTTCTCACGGGGGACGGGGCCGGTGTGGGCGGCGATCGCCTCGGCGTGGGCGGTCCCGGCCGCCGCGAGGGTGTGGGGGGTCGAGGTCGGCCAGGAGGCCGGCGACGGTGCGCTCGGTGGGCACCGGCACTCGGTCGGTGACGGGGTCGAAGCGCAGGCCCAGCCGTATCAGCAGGGTGTCATCGGCGCGGCGGGCCCATTCCACCGCGGCACTCGCCCAGACGACCATGGCCAGCACTGCGGGCAGCGGGTAGCGGATGCCGTTCGGGGGTCGGGCACGGCGGCGAGGTGGTCGAGCAGGCCGGTGAGGGGTTCTTCTGCGGTGTCGGACGCAGCGCAGGCATGGGTGCGAGATGATGTGAGGGTGGGCATGGCGCTTTCATGGATCGTGTTGTCTCAGCAACTCCATGCTCCAACGGCGCCATGCCCGTTTTCTCATGCCGCGATTCGCTCATTCCACCCCACTCCGCTCGTTTCAGGCCTGCCGGCACACCCCAGACCCATCGCGAGAACTTCGTGTTCGTGCGAATCCGACTGCAGTCTCGCGTGTTTTCCGCAATCGAGGAAACATGTTCCGAGGAGTACGATGACATCCCCCAGAATCACCGCTGTCCTGCTGCTACCTCCGAGGGGATTACTCCCTCAACCGCAACTACTCCTGAGCCCACACCGACATCATCATCGCCGACGGTTTCCGACTCCGAACTCATAGCTCAGTACGAAGAGCGTTGGCCAGGGGCCGAAGAGTTCTTGGAATCCGCCGAGGAGAACGGGTGGAATGACTACGCCGCCGTATACCACGACGACAACGGTGAGCGCTCCATCATCGCTGAACGGCACAAGGCCCTCAGTGATAGCCTGGTCACCATCGAGTCTTACCGTGAAGCAGCGGATGACCCCACGGATCTCCGCCGGGTTATCGAGTCCGATATCAAAACTGAGGACGAACCCGGTATTGGGAGTGGAAGATGAACTACCAAGCTGTCGAACTTCTCGCTCCTGACCTGCAAGACAAGGTTGACGCCGCCGTTGACGCTCTGGAGAACGGATTCGCCGACGGTACCCACATCGTGGGTGAGGACATCCAACCTGGCACCTACACCGCCACGGCATCTTCTGGTACCACCTTCAGCGATGCTTACTGGGACCGCGCATCCACCTCTGGTGACATCCTTGCTAATGACTTTGTCACCTCTGCACAGAGCGTCACAGTCACTATCTCTTCTTCCGACGGCCAGTTCACCAGCCGTGGTTTCGGGTTCTGGGAGCAATCCAGCTAATAACGCCGTGATCTGACAGGGTGGCTTATTGGTGCCCTAGTCAAACGCTCCTGGTCGCTTTCGCGGCTCGGCAGGGACGATCTGCTGGCACTCGTTGAGGTTGGCGACTGTCCGGGGACTATCTCCGCGCTGAAGGAAGCCGGAGTGGAGCGCCCCCTGGACGAGCACCAAGTGCGGCGCTGGACCTCGTGGCGAGGCTGGAGCGTGCTGCCCATGCTCGCCTATGCCTTCCTGGCGGTGCTGCGTATTCAGGCGCGCGCCGTGAGCGGTGCTACCACGGAGATAGTCCCGCTGAGCTGCGTCGTCACATCAGACCCGGTCTCATTCAGTCCATCACAGCGCCAAACTGTGCTCGAACCAACCTGATCACGACTTACGGCTGGAGCACTAGCGCGCAGTTGGATTACTAAATTTAATATCCCAGCGCACAAGAAAATATTTACTTTCAGCTACTTTTACTACCCTATGTGGTTGAGTGATCCATGCTTAATTTATATGGTTTTCCCGCATCTGAAGATGCGATGGAACGAAGCAATATATTGGATGGAAAATGAATAAAAAAGTAGGTGTATTTTTCGTTAACATCATTGCTGCTGTTGGTGTTCTCCTCACCGGCACGGCGGGCGCCCTCCTTGCCGGAAGCCCTGCGTATGCTAATTCCAGTAATGACCAGCCGGCAGAGGTTCGCCCCTACATATTCTGCGAAAACCCGGAAACGGGTGCCCCATGCGGACCCGAAGGGTACTCTCTCCATGCCCAGCTTAGAATGACAGAAAAAGATATAAGTGAGACTGAAGTCGAGAATACTATGTGGGATTATAGTGGCGTGGCGTACAAACAATCCAACGGCAAGTGGCGCTATCCTGGGGATGATATCGTTGTAATAGCTAATGACAAAGGTTGGGTTGTAACAGTCTGGAGAACCTAGCAAACATGGAAAACCCGGAAATAAGTCGCGACTCTTCGGTAAATGCTGCTTTTGTCAAATTTTCCGAAAAACAAGATGACGAGGGAATTGAATCATTCCCCATAGAACGAAGCAATGGAGACGTCATCGCTCTCGTTCATTTTACCAATTCCGGAAAATTGTTCGGATTAGAGCTTTTAGAGGCTGATACGCAGCTTCCATTTTCTTGAGATTCGAACGTACTTTGGGCACCCGTCCGGAGTCTCGTGTGTCAGAGGCCCCCGGACGGGTGCCCGCTGCAGGAAAGCCGGTGCACGAGGTGGTCTCCGAGACCATCACCGAGACCACACAGCGCATCGTGCGGGTGCGCGCGAAACCTGGTCACCACGCCCGGACACTGAGGGGCAGCTGGCTTGGGCGTTGAGGGCGCCCTCCCGCACCGTGGGTAGACGCCGGTAGGGGGCGGTGAGCTGGCCTTGTTCCTCGGGCGTCAGGAGGTCCAGTAGGCGGCCGGTGGTCGTGCCGGCGGCCCGCGAGACCCCGGCTACCGTCACGCGGAAGTCGCCCTCGTCCAGGGATCGGCGGCTGGGGGCGTGCACCTGCGCCCATAGTTCGGCGTGGGGCCACAGCGCGTCGGGGGCTTGTGCGCCCAGGTGTTGCACGGTCTTGTCGTCCAGGACCACTTCGCGGTGGCCTTCCGTGGTGGCGCGCTGGGCCAGATCCATCAGTGCGGCGTCGCGTTCGCTCAACGGTTCCGAGGCGGGAGGGGGTAGCCGTGAGCCGCGGAATCCAGCGGGTAGGCCCAGTCCGCGGTCGGGATCGATCAGCTCGTTTACCGGGACTAGGGCCTGTTTGGTAATTGGTGCGATCAGGGGAAAACGCACCGATCCGGTCACACCAGGCGTGTCACCCCGCACATAAGCGAAGCCTTCGGTAGACGAGTCAACGACCAAGAAGACCACACCCACCGAAGGCTTCACTGTGACCCTACCCGGCCCCGCACGCGGTGACCTCACCGACGCCCAATGGGCGCTGCTCGAACCACTCCTGCCCACCCCCGCCGCCGGCCGCCCACCCTCACGCTCCAAACGCCAACTGATCAACGGCATCCGCTGGCGGGTACGGGTCGGCGCTCCCTGGCGCGACGTGCCCGAACGCTACGGCCCCTGGCAAAGCGTCTATGACCTCTTCCGCCGCTGGACCCGCAACGGCACCTGGGCCCGGATCCTGACCGCCCTGCGCTCGCGGGCCGACGCGGCGGGGCTGATCACCTGGGACATCAACGTGGACTCCACCGCGGTGCGCGCCCACCAGCACGCCGCCGGGGCCGCGGAAAGGGGGAAGGCCGGGATCACGAAACGGTCGAGCCCGACGATCACGGGCTGGGCCGCTCACGCGGAGGGTTGAGCACGAAGATCCATCTGGCCTGCGAACAGGGACAAAAGCCGATGTCGGTGGTGGTCACCGCCGGGCAGCGGGGAGACGCACCGCAATTCGCACCGGTGGTGGAGGGCATCCGGGTGGCCGGACACCAGCGGAGCGGTCCCGCGCGCACCCGACCGGTGCGGGTGCGCGCGGATAAGGCCTACAGCTCGACGGAGATCCGTGCCTACCTGCGCAGACGCAAGATCAAGGCGACGATTCCCGAACCCGCGGACCGGGTGCGCAACCGCAAACGCACCGGGCATCGCGGGGGCCGCCCGCCGGGGTTCGACAAGGTCGATTATCGGGCCCGTCACGCGGTGGAGTGCGGGATCAACCGGCTCAAACGGCACCGGGCGGTGGCCACGCGCTATGACAAGCTCGCGCTTCGCTACGAGGCCACCATCCAGATCGCGGCCATCAACGAATGGCTCTGACTTCCCAAACAGGCCCTAGGTGTGATGTTCGGAGAGGTTGGGAACGCGCTCGGCGGGTGTTCGGCCGCCGATCCCGGTGTGGGGGCGATGGTAGTTGTACCAGTCCAGGAAAGCAGGATAAGCGGCCTGGCGCTCGGCCTCTGAGGCGTAGGGGCGGGTGTAGGCCCACTCCTGGGCCAGGGTCTGGTGGAAACGTTCGACCTTGCCGTTGGTTTGGGGCCGCCAGGGCCGGGTCCACCTCGGCGAGATCCCCAACTCCGAACAGATTTGGCGCCAGGTGGTCTTGGAGTAGGCCCAGGCGTTGTCGGTCAGCACTCGTTGCACGCGCACACCGTGGCCGTGGAACCAGGCCGCGGCCCGGCGCAGGAAGCCGGCGCAGGTCGCGGCCTTTTCGTCGGCCAGGATCTCCGAGTAGGCCAGGCGGGAGCGGTCGTCCAGGGCGGTGTGCAGGAAGGCGGTGCCCGCAGATGCCTTGTTGGGCCGGGCGGCGGCCCGGCCCAGGGCGCGCCATCCCCCGCCGTCGGGGATGCGTCCGAGCTTTTTGACGTCGACGTGGACCAGCTCGCCGGGGCGGTCGCGCTCGTAGCGGCGCACGGGCTCTGCGGTGGCCCGGTCGGTGGCGGCCAGGGGCGGCAGGCCGCGGCGGGCCAGGATGCGATGAGCGGTGGAGGCGGCCACCCGGGTGCGGGTGGCCAGGCGTGCCGGTCCCAGGCGGTGTGGGGTGCCTCGTGTTTTCCGGACAGAGTGCCAATACGATGGTTCTGAAAGGAAACGAGGGAAGCATTGGGCAAGGCAAACGCATATTCGCCGGAGTTCCGTGATGAAGCGGTGAAACATGTCATCGAGAGCCAACGCTCTATCAACCGGGTTGCCAACGAGCTCGGGATCAGCTCGGAAACACTACGGAACTGGGTGCGCAAATACAGGAAAGAAACTCCCGACGATGCACCGTCACTGGATACGACCGAGCGGGCCCGGCTGCGTGAACTGGAACGACTCAACCGCGAGAAGGACATGGAGATCGCTTTTTTGAAAAAAGCGGCCGCGTACTTCGCGAAGGATCGTCCGTAAGCGACATATACGAGTTCATCGAGACGATGCGGTTCGATGAACACGCGGAGTACGCTTTCCCCGTTGATTTCATGTGTGCATGCGTGAACGTCTCCCGGTCGGGTTACTACGAATGGCAGTCCCGGCCCGAATCCGCCACGTCTCAGCGCCGCCAACAGTTGCGGCTACTGATCCGCACCGCCGTAGACCACGCCGACGGCACCTACGGCCACCGGCGGATCCGCGCCCAGCTGCAACGCTGGGGCGTTGCGGTGGGAGTGGAGCTGGTGCGTCTGTTGATGGGCGAGATGGGGCTGCATCCCTGCCAACCCCGCCCCCGGCGCAGCTCGCTGACCACACCAGCGGATACCGGTGCGATCCCCGACCTCGTGGGCCGCGACTTCACCGCACCCATGCCCAGTGTGAAACTCGTCGGGGATATCACCTATATCCCGACATGGAGCGGGTGGGTGTATCTGGCCACCGTCATTGATTGCTGCACGAAAGAAGTGGTTGGTTATGCGATGGATGACAACTACCGGACTCCGCTGATCATCCGGGCTGTCGCTCATGCGACAGGCAAGGGAAAGGTTCGTGCGGGGGCGGTGTTCCATTCGGATCGGGGGAGTAATTACACGTCCCGGGAGTTCGGTGATTACCTTGCTTCGGTCGGGATGACACGGTCGGTGGGGCGAACCGGGATTTGTTTCGACAACGCGATGGCGGAATCATTTTTCGGGGTGTTGAAGAATGAGCGTGTGAACCAGATGGTGTATCCCACGCGAGAACGAGCACGACGGGACATTACACGATACATCGAGCACTGGTATAATCACAGGCGTCTTCATTCCGCACTGGGATACAACACTCCATCAGAGATCTATGCGGAACATGAGAAACAGCGCCTAGCTGCGTAAAATCACCGTCTCACTCCCTGTCCGGAATCAGCAAGGCCCCTCAGTGCTTGCGGCGCAGCCGGACCACGTCGTCTTCGGTCTCGGCGCTGGTGCGGCTGGGTTGGCGGTGCGGGCGGCTGGGCCGGTCGGCCATGCCGGTCTCGCCTTCGTCGCGGTAGCGGGCGGCCCATTTGTGGGCGGTCTTGGGGGCGACGTTGAAGCGTTCGGCGGCTTGGCGGCGGGTCCATCCGTCCTGGACGACGCATCGGGCGAGTCGCAGGCGCCCGGTGGGGGTCAGGGGGGCGTTACGGTGGGGCACGAGGGCCTCCTGGAGCGTCGGTGCAGATCTCACAGTCCACACCGGAACCAGAAGGCCCTCTCTTCGTTCAAGGCCTTGCCAGGGCGTGTCGGGTGTTACCAACGTGCCGGAACATCACACCTAGGGCACCCATCCCGAAGCGTTCGCAGAACCGGCGGTGGTAGTCGCGCCACACCGCGTTTCCCTCAGGGGCGGGGTTCAGACGTGCCAGGACCGAGGCTGCGCTTTGGATCTCCCATGCCACCGTGCGCGGCAGTGTCATGTCGCTGTCCATCCGCAGCTCGACGGTGACCGTTGCGTGGTGGGAGGTCACCCGGCGCAGGGCAACGCAGGCCTGGGCTCGGGCGCGATCACGGTCGGCGGGCTCCGCCTCGTCGTGACGGCGCAGGGCGCGTTGGGCGTTCTCCAGGTGGGCGAGAAGTGCGGCGGCTGGCGGGTATCGGTGGGCTCCGGCGCCGCGGGCCGCACTGATGACGTGGCCCAATGGTTCAGGGGCGTCCATGGGGGGATGCAGGTTGCTCAGCAGGATGATCGCCATTGCCAGATTGCCCTTGGATGCCCCTCTGCGTGCCCTTGCCGCGTTATCTTGGCTCACCCTGCCATGAGTACCGCCATCGCACGTGTGGGAACCGGCGGCCATCCCAACGTGGCACGACGGTCCACCGCACCGCACCCGGTACTCATGTAGCCACCGCCACAACAGCGACACTGCCACCCCACCGGTATCCAGTGCCGTTCCCGGGAGGTACGCGTATGCGCGAACTGCTGCGGACCACAGTGAGCGCCGCGTACTGCGCATCCACCGGTTCTGGCACTCAGACGCTCCGGGGGCGGTAGTAGGTGGCGCCCGCGACGACGAGTGCGATGAGTGCGGGAACGAAGTACGCCCCTATCGACAGTATGGCGACGGCGTTCGCTGCGAGGGCAGCGGCTATCGGCGCGGCAGTGAGCGCCGTCTTTATCACGGAAAGCCCTCTCATCGCGATAGGGGAAGGCCACGTATCACGGGGCTCGGTTACGTGGCCTTCCGGGATCGGCGGGCCAACGCGGGGTCAGCCGGGGACTCCCAAGGCGTGGGCGAGCAGCACGATCAGGGTCACGACACAGGTGTAGGGCAGTGCTTCCACGGCGGCGAAGTACACCCAGGCTTGCCCTCCCGTGTCCCGCAGCAGACGACGCTTGAACCGTCGGTAGTGGCTGGGTACGCGCCGTGCGTGCCGGCGCCCGCGTGAGCGCGGGCGGGCCTCAGTGGCGGGGCGGTTCTCTCGCTGGGGCGCGCACGCGGGGGCACTGGCGGCGCTGCGGCTGAGTGGAGGGGGCGCCGGAACGTGGGGTGAAGGGGCTGGAGTGTTTCGGGCGGTGTGGTGGCGCATCCAGGCGGGGGCCTCGCCGTTGCGGCGCCGGTAGGCGACGCGGGGGTTCCCGGAGTAGGGGTCGGGTTCGCTGGGGCGGCGGGGGTGGTGTCGTTGCTGGGTGGGAACGCGGCTGAACCGCTGCCCGTGGCGGGCTTTCAGGACGGCGCGTACCCGCTCGTTGGCGGGGGCGGGCGCACGGGTGGTTTCCGGGAGAGTCATCATGGTTCCTCTGTTCTGTGGCCGTCACCCGGGGCAGCGGCACGGGTTCTCGACACGCGCGGCGGGTTGGTGGGGAGGTTGGGAGCTTCCGGGCGGGAAGGAAGGCCCTCCCGCCCGGACGGGGGTGTGCGGACCGGGCTGGGTCCCTCTCCCCAGGGCGGGAGGTCTGCGGTGGTCAGGCGGCGGGCCAGGCGCTGCCGGTGAGGTCGTAGTCCAGGCAGAACCACACCCGCCGGAGGGTGGGGTGTGCGTTGTCGCCCCAGGCGGAGGCGAGCTGTTCCACCAGCGCCAGCCCGCGTCCGGACTCGGATTCCAACCGCTCGTGCGGGACGGCGGCGGCGAGATAGCGGGGCTCTCCTCCCGGTGTTCCGCCGTCGCGGCAGACCACCTCCATCCTGGAGGCGCCGCGCCGCACCTTGAGAGTGAACGTCCGGCCGGGTTCGCCCGACCGGGTGTGGGTGATGGCGTTGGCGGCCAGCTCCCCGCCCAGCAGTCGGAACAGGTAGCGGTACTCCTCGCTTTGGGCTGCGGCGCAGGTGTCCAGGAAGGCGCGTACCAGTGGCATCACCACCGGCGAACCGCGGAACGTGAACCGGCGGGCGCTGAAGTAGGGGCGGTCGGGGCTGCGGTTGAAGTAGTACTCGTGTCCGGCCGGGATCAGCAGATCCAGCGGGACCGTAGCCTCAGGCATCGGAGGGACGGGGGCCAACCGGGCCATGCGCGTGCTCCTCTACACAGGTCACGGGACGTTTGGGGAAGGAAGCCACCACCCGCCGATCACCCAGAGCAGCACAGGGCTGGGGGTGGGGCACGCCGTGGCCACGGGCACCCTTAGTAGCCTCATGACCACCATCTATACACAGAGTAAAAGTGGATGTCACTATAGGTCAATAGAAAAAGTGACATCCACAACAGAGAGAGGGTTAAACTTTAGTCCCATGCAACGCCCGCACAGCCCGTCCATACGACGCCGCAGGTTGTCCAGCGAACTCCGCAAAGCGCGCGACCAGGCCAAGCTCACCACCAACGAGGCAGCCAAGAACCTTGGATGGGCTCATGGCAAGTTGAGCAAGATCGAAAACGCGGAGACCCAGTCCGTGAAGTCCGGCGATCTGGACAAGATGCTCGATCTGTACAACGTTGACGACGCCGAGCGCCGGGAAGCCATGCACCAGCTCGCTCGCCAGGCCAAGGAGCGCGGCTGGTGGGCCAAATATCGGGATGTCTTCGGCAAAGACGCACTGCCTGACTGGGAGACAGAGGCGTCAATGATCCGGAGGTTCGAAGGGCTGACGATCCCCGGGTTACTCCAAACTCCGGAGTATGCGGCCGCAGTCTTTCGAGCTGGGCGGGCTGTCCCCGAGGCGGATATCCGGCGTCAGGTCGAGGCCCGCATGGCACGCCATGAGATCCTCAACCGTGTCAGACCTCCGCATATGACAGCCGTACTGGACGAAAGCGTGCTTCAGCGGGTCATCGGGAGCCCTGAGGTCATGCACGAACAGCTTACGCACCTAAAGCATCTCGCCCTACGCCACCACATCGACGTGCAGATACTCCCCCATAGCGCAGGAGCTCATCTAGCGCTGGCAGGACCGTTCACCATCTTGGACTTCCCCCAGGTCAAGGACCAGTCGATCGTGCATGTAGAGACCGTGGCGAACGACCTCTTTCTGGAACATCCGGAGGAGCTGGAGCAATATAACCTAGCGTTCAGCAACGTACAGGGTGTAGCCCTGTCCACCGCCCTATCCGCTGATCTCATCGACAACCTACTGGCAGACTTGGAGAGCAAGCGATGACCGCCGACATGGTGTTCTGGAAGAGCAGCTACAGCGCACAACGCCAAGAGTGCGTCGAAGTAGCGCACCTCCCAGTGAGCTTCCGGAAAAGCAGCTACAGCGCACAAGGACAGGACTGCGTCGAAGTCGGAGACCTTCCGTGCGGGGCGGCACTGCGCGACTCCAAGAACCCAGAGCACGGGCACTTCACCTTCCCCGCCGCCGAATGGAACGCCTTCCTCACCGAGGTGAAAAACGCGGCGCTCTAGGAGACCATTCTCCTACTATTCTCTCGGAACCCTCTCCGCCCTTGTGTCTCACCACGCCAGACGCAAGGGCATTTTTTACTATTAATATCAGAAAATTGCATCATTCGGCAGAAACAGCGCACCATCGTCGAAGTTCCGGCAGCACCGGGAGCAAGCGCTGCCTATCCTGGGTGAGCGCACCTCCACACTCCGCCGCCACACCCCCGGGTGGAAAGGAACGCCGCGTGCCCCAGCTCGCCATCGACAAGGACTTCCTCAGCCGCTACGCGAAACTGGACAAACCCGTCCGGAAGGCGGTGGAGGACACGCTGGAGAGGTTCAGCGACCTCCACCACGCCGGCCAGCACCTGGAGAAGGTCACCCAGGCGCGCGACCCCCGGGTGCGCACCATCCGCGTCACCCGGGACTGGCGCGGGGTGGTGCTCGCCCCCGAGGAGGGCGACACCTACATGCTGGTGTCGGTGCTGCCGCACGACGAGGCCTACGAGTACGTCCGCAACCGCCGCTTCTCCGTCAACACCGCCCTGGGAGTGCTGGAGGTCCGGGACGAGGGGCGGATGGAGACCATGAGCCAGGTGCTGCAGCCGGTGGCGCAGGCCGCGCAGCAGCGGCTGTTCGACGGTTTCCGCGACCGGGACCTGCACGCCCTCGGCATCGACGAGCAGACGCTGACGATCGTGCGGCTGCTGGTGGAGGAGGAGCACCTGGACGCCATCCGGCCGATGATGCCGGCGTCCCAGCACAACGTGCTGGTGGCGCTCGCCTCCGGGATGAGCGTGGACGAGGCGTGGCACGAGGCCAGCCGGGACCTGGTCGACGAGGAACCGCCGGCCGACATCGACCCGAACGACCTGGGCGCGGCGATCCGCCGCACGCCCGACCGCGCCGCCGTCGTCGACGGCCCCGAGGAGCTGCGCGACATCCTGGAGCACCCGTTCGACGCGTGGCGGACCTTCCTGCACCCGCGCCAGCACCGCATCGCCTACCGCCCCTCCTACGGCGGACCGGTGATGGTCACCGGCGGCGCCGGAACCGGGAAGACCGTGACGGCGGTGCACCGGGCCGCGCACCTCGCCGGGCGCTACACCCCGCCGGACGGCACCCCCATCCTGCTCACCACGTTCACCACGAGCCTGGCCGAGGCGCTGCGGCACCAGCTCGGCCTGCTGGTGCGGCCGCCGCTGGACGAGCGGGTGGACGTGCGCAACATCGACAAGGTCGCCGTCGAGGTCGTGCGGGATGCGACCGGCGGCACGGTGGAGGTGCGGTCGGAACGCGAGCTGCTGTGGCTGTGGGAGGAGGCCGCGCGCGACACCGGCCTCACCGGGGCGTTCCTGTTCCAGGAGTGGGAGCACGTCATCCTCGCCCAGGACCTGGGGACCGAACGCGGCTACCTGCAGTGCCAACGGCGCGGGCGCGGCAGCAGGCTGGGGCAGCAGCAGCGGCGCGCCGTGTGGCAGGCGGTGCTGCGGGCCACCCGCCGCATGGCCGACGAGGGGTTGCGCACGTTCCCGCAGGTCGCCCAGGAGGCGGCCGCGATCCTGGAACGCGAGGGGCACCGCCCCTACCGGCACGTGCTCGTGGACGAGGCCCACGACCTGCACCCGGCCAAGTGGCGCCTGGTGCGCGCGCTCGCGCCGGAGGGCCCCGACGACCTGTTCGTCACCGGCGACCCGCACCAGCGGATCTACGACCACCGGGTGTCGCTGGCGGCGCTGGGGATCAACGTCCGCGGGCGCAGCCACCGGCTCAGCGTGAGCTACCGCAGCACCCAGGAGATCCTCTCCTGGGCGGTGGGGGTGCTCGGGTCGGCTCCGGTGTCCGGGCTGGACGACCTGGAGGACCGGCTGGACGACTACAGTTCGCTGCTGCGCGGACGCAGGCCCGAGGTGGCGGCGTACGAGACGCGCGAGGCCGAGCTGGACGGGCTCGCCGCGCGGGTCGCCGAGTGGGTGGAGCACGGTGTCGAGCCGGATGCCGTCGGGGTGGCGGCGCGCACCAGGAGTGCGGCGGACAGCGTGCGCAAACGGCTGGCCGCCGCCGGTGTGGCGACGACGAAGCTGACCGGCTCCGGCGGGGTCCGGGTCGGAACCATGCACGGGATGAAGGGACTGGAGTTCCGGTGCGTGGCGGTGGTGGGCGTGGACGCCGGCCGGGTGCCGCTGGACCACCACCTCACCCCGCGTGAGGAGGACCCGGTGGCGCACGGGCACGACCTGCAGCGGGAGCGCAACCTGTTGTTCGTGGCCTGCACCCGGGCGCGGGACGCGCTGGCGGTGTCCTACAGCGGCGAGGCCAGCCCGTTCCTGCCGGGCTGAACCGCGCCCCGGCTCCCCGGCGTCCACCGGAAGCCGGGGATTCCGACCGGTGGGAGGACCAGTCGGGTCGAGCGAGTCCGGCGGTTCACCGGAGCAGTGCCAGGCGCTGCCGGGCGCGCTCGAGCTGCTCGGTGGAGAACAGCGCGGTGAACTCCTGGTTCCGCAGCACCACCGACTCCACCGTGAGGTCCAGCCGGTCGCGCTCCGCCAGCGCCACGAAGTCGTCGGACAGCTGGGGCGTGTCCAGCACGGTGCGGGCGGTGCCCAACGCTCCGCGTTCCTCCAGCATCGCTGCCAACCGCCCCGGGTGGTGGCTCGTCTCCCGCGCGGCCTGTTCGCAGGCGGACTCCAGGGCTCCGTGGAACGCGGCCAGAACCTCCGCCTGGGGTGCCGCGCCACCGGGCAACGGTTCCTCCACCGGTTCCGCACCGTCCCCGCGGGCGAACTCCCGCAGCGCGTCCGCCGACGTGAAACAGCGGATACCGGCCCGTTCCAGCTCGGGAAGGTCGGCCTCCTCCGGGTCCAGCTCCAACACCACCGGGTCGCCCTGGCCGGTCTGCAGCCCGTCCGGCCAGTACGCCTCCGCGACGGCGATCGGGGCGCCGGTGCGGGGGTGGGCGATCTCCCGGTCCCGCTCGGGCTCGGCGTATCCCAGCTCGCGCAGCCCGGCGACGAGCTGGTCGAGCTGGACCACGCGCACGTCCCACGTCTCCGCGTCGTGGTCGGCCGGCACCGTACCCACCGGTTCCAACCGGGCCTCCGAACCAGCCGCGGAACCGTCGTGGAGGCTGTCGAGGAAGTCGTTGGCGGCCCTGGCCAGCATCCTGGTGCGCTCCGCCAGGAAGTGCTCGTAGGTCTCCAGCTCCCACAGGCCGGGGTCGCGGGGGATCCACTGCGACTCCAGCACGCCGGGGTTGCGCTGCTCCACCTCGGGGAAGTACACGCTGGGCTGGCGTTTGCCGATACGGCCGTTGGAGTCCTGGGTGAGGAAGCAGAAGTTGGCGATCGCGTTCACCAGCCGGTGGGGGTAGCGCTCCCGCAGCTGGGCCTTCGGGAAGATGTGGTGCACCTCCAAGCGGCTGTTGCGCCCCAGCATCTGGGCGTGCAGCGGCAGGCCGGAGTGGAAGTCCCGGGCAGAGCCCACCCGGGTCAGCAGGTACAGCAGCGGGTAGAACCGCGACCCCTTCGTGTGGCCCTCGAAGTCGCTGGCCCGCACCTGCAGCGTGCCGCCGCGCCACTCCCGCAGCTCGTCGGTCAGCCCGTCGATGCCGCCCTGTTCCACGACGGTGTAGTCCCGCGCCAGCGCGGTCTCGGTGGAACCGGTGTGACGGCCCCGCAGCGCCGCGTGGACGTACCAGAACAGCACCCGGTCCCGGTGGCGCGCGTCGGTGAAGTCCCCGCCGTTGAGGTGCAGCAGCCGGCACACCACCGGAACCGCGTAGCGCCCCATCAGCACCCGGTCGTGGTCCAGGCCGAGCCGACCCCCGACCGTGTCCAGGAACTTCCCGATGTAGTTCGCGGCCGCCTCCATCGCGCTCGCGAACCGCTCCGCGCTGATCCCCTCCAGGGAGCTGAACACGGCCTTGCCCGTGGCCACGGCGGTGACGCACCGCAGGAACCAGTCCAGGGTGAACTCCATCCCGGCCCGTTCCCACTGGTTGAGGTAGGAGCGCATGGTGTCGCGCGCCTCCGGCCAGTCCGAGCACACCTTCGCCAGGGCGAGGTCGCCCTTGGACAGCTTCGTGCCGCCGGAGTTGACCCGGTTGAAGATGTCGACGACGACGTCCATCGTCATCTCCTCACCGGTGATCGGCTCCACGTGCAGGTCGCGGTCGCGGATGTTGTACAGCTGGGTGAGGCGGCGCTCCTCCTTACGGGAGAGGTCGTCCTCCAGCCGGTCGAGCGTCGCGTCCAACCCGTCGGTGAACAGCGCGGACACGTCGACCCAGCGGGGATCGTCGCGCATCTCGGAAGCTATGTAGAACTTGAACTCCTCGCTTCCCACGTGGAAGCAGAGGTCGGTGAACGCCGCGGGGTCGCCCTGGAAGAACGCGGGCGCCTTCCCGCGCATGACGCCGTAGAGCGAGGTGATGCGCTGCTGGCCGTCCAGCAGCAGCGAACGCGTCCCCGTGCCGCTGCCGACGTTCCCCCGGGCCGCGGAGGAGTCCACCTCGGTGTCCCACACCAGCAGCGATCCCACCGGGTAATTCCGGTACAGGGAGCCCATCAGGCTGCGGACCTGGTCCCGGTTCCACACGTAGCCGCGTTGGAACTCCGGCAGCAGCATGGCGCCGCTGTCGACGTAGTCGAGGATCGTGGAAAGCTTGCTCATGCCCGCTCCAGGACGTTTCGGGGGGTCTGCGGCTCACTCGGGGTCAGCGGCCGCCACCCTATTGTGTCCCGAACCGTCCCGGGGAATCGTCACGGAAATGGAGGTCACGCCCTCGGGAGATACACCGGAAAGGGCTGTTCCCACCGGGAATCGGTTCTCCGGGATGCTGTCCCGCGGACCCGCGTCCCCTTTCTCACTCGCCGGGGTCCTCCGGGGGTACGGTGCGCCCTGCCCGAACCACGCCCGCGCACAGCACGAGGAGGTAGAGCGCGCTCGCCCCGAGGAACACGGCGGCCTGCGCCATACCGTTCCCGAGGAACAGCGGCGCCACCGTTCCCGCCGCCAGCACCACACTGGCGACCACGCACCAGGGAGCCGCCGCACGGTGCACGTGGTACCACGCCCGTTCGCTCGCCCTGGTACGGCTCGTCCTGATCCCGAGGAACGGGTTGGGCGCGAGGCGACCGGTGGCCCCCGCCCACGCCATGAGCACGGTGAGCGCGGCGGTGGCACCCAGCGCGAGGGTGACGGCCGCCAACCCTCCGCCACCGAGCCGCGCCTGCGCGGGAAGCAGCAACACGTTCCCCGCCTCTGCCACCACGGCAAACGACCTCCCGGGAACCGCCCTGGCGGTTCCGCACGACGAGCAGCGTTCCGCACGAACCTACAACGCCGCTGTCGTCCATGGCTCTCCCCCATGGGAGAACCCGCTCCGGTCTCCTGCGACCGGAGGAGGGCGAGGACGAGGAACAGTGCGTTCCGCGCGCGGCTCCCCCGTCCGCCGGCTCGGGAAGGACACGCGCGGGCGCGGTCCGCCGGCGGGTCCCGCACCGGGCCACACACACGCAACTCCCGCCCCGGCTCATGGCGGAGCCGGAACGGGAGCGAAGCCGCCCTGCGGAACTACCCGGACAGGGACGGGTCGGAGAACCGCAGCAGCGCGCCGAGGCCGTCGCGCATGCGCGCCTTGTCCTCGGGCACGAACACGAAGTCCGCCGACGTTCCCACGGCGGCGCGGACCAGCGCGGCGTCGGCCCGTTCCCGCACCGGCCGCTCGGCACCGAGATCGCGCAGCTCCTGCTCGCTGGGGGCGAGCTGTTCCGGGGTGTCCCCGACCCACACCCGGGTCTCGGCCCACGAGGTTCCCGGCGCCCACAGCAGCGTCTCCACCTGCCCGCGCTGCAGCGCGTACACCACCGGTTCCAGCCCTTCGACGGCGCGGTCGTCGTTGCCGCGCCCCTGCTCGTAGGAATCGGCGACGTCCTGCACCTGCTGGTCGGCGCGGTCGGCGAGGAGCCGGGAGAGCTCCGTGTTGATCCAGGTGTCCTCCTCGTCCGCCTCGGCGTCGCGACTGTCCGTCGCGGCCTCGACGACCTTGCCGCGCAACCCGTCCGGGAGCTGCTCGTGCACCTCCCGCTGGACGGGGGTCTCGCCCGCGAGCACGATCAGCTCCGTCTCGCCGTCCACCGTGAGCCGCCGGATCTCGGACACGACGCGTTTCGCGTTCTGCTTCACCTGCTCGTCCACGGCCCGCTGCATCTGCTTGTGGTGCTCGCCGCCCTCGCGGGGCTTGTGTGTCGGGTGCTCGTCGCCCTCCACCCGGTAGTCGACGCGGGCCCCCTGCGCGTCCACCGAGTCGAGGTCGGCGCCGATACTGTCCACCACCGCCATCACGTAGGGCACGTGCTGGCCGCGGCGCTCCAGGTAGGGCACGGGATTGGGCAACGGCCCGAACCGCGCGCTGTAGTCCTGCGGCGGCCGCGACACCAGGATGTCGAACAGCACCTCACCGCCGGCGGCGAACAGCACCTGTCCGCGCGGTCCGGGGGTGCCGTCGTCGCGTCCGGCGGCACCGTCCAGGGCGCGCAGGGTCTCCTCGTCCGCGCCCTGCTCGGCCAGGTCGTCCCGGGCTTTGTCCCACCGCACCCGGATGGCGTGGTCGGCGTCCTCCGCGTCGCGGGAGACGTTGAGGTACACCGACGCCACCAGGTTGGAGGAGTCGTAGGCTGGCAGCAGAAAAGAAAGGTCCATGGGAAGACTCCGCCTTCTGATCGTGCGGGTCGCTGTCGTGGTGTTTCGCGCCCCGGCCTCCGGCGCCGTCGGGCCGGGGGGCTCCGTCCGGGAGAGGACACCGCGCTCTCCCCTCCCCCGCGCTGCCGCGTGTTCCGGCGGGCTCAGCCGCCGGCCTGGCTCCCGGAGGGGGCGAACAAGCGGGCCAGTTCCGGCGGCAGTTGGGCGATGGTGTCACTGCTCTGCCCCTCCGGGGCCCACTCGCGCAGGGTGCGCAGCACGCCCTGGGTCTTGCGTTCGACCTCGGACATGTCGACCGAGCCGATGCCGCCGCTGATCTGGTCGAGGAACGTGCGTTTGTCGAACGATTTCGCCTGCCTTGTTCCGGCCTCGATCGCGGAGTGCAGGTCCTCCGGGAGTCCCGCCGTGAGGTCGTCCATCTGCCCCGCGCTCACGCACTGGGCGAGGGCGGACAGGGTCGCGCGGGAAAGCTGGTCGGCTTCGGCCCGACTCTCCAGGCCGTTGTGCTCCTGTACGCGCGCGAGGAAGTTCTCCGTCGCGCTGTCCGTGTATCCCGGATGCATCTCGTCGCCCCCGTTCCTATCGCCGAAAGTGACATCGAACCAGAGGGGAAACCACGCACCTCTCACCCTGGTACCGATGCGGCGACTTTAGCAACCAGAACGGGTATCACCCGCTGCCCGTGATGCGTTTCCGCAATTTACTGGACACACGAAAAACCTGATCAGCGAGCTATATACGAAGCATCGATCGCCTCAGGAGAGAAATTACACGCACCGGCACGAGATATTGCGTTTATTTGAGCGAGATATGCGCGTCCGTGCCCCCGGAAACGGTGCCGGGCGGGCGGTGACCAGGGCTATTTCATTCTCGGGTGTGGCGGGTGTAGCTGCTGGTCAGGGGAGCCTGAGAAGGTCAAGGGGACGGGTGAAGCACTCGTAGCTCACCCATCGGTAGGCCGCGGGGATACTCGCGAACCCCAGCCCTGCCAGCACCCCGATCGCCACATCGCGCAGCAGCGCCATGTTCTGCGGAGCGTTGCCTGTGCGCACCCGTGAGGCGTCCTCGCCCAAGCTCACATCGCGGATGTGGTGGCGGGCTTCGATGCCCCAGTGCCCGCGCACCAGGCTCGCCAGTTCTGCGGCCGTGACGCTTTCGGCCGGCAGGCTCGTGACCAGGTAGGCGTAGCTGCGCCGGACTCTGCCCGTACAGGA
Organism: Haloactinospora alba; assembly: GCF_006717075.1. NCBI lineage: Bacteria > Bacillati > Actinomycetota > Actinomycetes > Streptosporangiales > Nocardiopsidaceae > Haloactinospora > Haloactinospora alba. Next base: position 2,739,809 of record NZ_VFQC01000001.1, read on the forward strand.
CTCGCGCACCCATCGATGAATACGCATCACCTGACGGGCGTGGGGAAATGCGATGCGCGGTGCGGTCAGCACCTTGGCGGTGCGCACCTCGACTCGCCCGTGGGCGTGCTCACGGGCGGCCTCCAGCACCGGCGCCTGCGCCCAGGGCAGCGCTTTGGCCTGGGAAAGCAATGTGGGCTGGTTCGCCTTGACTGTCAGCAGGTACTCAGCCCCGCCTGCGACGAGCCAGCGGGCAGTGCCGAGTTGGGTGTGCAGCGCATCGGCGCTGATCACACACCCCGTGATGTCGACGTCGGCCAGCAGGTCGGCCACGGCGGCCATCTCACTGGCCTTGTCGTCCACGCGGACCTGGGCGACGGTGCGTCCGGCCGGGGTCATCGCCTGGAGCAGATGGGCGGCCGCAGCGGTGCGGGTGGCCGAGCCGCGCAGGCTCTTGCCGTCCATGACCAGCACCGCGATCTCCTCGGCGGTGTGGAGCCGGGTGAGCGTCTGCGGGTCCAGGGCGGTGAGGACGCGGCGGATCGTGGCGGGGCTGGGCGCCTGGCGGGTGCCCAGGGCGGGGTCGGTGATGCGGGCGCCGAGCCGGGCGAGGGTGTGCTGGGGCGCGTTGGCGGCCCACTGGCCGATCGCGGCCAGGCAGCGGGCGCCGGCCAGCACCGCGCACAAACCGGTGAGGATCACGCAGCTCAGCGGGTGGCGGCGTCCCCGCCGGTCGCGGGGATCACTGTCCTCGGCGGGCAGGATCGGCGTCGCGGACGCGGCCAGGGCGGACGAGGGCATGGCAGACTGAAGGCGCAACGGAGTCCCTTGGAAGTCAGAGATGTGAGAGTCCCTGCTCTTCTAGCGGGCTCCGTTGTCGTGTGTGCGGGCTTCTTCTGGATCGCTACAGGGCTGTGACCGGCTCCGCCATCATCCGCACCCGACTTTGAAACCGCCCTGGGCGGTGACGGCAGCGCGCGTGCCGGTCCGGCCAGCGACGACTGTAAGGTCGGGACTCGTGATTACCCCCATTCGCGACACCATCAGCGGTGCCGGCGACCTGTTGCGGGGCGCCGGTATCGTGCTGCGGCGGCCGAAACTGTTCCTGCTCGGGATGCTGCCGCCACTCGTCACGTCGTTCCTGTTCGTCGCGGCGCTGGTCGCGCTGCTGCTGTCCGTGTCCGACCTGGTCACATGGCTGACGCCCTTCGCCGCGGGGTGGGACCCCGCCTGGAGCGCCATGCTGCGCGTCGCGCTGGGCATCGCCGTCGTCGCCGGGGCGGTGTTCGTCATGGTGGTGGCGTTCTCCGGGGTGACCCTCGCCCTGGGCGCGCCGCTGTACGACAAGATCGCCGAGGAGGTGGACGACGAGCTGGGGAACGCTCCCCAGGAGTCCGACGAGGGCGTCGTCGGTTCGGTGCTGCGTTCCGTGCGGCAGTCCCTGGTTCTCGTCCTGATCTCGGCCGTGGTGGCGGTGGCGCTGTTCGCCGGCGGCTTCGTTCCCGTCCTCGGGCAGACCGTGATCCCGGTCGTCTCCGTGCTGTTCGGGAGCTGGCTGCTGGGCGCGGAACTCGTCGGTGCCGCCTTCGACCGTCGGGGCCTGCTGCGGCTGCGCGACCGTCAGCGGCACATGAGAGGCCGCAGGATGCGGGTTCTGGGGTTCGCCGTGCCCACCTACCTGATGCTGGCGGTGCCGTTCCTGGCGATCGTCGTGTTCCCGGCGGCCTCGGCCGGAGGAACCGTGCTGGCCCGGAACCTGGTGCCGCAGCCGCAACAGCAGCAACCCGTGCCGCCCCAACCACCCCAGCAGGGGGCTCCGCCACCGCCCCCGCCGGGCCACTGGCGTTAGGACCTGTTCGGCGGGCGCTGTTCGTCACGAACGTCGCCCCAGCGCCCGCCTGGCGAGGCCGGACAGGAGACAGAGCGGACCTCTGCCGACCCGCGGGAACGCTGCCGGGCGGACGCCCGCCGGGGCAGCGCGCACGCGTCCGCCGAACGGGCCGCCTGGACCACGGCCCCGGGCCGAGGCAGCCGCTAGCGCAGCCCCGGCTTACGGTTCAGGGCGGTGCTGATCAGCCGGTCGATCAGCTCCGGGTACTCCAGGCCGGCGTTCGCCCACATCTGCGGGAAGGCCGAGCTCGGGGTGAACCCGGGCATGGTGTTGACCTCGTTGACGTACACACCGCCGTCGTCGCCGTAGAAGAAGTCCACGCGGGCCAGCCCCTCGCAGTCCACCGCGTCGAACGCCTTACCGGCCGTGCGGCGCAGTGTCTCGGTCACCTCGGCGGGCAGGTCCGCGGGGATGGTGAGGCTGCTCGTGGAGAGGTACTTGGCGTCGAAGTCGTAGAAGTCGAACCCGTCGGCGACGTGGATCTCGGCGGGCATGGACACGTCCGGCGGGCCGCCGTCCCGCGACTCCAGCACGCCGCACTCCACCTCCCGGCCGGGGATCGCGGCCTCCACGATGACCTTGGGATCGTGTGCCCGCGCCTCCTCCACCGCCCGGGCGACGGCGTCCGTGTCGGCGGCGTCCGGGACCCTGGTGATGCCGACGCTGCTGCCGGCGCGGGCGGGTTTCACGAACACGGTGGTGGCGAGGTCGGCGATGTCCTCCAGGACACGTTTGCGTTCCCGCTGCCACCGGCGGTTGGTGACCGCGACGTAGCCGCCGGTGGGGATGCCCTGCTCGGCCAGCAGGGCCTTCATGAAGACCTTGTCCATGGCGGCCGCGCTGGCGAACACGCCCGCGCCGGCGTAGCGCGCGCCCATCATCTCGAACAGGCCCTGGATGGTGCCGTCCTCACCGAAGGGGCCGTGCAGCAGCGGGAGCACCACGTCGACCTGGCCCATCCGGCGCGGCACCGCGCCCGGTTCGACCACCAGCAGCCCACTGGTGGAGTCGAACGGCAGCGCGAGCTCCTCGCCGGTGTGCTCCACCGCGGGGAGCTCTCCGTCCGTGATCGCCAGACGCCGCGGGTCGTCCGAGGTCAGCACCCAGTTGCCGTCCCGGGTGATGCCGATGGGGACGACCTCGTAGCGGTCGGTGTCGATCGCGGACATCACGCTGCCCGCCGTGACGCACGAGATCTCGTGCTCGGAGCTGGAGCCGCCGAAGACGACGGCGACCCGGGTCTTTCGCTGCTCGGCCATGGCGCCCGACTCTACCTTTCCGGAACCGCTCCCCGTAACCGGTACACACCCGACACCACCGCACCCGCTCGCGCGGCCGGGAACCACCACCGGCTCAGAGACCGTAGCGTTCGGGTTTGGCGCTGCGGGACATGAACGCCATCAGCGCCTGCGCGGGGGTGAACTCGTTGCGCATCATGCCCACCACCGCCTCCGTGATCGGCATGTCCACACCGTTGGCGCGGGCCAGCGCGAGGATCGCCTCGGAGGACTTGACCCCCTCGGCCGTCTGCCGGGTCGCCGCGAGGACCTCGTCGGGGGTCATCCCCGAGCCGAGCTTCTCCCCGACGGTGCGGTTGCGGGAACGGGGCGAGCTGCACGTGGCCACCAGGTCGCCCATGCCGGCCAGTCCCGCCAGGGTGTGTTCGCTCGCTCCCAGCGCCACCGCCAGCCGGACGGTCTCCGCGAGCCCGCGGGTGATCAGGGAGGCCTTCGCGTTGTCGCCGAAGCCCATGCCGACCGCGACGCCGACCGCGAGCGCGATGACGTTCTTCACCGCGCCGCCGAGCTCCACCCCGACCAGGTCGGTACTGGTGTAGGGGCGGAAGTAGGAGGACTTGCACAGATGCTGCAGTTCCACCGCGGTCGGTTCGTGCGGGCAGGCCACCACGGCGGTCGCGGGTTGGCGTTCGGCGATCTCCCCGGCCAGGTTGGGTCCGGAGACGCACACGACCCGCTCCGGGGCGATGTCCAGCGTCTGGGAGATGACGTCACTCATCCGGCGCATGGTGCCGAGCTCGATGCCTTTCATCAGGCTGACCACGGCCGCGCCCTCGGGGATGTGCGCCCGCCACGCCGTGAGGTTGTCCCGCAGCGACTGGGACGGCACCGCCAGCACCACGAACCGCGCCCCCTCCAGGGCGGCGACCGGGTCGGACGTCGCGGTGAGGTTCGGGTTCAGTTCCACCCCGGGAAAATAGTCCGGGTTCTCGTGGCGCTGGTTCACGGCGTCGACGACGTCGGCGCGCCGGCCGTACAGGCGCACGTCGGCGACCTGAGCGTCGGCGAGCACGTTCGCGAACGCCGTCCCCCACGAGCCGCTGCCGAGGACCGCGACCTTCGTCATCACTCTCTACTCCCTGGTCCCAACGTCCGGTGCGGTGCCCTGCCCGCCGTTCTCGTCCCCGTCGGCGGAGACACCGCCCGTCCCCTCGGTGTCATGTTTGTCCCTGCGCGCCTGCTTCGGGTCGAAGGGGGCGGCGGGCGGTTCCTCCCCCCGGATACCGGCCTGCAGCTGGGTCACCTGGCGCATGATGTCGGTGGTGGCGTCGCTCAGCACGGTGGCGGTCAGTGGCTGGTCGCGGTACCGCGACAGGTCCACGGGGGGTCCGGCGGCGATCCGGACGCGTTTGCGGGGGAAGGGGCGGAGCTTGGCCGTGCCGTAGGGCAGTAGGTCCTGCTCGCCCCAGTGCGCCAGCGGAACCACGGGAACGCCGGCGGCGAGCGCCAGCCGCGCCACCCCGGTCTTGGCGACCATGGGCCACAGGTCCGGGTCGCGGGTGCAGGTGCCCTCGGGGTAGATGATCACCGCGGAGCCGTCGCGCGCGAGGGCCTCCTCGGCGGCTTTCAGCGCTTTCACCGCGTCGGTGCTGCCGCGCTTCACCGGGATCTGTCCGGTCTTGTTGGCCACGCCGCGCACGACGGGGATGCGGAACACGGACTCCTTGGCGGTGAAGGTGGGCCAGCGCTTCCCCGCCACGTAGAGGAACTTCGCGATCGTCAGCGGGTCGGCCATGGACAGGTGGTTGGCGGCGATGATCACACCGCCCTCGCGGGGGATGTTCTCCGCCCCGTGCCATTCGGCCTTGGTCACCCCTCGCAGGATCGGTCGGACGATGGTGGCCGTGAGGGTTTTCACCCACCGCGATTCCCGTTGCTGTGCCACGATTCCTCCGAACTCGCCGGGCCGGCGCGTGTACGCGGGTAGTGGTGCCGGCGCGGCCGCCCCCGGGGAACTCGGCGGCCGTGCGCGGCCGGTCCAGTTTAGGGGGAAACGCAGGTCGTGCGTTTCGCCCGCCCCGGTTCGGGGGAGACGGCGGCTTCCGGGGTGCTGGGGTGGGGTGCCCCACCGGTCACGAGGGGCGCGGCGCGGCATAAGCACCAGCCGCCGCGGGTTGTACGTTCTGCCTGGCGTACGTGCCCGTGGGAGTGAAGGCGGTGTCTGGATGGAACCGTGCTGGTCGCTGGTGGTGCCCGTGAAACGGCTGACGTGGGCCAAGTCCCGCCTGGCGGGGCTCACCGGCCCGCGACGCGCGGAGCTGGCACTGGCCATGGCCTGCGACACGGTGGCGGCGGCGCTGTCCTGCCCCAACGTGGCGGCGGTGTTCACCGTCACCGACGACGCCGATGCCGCCGAGGCCCTGCGGGAGGTGGGGTCGCGGGTGGTGACCGGGGAGCCCGGCACCGGGTTGAACGCCGCGCTGGTGCACGGTGCCGCGGAGGCGGCGCGACAGCGACCCGGGGACGGGGTGTGCGCGCTGAACGCGGACCTTCCGGCGCTGCGTCCGGGGGAGCTGGAGCGGGCACTGGACGAGGCGGGGGGCGCGGGGCGCTCCTTCCTGCCGGACGCGCCCGGGGTGGGAACCACCCTGTACGCGGCGGCGCCGGGTGCGGGGTTCGCTCCCGGCTTCGGCGGGGCGTCGCGCCGGCGGCACAGTGCCAGCGGCGCGGTGGAGCTGCGTCACGAGGGGGTGGACACACTACGGCGGGACGTGGACACGCCCGCGGACCTGCGTGCGGCCGCCGCGCTGGGGCTCGGGCCGCACACCACCAAGCTCATGTCGCGGTTGGACCCGTGATCCGGGCCGGAGACAACGCTGCCCGGGGCTCGCGGTGGAGCCCCGGGCAGGCGTGGTGGAGCGTTGCTCCCGCGTTGTCTTGAGTTATTCCTTGTCGCCGTTGACCAGGGCCTTGAAGTCAGCGCCGGGCCGGAACTTCGGGACGAATGTTCTCGGGACGTTGATCGTGGCCCCAGTGGCGGGGTTGCGCGCCGTGCGGGGGGCACGCTCGGTTTTCTCGAAGACGCCGAAGCCCGTGATGGCGACTTTGTCGCCGGAGGCCACCGTCTTCTGGATCGTCTCCAACACGGCATTCACTGCCTCGGTAGCGGACTTCTTGTCCCCCGTCCGCTCGGAGATCGCGTCAATCAACTCACGCTTGTTCATAGGTTCCTCCGGTTCCCCCTTGCCCGCACGAAATTAGGGGACACGATACCGGTGACACAAACACAAACGCCTGGGAAATCAGGGTGTTGCGGCCTCATCACCCTGGTCAGGAAGCTCGTTGAGCATTCGGTCAAGGCGTTCTGAAGCGCGGACGGGGTCCCTTTTAACGGCTTCGGTGACCGTCAAAAGCCTACGAATAGTAGAAATTCGGGCGTCTTCTGGAAGCGCATTGGCACGTTGGTGCGCCTGCCGTAGTCGTTCTGCCAAATCTTCGTAAAATTCTGGTTGCTGGGGCCGTTCCGGCCCTACATGGTCGCGGGAAGCCATGATTTCCGCTGTTCCTCGTAGGCGCTTATGGCATCGGTCTGCCGCAGGGTCAACGCGATGTCGTCCAGGCCCTCCAACAGCCGCCAGCGGGTGTAGTCGTCCAGCTCGAAGGGTTCGGCGACGCCGGGGGCGCGCACCTCGCGCTCCTGGAGATCCACGGTAACCTCCGTGCTCGGGTCGGCCTCGACCGCCTCCCACAGCCGCTCGATCACCGCCTGCGGCAGTACCACGGCGAGCAGACCGCCCTTCAGGGCGTTCCCGCGGAAGATGTCGCCGAACCGGGGAGCCAGCACGGCCCGGAATCCGTAGTCCTGCAGCGCCCACACCGCGTGCTCGCGGGAGGAACCCGTCCCGAAGTCGGGACCGGCGATGAGCACCGTTGCCCGCGAGAACTCCGGCCTGTTCAGGACGAACTCCGGGTCGTTCGCCCGCCAGGCGGCGAACAGGCCGTCCTCGAAACCGGTGCGGCTCACCCGTTTCAGGTAGGAGGCGGGGATGATCTGGTCCGTGTCGACGTTGCTGTGCCGCAGCGGTACGGCGTTGCCGGTGTGGACGGTGAACTTCTCCATGTCGGTACTACCCCTCGGTCGTGTCGGAAGCTGGTCTCGTCACAGGTCGTCGGGCGACGACAGGGTGCCGCGCACCGCCGTCGCCGCGGCGACGAGCGGGGACACCAGGTGGGTACGTCCGCCCTTGCCCTGCCGGCCCTCGAAGTTGCGGTTGGACGTGGAGGCGCTGCGTTCGCCCGGGGTGAGCTGGTCCGGGTTCATCCCCAGGCACATCGAGCAGCCGGCCTCGCGCCACTCCGCTCCCGCCGTGGTGAAGACCTCGCCCAGCCCCTCGGCGTTGGCCTGCTCCTTCACCCGCATGGAGCCGGGAACGACCAGCATCCGCACCCCCTCGGCCACGGTGTGGCCCCGGATGATCTCCGCGGCGGCGCGCAGGTCCTCGATGCGGCCGTTCGTGCACGACCCCAGGAACACCGTGTCCACCCCGATCTCGCGCATGGGGGTGCCGGGTTCCAGGTCCATGTAGGACAGCGCCTTCTCCGCGGCGGCGCGCTCGTCCGGGTCGGTGCAGCCGGCGGGGTCGGGAACGGACCCGTTGAGCGGTACGCCCTGGCCCGGGTTGGTGCCCCAGGTGACGAACGGGCTGAACTCGTCGGCGTCGAGCACCACCTCGGCGTCGAACTCGGCGTCCTCGTCGGTGCGCAGGCTCTCCCAGTGGGCGACGGCGGCGTCCCACTCCTCACCGGTGGGGGCGTGCTCCCGCCCGCGGATGTAGTCGAAGGTGGTCTCGTCCGGGGCGATCATCCCGGCACGGGCCCCCGCCTCGATCGACATGTTGCAGATGGTCATCCGCGCTTCCATGGACAGCGACCGGATGGCCTCACCGCGGTACTCGATGACGTAGCCCTGGCCGCCGCCGGTGCCGATCCTGGCGATGACGGCCAGGATGATGTCCTTGGAGGTGACGCCGGTGGGAAGGGTCCCGTTGACGGTGACCGCCATGGTCTTGAACGGGCTCATCGGCAGCGTCTGGGTGGCCAGGACGTGCTCCACCTGGCTCGTTCCGATACCGAAGGCCAGCGCGCCGAACGCGCCGTGGGTACTGGTGTGGCTGTCGCCGCAGACCACGGTCAGCCCCGGCTGGGTCAGGCCGCGCTGCGGACCGACGACGTGCACGATCCCCTGGTCCCGGTCCCCCATCGGGAACAGCCGGACGCCGAACTCCTCGGCGTTGGCGCGCATCGTCTCGATCTGGGTACGGGACACCTGGTCGGCGATCGGGCCGGTGATGTTGTCGGTCGGGACGTTGTGGTCCTCGGTCGCGACGGTGAGGTCGGGGCGGCGCACGCGGCGGCCGGCGAGCCGCAGCCCTTCGAACGCCTGGGGGCTGGTGACCTCGTGTACGAGGTGCAGGTCGATATACAGCAGGTCGGGCTCCCCTTCGGCACGTCGGACGACGTGCTCCTCCCATACCTTCTCCGCCATCGTCCGGCCCATGTGCGAACGCCTCCTCGGTTCTCGTTCCGCTACGGTCGCGCCCCGCTGGGGATGGCTGTCGTCCGCGCGGCTGCGGGCCGTCCCGGCTGGCCGCAGCCGACTTGCATCCCAAATAGCGAGACGGCAATATCAAGTTATGGACAACTCTAACCCATCCAGCGGCGGTGGTGTCGGCGTACTGGACAAAGCGATGTCCCTGTTGGACGCGTTGGAGTCGGGCCCGGCGTCCCTGGCCCAACTGGTGCGCACCACCGGGCTGGCCCGCCCGACCGTCCACCGGCTGGCGGTCGCGCTGGAGCACCACCGCATGGTGGACCGGGACAGTCAGGGCCGGTTCGTCCTCGGGCCGCGCCTGGGCGAACTGTCCATCGCCACCGGCGAGGACCGCCTGCTGGCCGTGGCGACCCCGGTGCTGGCGCAGCTGCGCGACCTCACCGGGGAGAGCGCCCAACTGTACCGGCGCCAGGGGGACGTGCGGGTGTGTGTGGCCGCGGCCGAACGCACCAGCGGTCTGCGGGACACGGTGCCTGTCGGTAGCGAGCTCCCGATGAGCGCCGGATCGGCGGCCCAGATCCTCCTGGCGTGGGAGGACGCCGAACGCATCCGGCGTTTCCTGCGCGGGGCGCGCTTCACCGCCGCCAGCCTCACCCAGGTCCGCCGACGCCGCTGGTCCCAGAGTGTGGGAGAACGCGAACAGGGGGTCGCCTCCGTGTCCGCTCCCATCTCCGGACCCGGCGGGCGCGTCATCGCCGCCGTCTCGGTATCCGGACCGATCGAACGCCTCACCCGCTCCCCCGGCCGGTTGCACGCCCAGGCGGTCACCGCCGCCGCGGAGAAGATCACCGAGGCCCTGCACAGCACCCCGTAACACCAGCCCCAGACCCCGAAGTAACAACCGTGGCCGGGTGTCCGAGAGCACCCGGCCACAGCGTGAGAGCTTCAGGACGTCAGCCCGTCAGCGCCTCCGAGGGCTCCGCACGGGCCGCCTGGCGGGCCGGCAGGGCGCTGGCGAGGACGCAGGCGCCCACCGCCGCCACCACGACCAGCGCCAACCGCCCCCAGGACAGCTCCACCACCAGGCTGGCCTTGCCACCCACCACCGCGTCGATGCCGAGCAACCCGTAGGGCACGCCGATGACCACGCCGAGCAGGGCGCCCAACAGTGCCAGCGCGGCTCCCTCGAGGGCGAGAGTGGCCTGCAGCCGTCGACGGCGCAGCCCCAGTGCCCGCAGCAGCGCCGTCTCCCGCCTGCGTTCCAGCACGGACAGCCCCAGCGTGTTGGCCACCCCCACCACGGCGATCAGCACTGTCACCGCCAGCATGGCCAGCGCCAGGTTGAGGAGGATGTCCAGCACGTTGGCGATGTCGGTGCGCTCGCTCAGCGCACCCGAGACCGTGATGCCCAGGTCCTGGGCAGCGACGCGGTTCATCGCCGTGGACAGCGCGTCCCGGTCGGCGCCGTCCTGCGCCACTCCCCACACCGTTCCGGTCTCGGTGCCGAGGTCCATCCCCGCCAGCACCTTCCGGGCGACCACGGCCGTCTCCCCGGCGGACACGCTCGCCAGCTCGGAACCCGACACCCGGAACCGCCGGCTCTCCGCACCGACGGACACGCGCACGGTGTCACTGTCCGCCGCCTCGAGCGCGGACATCCGATCCGGCGGGAGCAGCATCACGGGCGGATCGGCCGTGGCGTCGGCGAGCTGCTCCTCCCCGGCGGCCCGCGCCATCTCCGGCGAGGCACCGACGATCGTCGGGACCGGTTCCCCAGCGCCTCCGGCGGTGACCTCCACGTCAGCGGTGGTGACCGGCTCCACCCGGGTGAGGCCGTCGATGTCGCGCATCCGCGCGACGGTGTCGGGGGAGATGGAGCCGTCGGTGGCCTGGACACTGGCGTCCACCGGGTAGCGGCGGTCCAGGTCGGCGTCCACCGTCGCCTGCCCGCTGACCGCTGCCACGCTCAGTGCCGCGATGAGCGCCGTTCCCAGGACCAGGGCGGTCACGGTGGTGGCGGACCGGCGGGGGGCGCGGCGCAGGTTGGCTCCGGCGAGCTCCGCCGTCGTCCCCAACCGGGCCAGCAGCCCCACGGCGGACAGGGCGCCCCCTCCGACGGTGAGCGGCAGCGCGCCGGTGACACCCCCGGCCACGGCCAGGACCGCCCCCGCACCGACGGCCACCAGCCCCGCGACGTGACCGGGGGTAGCGGTCTCCTCCGCTGCGGCGTCCTGCAGCGCCTCAGCCGGGGCGACCGCCATCGCCCGGCGCGCGGGCAGCCACGCCGCGCACAGCGTGATGACCACCCCCGCGGCGACACAGGCGAGCAGAGCCAGCGGGTTGGCACGCATCCCCCCGCCGGCGAGCCCCATGAGGGTGGCACCGACGTAACCCAGCACGCTCCCGAGGACCAGCCCTAACAGGGAGCCCAGCCCACCCAGCATCCCGGCCTCGGTGAGCACGAGCGCGCGGACCTGGCGGCGGTGGGCACCGACCAGGCGGAGCAGGGCCGTCTGGCGCCGTCGCTGCGCCAACAGGATGGTGAACGTGTTGGCGATGACCATCGCGGCGGCCAGAAGGGCCACGAAGGCGAAGGCCAGGATGATCGCCGTCATCTCCGTCGTGCCGCCGACGAACTTGGTAGCGGCGGCATCGGCCTGGTCCGCGGCCGCCACGGCGCGGAACCCGGACCCGAGGGCGCTGTCGATGCCCTCGGCCACGCCCGGGATCTCCGTTCCTTCGGCCACCCGCACCAGCGCCTGTTGTGGTGCGGTGTCCCCGAAGAACGCGGCGGGAGCGTAGAACTGCATGTCCACCCCGGCCAGGGGCGTGAATCCCAGGTCGGTGGCTCCGGTCACCGTGACGGTGCGGGTCTCCCCCGAGGGCAGCCGCATCTCGAGGGTGGAGCCGACGTCGAGCCCGGCGTCGGACAGTGCCGCGCTGTCCGCCATGACCTCGTCGGTTTCCTCCGGCCACGATCCCGAGGCGAGGTCGAACCAGCGCAGCTGGGGGTCAGCGGGGAGAGTGAGCGCTGTGGCGGTCAGCCGCTGCCCGCCGGTGCGGGCCTGCACCGTCCGCGCGTGGCTGGGGTTGGCACTGGCGACGTCGGGGCGCTTTCGCACGTGTTCCAACCACTGGCCGGACGAGGGTTCCTCCGTCGCCTCCACGTAGACGTCCGCTCCGGTCAGCGGGGCTGCGGCCACCGAACGCAACCCGGCGGAGGAGGTGGAGCTGAACACGGCGGTCGCGGCGAGGAACCCGACGCCGAGAGTGACGGCCAGCACGATGGCGACCAACCGCGCCGGGTAGGCGCGCAGTTGCGCCCAGGAATCGGCGATCATCATCACGGCTCCAGTTTTGACAGCGCGGTCAGTACGGCATCGGCACTGGGGGAGTCGACCTGTTCGCGCACGGCACCGTCGGCGAGCAGCACCACCCGGTCGGCGTAGCTGGCGGCGTGCGGGTCGTGGGTCACCATGACGATGGTCTGCCCCAGGTCGTCGCAGGCGGTGCGCAGGTGGGCCAGCAGGCTCCGGCCGGTGGAGATGTCCAGCGCGCCCGTGGGCTCGTCGGCGAACACCACCGCAGGGCGGCTCATCAACGCGCGCGCGATCGCCACCCGCTGCTGCTGCCCGCCGGAGAGCTGGGAGGGTTTGTGGCCGGTGCGGTCCTGCAGTCCGAGCTCGTGGACCAGCCGGTCCAGGTACTGGCGGTCGGGTTGTTCACGAGTTTCAGAGGGAGGAGGATGTTCTGTTCCGCCGTGTGTGTCGGCAGCAGGTTGAACGACTGGAACACGAACCCGATCCGGTCCCGGCGCAGGTCGGTGAGCCGCTGCTCGTCCATGTCGGTGATGTCCTCGCCCCCGAGCAGGATGCGGCCGCCCGTCGGCGTCGCCAACCCGGCCATGAGGTGCATCAGGGTGGTCTTTCCCGACCCCGAGGGCCCCATGACGGCGGTGAACTCCCCGGTGGGGATGCGCAGCGACACATTGTCCACCGCGGTGACCTCCGCGGCTCCGGACCCGAATCTCTTGACCAGGGAGTGCGTTTCCAGGGCGGGTTTCCACTCCCCGTTCCCGTCTTCCATCGGTTTCCTTTCCAGGGAATTCTCGTGTTCGCCGCGCCGAATACCCATTCATTCCGCAGGAACCGGCCCGGCACCCATCGTCCTCTCGCGCGCGATTCGTGTGATCACCCCGATGGAGGGAATCCACGACCGACGAAAGTCGGTGCCGCGCGGTCTCCTCCCCGACGAAGGTCGAATTCCCGTATGCGTTGCGGAACACCCGCGGGGGAACGGAGCGGGACCCGAAAGCACCGCGCGCCGCTCTTCACTCCAAAGAACCGGTGCGACTCGGACGGTGCCACCCGGAACTCCCGGAAATCCCCTCGTGAACGCCGCACGTGCGGCGTCACGCGCGGGAACACGAGTCAGGGGAGCCGGACACCCCGCAGCGCCCGGGGAAGCGGCCAACGGAGCCGCGCTCGCCCTCCGGACACAGGAGGAATTCCATAGCCTTCCGTACGGCGATGTACCGCACACCGCTATGAAACACCGGACGTTGAACCATTCCGGATTCACTTCCGAAAACGAAGCACGGCCGCTCCGCTACCGACAACACGTTCGGCCCCGCGACGAACACCGCCATCACCGACACCGAAAAGCACCGGATAAAACCTCGCTCCTCAGGAGTGTTCGCGAGGATTTCCGGTTCACGTTCCGAACGTGCTGCTTCTGGAAGGGCCGCGCGACTGACCGGGAAACGGGGTCATTCCTGCAGGGGAACGGTGAGGATGCGGTCGTCGTTCTCCTCGGGCTGTCCGCGGCCGTCGCGGTTGCTCGTGGTGAGCCAGAGGCCCTCCCCGTCGGGGACCGCGTCGACGGTGCGCAACCGCCCGAACTCGGTGGCGTAGTGCTCCCGGGGTTCGCCCAGGGGATCGCCGCCGTCGCCGGTGATCGGCACCTCCCAGAGCCGCTGGCCGCGCAGCGCCGCGACCCACAGGCTCCCGCCGGCGATCGCCGCACCGCTGGGGGAGGCCTCCTCGGGGGTCCAGGTGAGCAGCGGGTCGGTGTAGTCGCCCCCACCACCGGTGCCTTCCACTTCGGGCCAGCCGTAGTTGTTCCCGGGCTCGACCAGGTTGATCTCGTCCCAGGTGTCCTGCCCGAACTCGCTGGCGAACAGCCGGTCCTGGTCGTCCCAGGCCAGGCCCTGCACGTTGCGGTGGCCCTGACTGTGGACGAGGTCGCCCCCTGGGTTGCCGTCGGCCGGTTCGCCCTCCGGCGTCATCCGCAGGATCTTTCCGCCGAGCGAGTCCGGGTTCTGGGCGCGTTGCCCCTCGCCCGCGTCGCCGGTGGTCGCGTACAGCATGCCGTCCGGCCCGAACGCGAGCCGCCCGCCGTTGTGGAAACTCGCGCTGGGGATGCCGTCGACCAGTACCTCCTCGTCTCCCAGACCATCGTCGGGGTCGTAGCGCATCCGGGTGATGCGGTTGTCGGAACCGGTGGTGTAGTACACGTACACGTAGGGGCGCTCCCCGGCGTCCCGGGGCACGGCGAGCCCCAGCAGCCCGCCCTCGCCCCGGGCCTCGGCGTCGGTGACCGCGCCGACCTCGCGCGTGTCCCCCTCCGGGGTGACGCGCAGGACCCTCCCGGAGTCGCGCTCGGTGACCAGGGCCGACCCGTCCGGTAGGAAGTCCATCCCCCACGGGACCTCCAGGTCGCTCGCCACGGCGCTGGGTTCGCCCGGTGGGGAACCGGTCCGGTCGTTCTCCCCCGGGCCGGTCCCCTCGTCGGAGGGAGCGCCGTTGCCGCACGCGCTGGTCACGGCGAGGGCCAGTGCCGCCGCGAGCGCGACTGGCCGCGCGCTCCGGGAGCGCCGCGGTTCCCGCGCGGCTGGGGTGGGACGAAGGATGGCACGCATAACCCCGGTGTTCCCGGCGGGCCCGTTGCCCTCACTCCTCACTCGCGGGAGGGGCCGGGTGGCGCCCGCGTGGAAATTCGCCTCTCCCCCTATCCCATTAATGACACGTTGTTTAAGATGACAGCATGTCTCACAATAATGTGACGGATACCACTGACATGGCGCGGTTCCGCGAGCTGCAGCAGCTCGCCTACAGCGCCGCGCAGTCGGTCGCCTCCACCCTCGAGCCGGGCGTCACCGAACGGGAGGCGGCCCGGCGCATCCGCGCGTGGCTGGAGGAGCGCGGCGTACAGGACTGGTTCCACACCCCGTTCGCCTGGTTCGGCGACCGCACCGCGTTCCGCGGGTTCCGGGTCCCGCTGCAGTTCTTCCCCGGCAACCGGCGCCTCGCGGAGGGCATGCCGTTCATCCTGGACTGCGCCCCGGTACGGGACGGTTACGTCGCCGACATCGGCTACGCCGGCTGCCTCGGCGACAACCCGGTGTTCGAGCGCCTCCTGGACGACCTGTGCGAACACCGCGAGCTGATCCTGCGCGAGGTGCGCCGCGGCCGGCCGTTGCGCGAGATCTACCAGGAGGTGGACGCGCTGATCCAACGCCGCGGCTACGACAACCGCCACCAGGTCTACCCGGGCCGGGTCATCGCCCACCAGGTGACGAAGGTGCAGTCCCGGCTGCCCAACGCCGTCGTCGCCGGGTTCGGCATCCGGTCGCTGCAGACACTGTTCGGGGACCTGCTGGTGGAGCGCATGCACCACCGCTCCCCGCTGTGGGCCGACGGCGAGATCTCCCAACACCCCGCCACCCCCGGCATGTGGGCGGTGGAACCCCACATCGGCTTCCGCGGCGTCGGGGTGAAGTTCGAGGAGATCCTCGTCGTCACCGAGGACGACGCGTACTGGCTGGACGACGACCTGCCCCACGTCCGCCGCTGGAAGGGAGCCCTGGCCGCATGAGCCCCACACCCTCCACCCCCGCCAACGGTGCGCACCGCCGCCGGGTCGCGACCTCCGACGGTCTGCTGCTGTCGGTCTACACCCGAGGGGACCCGAACGCGCCCACCGTGCTGTGCGTGCACGGCTACCCGGACAACGCCACCGTCTGGGACGGCGTCGCCGCGCACCTGTCCGACCGCTACCACGTGGTCAGCTACGACGTGCGCGGGGCGGGGTCCTCCACCGCGCCCCGGCGGCGCCGCGGCTACGACATGGAACTCCTCACCGACGACCTCGTGCGGGTCGCCGACGCGGTCAGCCCGGACCGGCCGCTGCACCTCCTGGCCCACGACTGGGGGTCGCTGCAGGCCTGGCACGCCGTCACCGAGCCCACCCACGCGGAGCGGTTCTCCTCCTACACCTCCGTCTCCGGCCCCTGCCTGGACCACCTCGCCCACTGGACCCGCTCCAACCTGAGCCCCCACCCGGCGAAGCTCGGGAAAGCACTCAACCAGGCCCTGCGTTCCGGCTACATCGGGTTCTTCCACACCCCGGTGCTGCCCGAGCTCGCCTGGCTCACCGGCGTGGGAACACTCGGACTGTCCGGACTGGAGCGCCTGGTGGAGGGCAGCCCCTCGCGCGACGCCCACCGGTCCCGGCGCGGCATCCGGGACTACCTCAACGGGCTGAACCTCTACCGGGCCAACATCGGCAACCGGATGCGCCACCCGGAGGAGCGCCGCACCTCCGTGCCCGTGCAGGTGCTGGTTCCCTCCGGGGAGGTCTTCATGTCCGAGGAGGCCCAGGCGGCCGCCTCCGCATGGGTGCCGGACCTGCGCCTGCACCGCCTCAGCGGCGGACACTGGATGCCGCGCACCCGTCCCGGTGCGGTGGCGGAGCGGGTGACGAACCTCGTCACCGAGACCGAAGCCGGACACGCACCACGGAACAACGCCCTGCCCGGCACGCGGGCCTTCGCGGGCCAGCTCGCCGTCGTCACCGGCGCCGGGAGCGGCATCGGCCGCCACACCGCCTTCGAACTGGCCGAACAGGGAGCCCGGATCGTCGCCGTGGACGTGGACGCGCAGGCGGCCGCGCGCACCGCCGACCTCGCCGGCCTGCTCGGCCCCGGCGGGTACCACTACCAGTTGGACGTCTCCGACAGCTCGGCCATGGAGACGTTCGCGGACTGGGTCCGCTCCGAGCTCGGCGTTCCCGACATCGTCGTCAACAACGCCGGCATCGGGACGGGCGGCGCCTTCGCGGACACCTCCCCCACCGACTGGCAGCGCGCCATCGACGTCAACCTGTGGGGCGTCATCAACGGCTGCCGCTCCTTCGCCCCCATGATGACCGAACACGGCCGGGCCGGACGGATCGTCAACACCGCCTCCGCCGCCGCCTACCTTCCCTCCCGGGCGTATCCGGCCTACGCCACGACCAAGGCGGCCGTGCTGATGCTCAGCCAGTGCCTGCGGGGCGAGCTCGCCGAGCACGGCATCCGCGTCACCGCCGTGTGCCCGGGTCTGGTCCACACCGGCATCATCGACAACACCACGCTCGCCGGCACCAGCGCTGAGCAGGGGTCGGCGGCCCGCAAACGACTGAACCGGCTGTACCAGCTGCGGGGTTACACCCCGGAGAAGGCGGCGCGGCGGATCACCCGGGCCATCCGGCGCGGCCCGGCCCTGCTTCCGGTCACCGGGGAGGCCCACGGCGGGCTGGCGCTGTCGCGGCTGACACCACACGTGCTGCGCGCCGCCGCGCGCGTCTCTCCCCCCATGGACTGACATCCCCCAGAGACGGGGGGTGCGTACTCTTGGCACCCGAGACCCCCGACACGGCCGGCGCCGCCGCGCCGCCGACGAGCCCGGCCCCGTCCCCCACCGGCGAGGGACCCGCCGAGGTGGACCTGACCCCGCGTGACGTGCGGTTCGACTGGTCAGCGACCGACCTGCACTGGATCCCCGGCCAACCGTTCGCCACCCACGTCATCAACGTGTTGCACCTGCTGCTGCCGGAGGGCGAGCGGTGGTTCGTCGCCGTGTTCAAGGAGGCGCTGCCCTACATCCGCGACGAACGGCTGCGGGAGGACGTCCTGGGCTTCATCGGCCAGGAGTCCACCCACGCCGAGGCGCACGCCGGCGTCCTCGACCACATGGACGCCCACGGCCTGGACCCCACCCCCTACGTCAGCCAGGTGGCCTGGATGTTCCGCACACTGCTCGGCGACCGCGGCCTGACCGGGCAGGCCGCCGAGTCGTGGCTGATGGCCCGCCTCGCCCTCGTCGCCGGGATCGAACACATGACAGCGGTACTGGGCCAGTGGGTACTGGACGCCGGCGAGCTCGACCGGGCCGGGACCGACCCCACCATGCTGGACCTGCTGCGCTGGCACGGAGCCGAGGAGGTCGAGCACCGGTCGGTGGCCTTCGACCTGTACACCCACGTCGACGGCCGCTACAGCAGGCGCGTGGTCGCCTACGGCGCCGCCACCGCCGCCATGGCCTACCTGTGGGTGCGCGGGGTGCGGTTCCTCATGGCCAACGACCCGGCCCTGGGACGGCGAGCCAAACCACGCTGGCGGGACATCCTGCGCACGGGACGCGCCGGGCTCACCCCGAGCCTGGGACACCTGGCCAGGGCGCTGCCCGGGTACCTCCGGCCCGGCTTCCACCCGTCGCAGGAAGGGTCCACCAGCCAGGCCGTGGCCTACCTCGCGATCTCACCGGCCGCCCGCGCCGCCCAGCACTGACCGTGGCCGCAACCAGTGACGTCGCGGAGCCGCACATGAAACACAGCGAAACCTACTACGCCGACCCGCCGTTCCCGCGGGACCTGGGGGGACGTCGGCGTCCCGACCGGTTCTGGACGGCCCTCAACCGGATCACCCCGGCCGTGGAGCGGCTGACCCGGCTCATCGGCCCGCCGCGTTCCACGCCACCCGCCACCACACTCGACCGCCGGGTGGTGGTGACCCGGGTGGAGCACCCGGCCCGGGAGGTGGCGGCCCTGCACCTCACGGCCGCCGACGGGCGCCCGCTTCCACCGTGGGACCCGGGGTGCCACGTCGACGTGGTGCTGCCGTCCGGAACCATGCGGCAGTACTCGCTGACCGGCGACCCCGCCGACACGGGAAGCTACCGGATCGCGGTCCGCCGGCTGCCCGGCGGCCGCGGGTCCGGTGAGGTCCACGAGCTGCCACCGGGGCGGGAACTCACCGTCCGCGGCCCCCGCAACGCGTTCCCGTTCGCCCGGCTGCCCAGCTACGTGTTCCTCGCCGGTGGTATCGGGATCACCCCGATCCTGCCGATGGTCCACGCCGCCGAACGCGCCGGCGCCGACTACCGGCTGGTCTACACGGGCCGTTTCCGGGCGACCATGCCGTTCCTCGACGAGCTCCCCGCCCCGCGAGGGGGCGGTTCGATCGAGGTGCGCACCGACGACACGCACGGTGTCGGCGACCCGGCCGCACTGTTGGGTACACCACCGGAGGGGACGGCGGTGTACTGCTGCGGTCCTCCGCCGCTGCTCGAGGGGGTGCGCGCGGCCCTGGAGGAACGCCCCGGTGTGGGTTTCCACTGGGAACGTTTCTCCGCCCCACCGGTCCGCGACGGCGTACCATTCGAGGTGGAACTCGCCCGGACCGGCAGGGTGTTGCAGGTTCCGGCCGACCGTACCGTGTTGGAGACCATCCAGCGGGTGCTGCCGGACGTCGCCTACTCCTGCCGTCAGGGCTTCTGCAACACCTGCCGGGTGCCACTCCTGGCCGGCGAGGTCGAGCACCGTGGTAGTCCGACAGGCGGCGGGCCGGTGTCCGAGGGGACGGTCGCGATCTGCGTGTCCCGTTCCCGGGGCGGGCGACTGGTGCTGGACCTGTGACGCCGCGTCCGGAGGGCACCGGCTGCCTCCCGCCGGCGGGAGGCAGCCACGCGGGCACCCGACCCGGATACGCGGAGGAACCAGCAGCCATGGCCATGCCCGAGTCCGAACCGTCCGGCCGCGGCGGCAGCGGGGAGGCGCGCCGCCCCCGCCGCATGCCGCCGCACCGGCGCCGGGAGGACCTCATCCGCACCGCCCTGGGACTGTTCGCCCGGTACTCGCCGGAGGAGATCACCCCGGAGCACATCGCCGAGGCCGCCGACGTCTCCCGCGCCCTGGTGTACCGGTACTTCCCCAACATGGCCGAGCTGCGCACGGCCGCGCTGCGCAGCGCGGTGGACGAACTGTCGCCGCTGCTCACCCCGCCCACCCACCTGGGGACACTGGACCAGCTCCGCACCTCGCTGCGGGCCTTCATCGACTTCACCGACCACTACGCCCCCGCCTACGTGGCGCTGCTGCGCAGCGGTTCCAAGGCCGCCACCGAGAGCGCCACCTCCGTCATCGACGAGGTGCGCTCCCAGGTACTGCGGCTGCTGCTGGAGCGCTCCGGTATCGAGACGCCCTCGCCGCTTCTGGTACTGACCCTGCGGTGCTGGATCTCCACCGTGGAGTCCGCCCTGCTCATCTGGTTGGAGGAGCGGACCATGCCCAAGGATGAGCTGGAGGAGTGGCTACTGGACCAGCTGGTGGCGATGGTCGGTGCCTCCGGTGTCGGTCCGGAGGAGACGCACGCGCTACGGGCCGCCGTCGGCGAGGACACGTGACCGGAAACCGTACCGGTGCCGCGTCCGCCCGGCGGTCCGGCCACCGGACGTCACGGGAGGTCGCAGTGGCTGGCCAGGCGCCGGGCCCAGGCCCGGTAGCCGCCGGAACCGGGATGGAACCCGTCGGCGGCGAACACTCCCGCCGTTGCGGTCAGGTCCGGGACGGGCACGTACACCGCCCCCGGGGCGTCTCCGGCGGCCCGGGAGACGGCCCGGTCCACGGCACGCGCCCGCAGGCCGAGCACCTGCCGCGTGGGCGCCGGGAGAGCCGGGAACCGGTGCAGCGGTGGTGTGCCACTGAGCAGGACACGGGTGTCGGGATGGTTCCGGCGCAGCTCGGTGAGGATGCGGGCCATGGTGGCCCGGACGGTCGCGAGCCGGGTCAGCCGCAGCGTGTCGTTGACGCCCGCCAGCACGACGGCGACGTCCGGCGGCGGCCCGTCCACAGCCGCCGGTAGGTGGCGGCGCTCCACCCCGCCGACGGTGGCACCGCTGCGCGCCACCACCCGCCACGCCACTCCGCGCCCGCTGCGCTCGGCGAGCGCGGCGGCCAGGTGGCCGGCGACACCGTCCCCGTGGTGGGACACCCCCACTCCCGCGGCCGTGGAGTCCCCCAGCACCAGCAGGTCGAGCGGCCGCCGCTCGGAGTCACCCGCCGCTTTCCCCCGCATGCCGCGGGCCTCCGGCAGTACCGGCGTGGTGGCACGCACCCGCATCCCCTGCGGGAGAAGCACCGGGACGGACGCCCACACCACCACCTGGGCGCAGCGCAGCAGCGCCGCGTTCACGCCTCCTCCCGTCCGGACGGGTGGTGGCGGGAGCGCGGCTGTGCCGTGGTGCTGCCCTCCGCGGTCTCACGCATGGCCCTCCTCCGGCTCTGGGGCGACGAGCGGACGGTACACCGGGATTCCGGAGTGTTCCAGCTCCGCACGCAACCGGAAGTAGGCGTCGCCGAACGGGTCCACGCCCCGGGCGGGCATCAGGCCCCGGCGGATGGTGACGTCGTGCGGGGCGAGCCGCGCCGCCCGTTCGTAGTGCCGTTCCGCCGGCCCGGAGTCGCCGCGGCGCGCGAGCTCGGCCGCGACCCGCGCGTGGGCGCGGGCGCGCTGTCCGCTGCTGTCGGGCCGGCGCAACCCGCCTCCGCCACCCGCGGGGGTGAGGCCCGGGTCGTCGTGGTGGACCCAGCGGCGCAGGGCGCGCAGGGAGTCCGCGGCGCTGAGCCCGTTGAGGGACCGGAAGAGGTCGGTGGCGACCTGGGTGTCCTGCGGTCGGGCGATGTTCCCCTCCTCGTCCACCCACACCACCGTGGGCACGTTGACGATATCGTAGGCCGCCGCCACCGCCCCGTGGATGTCGACCAGGGCGGGGTGGCTCGGTGCGGCCTCGGCGATCCACGGGCGCGCGTCCCCGACCGACGTCTCGACCGCCACGCTGAGCACGGTGAGGCCGCTTCCGGAGAGCTCGCGGTGGCGCTGCTCCCAGGCCGGCAGGTCGTAGCGGCACCCGCACCAGGGAGCCCACATCACCAGGGCGACCTTGCGGCCGCGGTAGTCCCGCAACCGGTGGGTGATCCCGGCGGTGTCGGGCAGCTCGAGGATCGGGGGCGGCGCCCGTCGCTCCGGCGGGAGCGGGGTCGGGGACCGCGGCGAGCACGCCGTTGTCGGTGTCGGCGACCACGGTGTGGCGGAGGGTTTCGAGGAAGGCGACGAGGTCGAGGGAGCCGCCGTGTTCCATGCCGCGGGCCACGCTGTCGGGAACGCAGGCGTCACCGTGGCACCAGCCGTGGGACTGTCGGGTCCAGCCCAGCACCGGGGCGCTGGTGGGGACGAGCAGCCGGCCGGAGCTGCCGGTGTGTGCCTCCAGCGCGACCGTCCTGTCCGGGAGGAGCACCGTGATACGCATCCGACCCTTTCCTTTGGATAGTTTCACTCTCTAATTTTGGAGAGTAGTACTATCCAATCCGAGGGGCAAGGGTGAGAGGCGATGCGGATATCCGAACTGAGCGAGCGGAGCGGGGTTCCGGTCGCGACCATCAAGTACTACCTGCGGGAGAACCTGCTCCCCCGGGGGGAGGCGACCTCGGCCACCCAGGCGCGCTACGGCGAGGAGCACCTGCGCCGACTGCGCCTCATCCGGGCGCTGGTGGAGACCGCCGAGGTACCGCTCGCCCGGATCCGGACGGTGCTGGAGGCGATGGACGACCCCGGCACGGACCTCCACCACCTTCTTGGAGCCACCCAGTACGCCTTCACCCCCCTGGCCGAGGCGCCGCCCGACGAGGGCGCCTGGGAGGAGGCGGCCGCGACCACCACGGGCCTCCTCGCCCAGCTGGGGTGGAACGTCACACCCCACTCCCCGGCCCGTCAGCAGCTGACCGCCGCCGTGGCGACACTCGCCCACCTCGGCCACCCGGTGGGAGCGGAGACACTGCGCGTCTACGCATCCGCCGCCCGCACCGCGGCGGAGCGCGACATCGCGACCGTCGACCCGGAAGCCTCCCGGGCGGAGACCGCCGAACACGTCGTCACGATGACCGCACTCATGGAACAGGCCCTCCTCGGACTGCACCGCCTGGCGCAGGAGGATGCCTCGGCCCGCCGTTTCGGCTCCGGCGAGCACTCCGCGGAGTGAGCCGCGGGCCGGAGGCGGCGCACCGCCCCGGCCCGGTCGCGTCCCGGTCAGTCCAGGTCGGGCGGCTGGCTCCCGGTGGCGACCATCACCCGGTTGAACAGGTTCATCACCCCGATCGTCGCGATGAGCGCGGCCAACTCCTCTGGCGGGTAGTGCTCGGCCGCCCGGGCGTAGACCCCGTCGGAGACCCCGCCCTCACCGAGCCGGGTCACCTCGTCGGCCAGCGCCAGCGCCGCCTGCTCGGCCGGGGTGAAGTGGTTACGGGCCTCGTGCCACCCCGCCACGGTGAACAGCCGCCGCCGCTCCTCGCCCAGTTCGGCCGCGTCCCGGGCGTGCATGTCGATGCAGAAGGCGCACCCGTTCAGGTACGAGCAGCGCAGCTCCACCAGCTCCGCGAGGTTCTCGCCGAGCGTCCCGTGCAGCAGGCGCCGGGCTTCGCGCACCTTCCCCAGCACCTGGGGAAGCTCCGCCACCGCCGAGACCCGTTCGACCGCTTCCGCCGTCATAACAACCTCCGAACTGTCGGATCGCCGACCCGCCGGATCGGCCTGCCGACCTCACCGACCCGCCGCGGCTCCCCGGTGTGACAGCACGGTAGGGTGATCCGGCTCACGCGCTGGCGCGGACCCGC
Organism: Haloactinospora alba; assembly: GCF_006717075.1. Classification (NCBI taxonomy): domain Bacteria; kingdom Bacillati; phylum Actinomycetota; class Actinomycetes; order Streptosporangiales; family Nocardiopsidaceae; genus Haloactinospora; species Haloactinospora alba. The sequence continues at coordinate 2,763,234 of NZ_VFQC01000001.1, forward strand.
CGGAACACGAAAAAGCCCCCCGCCCCGTCCGGGGCGGAGGGCTCGAAGTACCCCTGAGCGGATTCGAACCGCCGTTACCGCCTTGAGAGGGCGGCGTCCTAGGCCTCTAGACGACAGGGGCGCTGTGCCGGAACTGTGCGCGAACGAGCGGGGAGCTCCGGAGTGGAGCTGCCACTCAGCAAAAGAGCCCCCACGGCATGGGAGCTCTCAGCTGCACGTACCCCCGAGCGGATTCGAACCGCCGTTACCGCCTTGAGAGGGCGGCGTCCTAGGCCTCTAGACGACGGGGGCGCAATCCGAGCCGGTTTCCCGACTCCATGCGTTCCTGACCTATGGCAGAACGCTGCTGGGGTACCAGGACTCGAACCTAGACTAACTGAACCAGAATCAGTCGTGCTGCCGCTTACACCATACCCCAGTGCTTGGGAGGGGCCTCTCTTTCGGGGGCCTTTCCCTCGGCGCAGGAACAACTTTAGCGGACATCGCGGCAACGCGCGAACTGGAAACCAAGGGCGGCCCGAGCGGGACCCGGGCCGCCCCGGACAGCGGTGTCACTCCCCCGGCGAAGCGGGGGTGGCCGCCTCCTCCTCCCGGCGCAACCGGTCCAGTGCGCGACGCAGCCGCTCGCGGGTGCGCTCCCGGCCGAGCACCGCCAGGGACTCGAACAGCGGCAGGCCGACCGTGCGCCCCGTGACAGCGACCCGCACCGGCGCCTGCGCCTTGCCGAGCTTCAGTCCCAGCTCGGCCCCGACCTCCTCGAGGGCGGCCTTGAGCGCCTCCGGCTCCCAGGCGAGTTCCGCGTCGGCGAACCTGTCCAGCGTCGCGGACAGCATCGGTTCACCGATACCCGGTTTCATCGCCTTGCTCCAGCTCTTCTCGTCCTCGACCGGTTCGTCCAGGAACAGGAAGTCGACGTTGGCAACGATCTCGCTGAGCAGGGCCACCCGGGTCTGCGCCAGCGGCGCGAGATCGCGGAACGCGGCGTCGTCGTAGTTCTCCGCCGGCCACGGCGCGGACTCGCCGTGCAGCCACGGCTGGCACCGCCGCACGAACTCCTCGGTGCTCAGCGCCCGGATGTACTCGCCGTTGAACGCCCGCAGCTTCTTCTCGTCGAAGAAGGCACTGGAGCTGTTCACCTCGGAGATGTCGAACAGCTGCTCCATCTCCGACCACGGCATGATCTCCTGGTCGCCGCCCGGTGCCCAGCCCAGCAGCATCAGGTAGTTCACCATGGCCTCGGGGAGGTAACCCTCGTCGAGGAACCCCTCCAGGGAGACCTTGTCCCGACGCTTGGAGAGTTTCTGGCGCTTCTCGTTCACGATGACCGGCAGGTGCGCCCACACGGGCGGCTCGTGGCCCAACGCGCGCCACAGCAGCTGCTGCTTGGGGGTGTTGGACAGGTGCTCCTCGCCCCGGATGACGTGTGTGATCCGCATCTCGACGTCGTCGACCACGTTGGCCAGCACGAAGAGCGGGGAGCCGTCCGCGCGGGCGATGACGAAGTCCTCAATGGAACTGTGCGCGAACTCCACCCGGCCGCGTATCCGGTCGTCCACGACGGTCGGACCGCCGTCGGGAACCCGGAACCGCAGCGCCCGGCCGGGGCCCGGTTCCAGCCCCCGGTCCCGGCAGAAACCGTCATAGCCCAGTTGCGGGTTGTCCTGGCGCTCGCGCACCTGTTCCCTGGTGCAGTCGCAGTAGTAGGCCCGCCCCTGCGTGTACAGCCACTCGGCGTGTTCCCGGTGCGCGGCGGCGTAGTCCGACTGGAAGTAGGGCCCCTCGAAGTGGGGGTCGTCCGTGTGGATGCCGAGCGCGGCCATGGCCTGGATGATCCCCTCGGTCCACTCGGGCCTGTTGCGCTGCACGTCGGTGTCCTCGATGCGCAGCACGAACCTGCCCTGAGGGTCCTGTCGGGCCAGGGCCCAGTTGAACAGCGCCGAGCGGGCGCTTCCGACATGGAAAAGCCCAGTGGGGGACGGGGCAAAACGGGTCCGAATCGAAGTCTCAGTCACGCCCCCAAGGTACCGCCGCCAGGCCCCCTTCGACGGACGCTTGTCCTGCTAGGCGACGTCCCAGCGCCAGCTCGGCGGCGTTCCCGCCAGTCGGCAGAGGAGCCGTCATCGGCCCTGCCGGCGCGGCGCTGGCCGCGCCGCGCACGGTCAACAGCACCCGTCGGACAGGGCCCGGCGCCCGAACACGGGTCCCTCCGGCCCAGCAGCGGAGCCCGGCGCCCCGCCCCGGTCAGTCCCGGGTGGTGATCCGGTTGCTCAGCTCACCGACGCTCTGCACGCTCACCGTCACCTCCTGGCCGGGGGTGACCTGGCCGACCCCGGCCGGGGTGCCCGTGAGGACGACGTCCCCGGGAAGCAACGTCATGAAGGAGCTGATGTAGGAGACCAGCGCGGGGATGTCGTGGATCAGCCGCGAGGTGCGGTCGTCCTGGCGCACCTCCCCGTCGACCATGGTGGTCAGCCGCAGGTCGGAGGCTTCCTCCACGCTCAGCCCCGTCTCGATCCAGGGGCCGATCGGGCAGAAGGAGTCGAACCCCTTCGCCCGGGTCCACTGTTTGTCCCGCTGCTGCAGGTCCCGTGCCGTCACGTCGTTGGCGCAGGTGTATCCGAAGACGACCTCCGAGACCCGCTCCCGCGGCACCTCGCGGCACAGCCTCCCGATGACGACGGCCAGCTCGCCCTCGTAGTCCACCCGCTGTGAGATCTCCGGGTGGAACACCGGGTCGTCCGGCCCGGCCACGGCGGTGGACGGTTTCAGGAAGACCGCGGGTTCTGCGGTATCCTCCCCGGTGAGTTCCGACATCTCGGTGACGTGGTCGGCATAGTTCTTGCCGATACAGACGACCTTGCTCGGCAGGACCGGGCTGAGCAACCGTACGTCCTCCAGCTTCGCCCGTTCCCCGGCGAGTTGCACCTGCCCCAGCAGCGGATGTCCGCTGAGGCGGGAAACGTACTGCTGCCCGGCGTCCTCGGTGTCGATCAGGCCGAAACCGACCTCGTCCCCGGACGAGAATCTCGCGATGCGCACGACTGCCCTACCTTCGGGAATGCACGGATACGTCCCTCCCGACGTTACCGAGGGCACGACCTGGGCAGCACCGTTACGACAGCACACGCACACCACACTCCCGCCAGGGGGCGACACCCGACGCGTCCATCCGGACACGTTGTGCGACAGGAGCGTACCATCGCTGCTCACCGAACCTGGCCGACACGAGGGAAGGAAGGCCACGCCGTGCCCGGACCCGCACCGCAGCGCCGCCGACGACACCACCGCCGTTTCGCCCCCGCGGCCGTACTCGGGTCCGCGGTCCTCGCGGCGGGAACCGGGCTCGTGCTGGTGAACACGGACTCGCCGGAGCCGGAGGGTGCCACCTCCGCTCCGCCGTCGGCGGACGCCAACGGCGGCAAGGACGCGGCCAGTCCGCCCGCCGGTGAGGGGTCCGAGCCTCCGGTGCTGCTGCGTTCGGAGACCTCGGAGGTCACCGAGGGCAGCGGCGACCTCGCCGTGGTCGAGGGCAGCGGCGAGCCTCCGGGAGAGGGGCCGTACACGGACTACCTGGTCGAGGTGGAGGAGGGGCTGCCCGGTGACGCCGGGGACTTCGCCGACGCCGTGGAGACGATCCTCAGCCACGAGCGGAGCTGGGGCGGGAACCGGGGCGAGGACCGGATGCGGCGTGTGGACTCCGGACCCGCCGACGTGCGGGTGGCGCTCGCGGCACCCGACACGGTCGACGAGCTGTGCGCCCCGCTGCAGACCAACGGCGAGGTCTCCTGCGCCCAGGACGGGCGCGCCATCATCAACCAGAACCGGTGGGTCAGCGGCGTCGAGCACTTCAACGGGGACCTGGAGACGTACCGCACCTATGTGATCAACCACGAGGTGGGCCACACCCTGGGGTACGGCCACGTCGACTGCCCGGGCGAGGGAGAGCGCGCGCCGGTGATGCAGCAGCAGACGCTGGGTCTCGACGGGTGCGAACCCAACGGGTGGGTGAACCCCGAGGCCGGTTAGGGCCTGTTCCACCGCGTGTCGCCCGGCACCGCCCGGCCGCGTTCGCACCGGTCGGCAGAGGGTTCGCTGCGCCTTCCCTCCCGGCCGCGCACGACGGACAGCCTCCGGACACGGGGCCCGGTATACGGACACCGCCTCGGGATTGCCGGGGCTCCCGGCGGGGTAGTGGGAGACGCCGCTGGACGTTTCCGGAGACCGGGGAGGACGCATGCCTGGCTCACCATCCGAGGGCCGGAATCGACGTGACGGGGCGTCCCGGCGGAGGCTGCTGGGAGCCGCCGGGTGCGCCGCCGTCGCCGGGGCGCTGGCGGGCTGCGCGAGAGGCGGGGACGGCGGGGGCGACGGCGGGAACGGCGGGCCGTCCGGAACAGGGGAGCCCACCGGCGGCACGAACCTCGGCAGCACCGACGACATCCCCACCGGCGGGGGGCGCGTTTACAGCGGCGAGAACGTCGTCGTGACGCGTCCGGACTCGGGGACCTTCCGGGCGTTCTCCGCCACGTGCACCCACGAGGGGTGCACTGTCGGCGGGATCTCCGACGGCACCATCAACTGTCCGTGCCACGGCAGCCGGTTCGCGCTGGACGACGCCGCCGTGGTCGCCGGCCCGGCGTCGGAGCCGCTCCCCGAACGCGAGGTCACCGTGCACGACGGAGAGATCTGGGTGGACTGACCGGTTGCCGCCGCCCGCACCCGCCGTACGGGCGGCGGCCGGTCTCACAGGTGGGGGTAGCCCTGGCGGAGCAGCCCGTAGGTGATCGCCTGTTCCAGGGCCACCCAGGACGCGTCGATGACGTTCTCGCCCACACCGACGGTGGTCCAGTCGCTGTTTCCGTCGCTGAACGTCACCAGGATGCGGGTGACGGCGTCCGTGCCGGAGGTCCCCTCCAGGATCCGGACCTTGTAGTCGGTGAGTTCCAGCGCGCCCAGCGCGGTGTAGACCCCCTCCATGGCGCTGCGCAGTGCCCGGTCCAGGGCGTTGACGGGTCCGTTTCCCTCCTCGGTGGCGATCACCCGCTCGTCCTTGACGTAGAGCTTCACGGTCGCCTCGCTGAGGGGTTCCCCGGCGGATTCCTGGCCGGGTGCCGCCGTGTCCGCGGCCCGCGCGTCAGTCGCCGGTGCGGAGCGGCGCTCGGACAGCACCCGCCACGACTCCGCCCGGAAGTAGCGCACCGGGGAGCCGAGTTCCTCACGCAGCAGCAGTTCCAGGGAGGCGTCGGCGGCCTCGAAGCTGTATCCGGACTGTTCCAGGGACTTCACGCGCTCGGCGACCCGCCCCAGCAGCGCGCGGTCACAGGACAGGTCGAAGCCGAGCTCGCTGGCTTTCAGCTCGATCGAGGCCCGCCCGGCCATGTCGGAGACGAGCATGCGCATGTCGTTCCCGACCCGGGAGGGGTCGGTGTGCTGGTAGAGGTCCGGGTCGACCTTGATGGCCGAGGCGTGCAGCCCGGCCTTGTGCGCGAACGCCGACACGCCCACGTAGGGCTGGTGGGTGGCCGGCGGGATGTTCACGAGCTCCGCGACGGCTTGGGAGACCCGGGTCATCTCCGCCAGGCACCCCTCGGGCACCACCCTGCGGTCGTACTTCAGCTCCAGGGCTCCCACCACGGAGAAGAGGTTGGCGTTGCCCACGCGTTCCCCGTAGCCGTTGGCGGTGCACTGCACGTGGGTGGCGCCGGCGTCGACCGCGGCGAGGGTGTTGGCGACGGCGCACCCGCTGTCGTCCTGGGCGTGGATGCCGAGCCGGGCGCCGGTGTCGTTGCCGACCTCGGTGACGACGCGGGTGATGTCGGCGGGCAGCATCCCGCCGTTGGTGTCGCACAGCACGACCGCGTCCGCTCCGGCCCCGGCGGCGGTGCGCACCACGCTGCGGGCGTGGTCGGGGTCGTGGTGGTAGCCGTCGAAGAAGTGTTCGCAGTCCAGGAACACGCGTTGTCCGTGCTCGCGCAGGTAGCGGATCGTGTCGGCGATCATCGCCAGGTTCTCCTCCGGCGTGGTGCGCAGGGCGCGTTCCACGTGGCGGCTGTCGCTCTTGGCGACCAGGGTCACCACCGGCGCCCCGGAGTCACGCAGGGCGGTGACCTGCGGGTCGTCGGCGGGAGCGACGTCGGAGCGCCGGGTGGCGCCGAAGGCGGTGAGGCGCGCGTGCGTCAGGGGGAGCTCGTCGGCGGCGCGGCGGAAGAACTCCGTGTCCTTGGGGTTGGATCCGGGCCATCCGCCCTCGATGAAGCCCACCCCGACGTCGTCCAGCAGGCGCGCGATGGCCAGCTTGTCTGCGACGGTGAGGTTGATGCCCTCGCGTTGGGCACCGTCGCGCAGTGTCGTGTCGAAGACGTGGAAACTGTCGTCTGGCATGGGTGGAACTCCCCGGGTGGATGCGGTTCTCGTCGTGGCCGCCCTGCCGGTCCAATAAAAAAGACCCCTCGTGGACACGAGAGGTCGGCGCGCTGGCGGGGTCCGTTCAGCCAGCGCGCCTCGTAATAATGATCAGTGGAGACGGCACATTGTTCAGTGTGCCACACGGAACCGGCTGGCCACTGCCCTACCCGTGGACTCGTCCGGATGGGCGGGCCGTTTCCCGTGGCCAGCCGGTCGGTGCTGTCGGCTCACTGTGCCGCGGTGTCGCTGGTGGCCTGGCGGTTCCGTTTCCTGCCGAACACCAGCATCCCGGTGAGTACCGCCGCGACCAGGAGGATCGCCATGACGACCAGCATCGGGTACGGCCCGAACTGGACGATCAACGGGATGGCGGCCGCGGTGACCAGTCCGCCGCCGAAGAACGGTTCCAGCAGGAGCTGTTTGTAACCGAACGCGGGGTAGGCGGGGGTGCGCAGTTCCGGGTCGGCGACGCGCATCAGGATCAGGCCGGTCGCGGTGACGCCCATCGACTGGCCGAAGTCGCCGATACCGCGCTCGAACCAGTAGTCCGGGAGCATGCGGGGGGCGAGCAGCACGAAGGCGCTGATACACCACACCACGCCGAGCACGGTCAGCAGCAGGAACGGGACGATGTTGGCCGCGATGACCTGCAGGGAGAGCGACCCCAGGGCGGAGATCACCAGCATGTCCAGGGAGAAGCCCTGGATGCGTTCCACCATCTGCCGGTCGACGATCTCTCGCTTGTCGAACCGGTCGATGAGGAGCTGGAGGATGATGCCGCCGATCATGGCCAGGGGGAACAGGGGAACGTAGGCGAACAGTTCCAGCTGGTCGGCCCACAGCCAGGACTCCAGGTACTGCAGCGCCCAGAGGATGAGCTGGCCGATGAGCACGGCGATCGCGAGCACCCCGAAGTGCAGTGCGAGCGGTTCCACGGAGGAGGGGTGCACGGTCAGGGTCGCGGCGGCGCGCCGGTTCTCCTTCTCCACCAGGCCCATCTGCTCCGAGACCGAGGGGGAGGACCCGGCGCGGAGCTGGGTGCTCTTACCGCTGCGTACGCCCCAGTTGATCAGGATGATCCCGGCGATGATGCCGGTGAGCAGGCCGATGGTGGCCATGCCGAGGGCGAGGTCCTGGCCTTCGGGGAAGCCCACCTCCTCGAAGGTGTTCCCCAGGCCGCCGGCCGTGCCGTGGCCGCCCTCGAATCCGATCTCGATGAGCGCGCCGGTCAGTGGGGGCAGGCCGAAGACGGGGCCCAGGACGAGGATGGCGAGCAGCAGGCCCAGGACGTACTGTCCGGCGCTGAGCGTGAAACCGAACGCGACCTGGGGGCCGGCGAGCCGTCCCGCTTCCCGTGGTTTGGGGATGCGTTTGCCCAGGAACATGCCGGCGAAGATGACCGAGATCAACAGGCCGGGAAGCGCACCCCAGACTTCCAGGATGTCCGCGCCGAAGAGGCCGTTCTCCGCGAGGGGCTCCGCCCAGTCGGCACCGGTCAGGCCCACCAGGCTGCCCAGGATGTCGGGCCCGAGGAGGAGGGCGATGCCGCCGCCGATGATGGAGCTGGGGAGGAAGAGGCGTTGGGTCAGTTTCCACTTGACTCGCACGAGCTTGGCGATCAGCAATAGTACGCCGAGAAGCAGCAGCGAGAAACCGATGATTTCAGGGGACAATGACTACCTTTCCACCGAACGGAGCGCCATCGGGCCAGCGCGTGCCGCACGGCCCCCGGGCGCCTTTGACCGGAGTGAGCTACATCGCAGCCTGCCTGCAGCGGCATCCTAGTCGCTGTGCGAACCTGAGAAGAACGTTCGAAAAGCGAAAAATGTCCAATCAAGGGATACTGAACAGGGGTAAGTGACATATGCCACTACCGGTCCCTCGACATTATTGGTTCGCCCCCGGGGCGGTCGCGCACCGTTCCGGGCCGTGTCCCCTCACCGGCCCGGAACGGTCGTCTCACAGCTGCACGCCGGTCAGTACCATCGTCCGCTCGTAGGTGAGGTCCTCCATCGCCGGACGCACCCCCTCCTTGCCCACACCGGACTTCTTCACCCCGCCGTAGGGCATCTGGTCCGCTCGGTAGGAGGGCACGTCACCGATGATCACACCTCCCACCTCGAGCTCCCGGTGCGCCCGGAACGCCACCTGGATGTCAGGGGTGAACACGCCCGCCTGCAGCCCGTAGTCGCTGTTGTTGACCTCGGCGAAGGCCTCGTCCACCCCGCTGACCCGGCGCACCGCCAGCACCGGGCCGAAGGCCTCCTCCCGCACCACGGCGGAGTCCGCGGGAGCGTCCGTGAGCACCGCCGGTGTGACGGAACCGCCCTCCCGTTCCCCGCCGGTGAGAAGACGGGCGCCGCCCCGCACGGCGTCCTCGATCCAGCCGGCCACCCGGGCGGCGGCGCCCTCGTCGATCAACGGCCCCACCTCGGTGGCGGGGTCGCGCGGGTCACCGGTGGGAAGCTCGGCGACCCGTTCCACCAGACGTTCGACGAACTCGTCGTGGACCTCGTCGGCGACGATCACCCGCTGCACGCCAATGCAGACCTGGCCCGCCTGGTTGTTCCCGAACAGGGCCACCCGGCGCGCCGCCCAGTCCAGGTCGGCCCCCGGAAGCACCACCGCGGCGGCGTTCCCGCCGAGCTCCAGCGTGACGTGCTTGTGCGGCGCCATCCGCTGCAGCTGCCAACCGAACTGCCCACCGGTGAACGAGACGACCGGCAGGCGCGGGTCGGTGATGAGCGGCTCCGCCCGCTCGTTGGGCATCGGCAGCACCGACACCATCCCGCGCGGGAGATCGGTCTCGGCGAGGATCTCCCCCAGCACGAGCGCGGTGAGCGGGGTCGCGGGAGCGGGTTTGAGCACGATGGGAGCGCCGACCGCGATCGCCGGGGCGACCTTGTGCGCCACGAGGTTCAGCGGGAAGTTGAACGGGGACATGCCCAGCACGGGCCCCTTGGGGACGCGGCGGATCATCGCCACCCGCCCCGTACCTCCCGGGTCGGTGTCCAGACGCTGCATCTCCCCGCTGTCCCGCCGGGCTTCCTCAGCGGCCAGCCGGAACACCGACACCGCGCGGCCGACCTCTCCTCGCGCCCACTTCACGGGTTTGCCGCTCTCCGCCGTGATGAGCGCGGCGATCTCCTCGGTGCGTTCGGTGAGCCGCCGCGAGACGTGCGCGAGCGCCTCGGCCCGCGCGTGGGCCGGCAGGGCAGCGGCCGTGGCGGCGACCGAGTCCGCCGCCGCCACCGCCTCCTCGATCTGCGCGGCGGAGGGGACCGCCGCGGTACCCACGTTCCCGCCGGTGTAGGGGTCGGTCACTGTGATTTCCGTGTCGCCGGTGGCAGCAGCCCCGGCCAGCCAAAACGGGCGCGTATCCATACCGGGAACCGTAAACCCCCGCCCCCTCCCCTCGTTGTCCACGAAGGTGAACAACCCTACGCAGATACTCCTTATTGGAGATACCCGTGCGCAGGGACCGGCGACCCCCGCACAACCCCGGCGGTGGCGGGAAGGGGTGTCGGGCCGCGCGGACAACGGGAATAGCCGGTACGGACATGTCCTGCTACCTTCCGGAACCAGAACCTGTGGCCCCGATCACATCCCAGCCCCGAGTGCGCAGGAAGGCCACCGCATGCCGGACCACCCCCGCCCCCGCACGATCGCACTGCCGGTGATCACCGCAGCCGCCCTCCTCACCGCCTCCGCCTCACCCGCCGCGGCCGCGACCGGGACCGCCGACGGCGTCACCGACCTCCGCTCCGACCTCGACGCCATCCTGGAGGACCCCGCTCTGGAAGAGGCGGTGTCGGGGGTCGTCGTACGCAGCCTCCGCGAGGACGACACCCTCTACCAGCGCCGCTCCGGCAAACCCCTCACCCCCGCCTCCAACACCAAACTCCTCACCTCGGCCGCAGCCATGGAGGTACTGGGTCCCGACCACACGTTCGACACCACGGTCACCGCTGAGCGCTCCCCCGACGACGGTCTGGTCAGGGGCGACATCCACCTCGTCGGCACCGGGGACCCCAGCCTCACCCGCGAGGCGTTCGCCGACCTCGCCTCCGACGTGGCCGACAGTGGCGTGACCGAGGTGAGCGGCGACCTCGTCGCCGACGACACGTGGTTCGACTCCCGCCGCCTCGCACCCGACTGGGAGGCCGCGGACGAGCCCTACTACTACGCCGCCCAGATCTCCGCGCTGACCGTGGCCGCCAACGACGACCTGGACACCGGCGTCGTCACCGCCACCGCCTCTCCCGGACCCGCCGAAGGCACACCGGTGGAGGTCGAGCTCGCCCCGCACACCCGGAACCTGACGTTGCGCAACACCGCCCGGACCGGGCCGCCCAGCGGGGACCGCTCGCTGGACATCACCCGCCCCTCCGGCGGTAACACGTTCACCGCCTCCGGGGAGCTCCCGGCCGGCGGCGACAGGTTCTCCACCCTGCGTACCGTGCACGAACCCACCGAGCACGCCGCCCACCTGTTCGCCGAGGAGCTGGAACGGGAGGGGGTCACGGTGGACGGCGGCGTCGAGCGCGGCACCCGACCCGCCGAAACCACCGAACTCGCCCAGCGCGAGTCCGCACCGCTGCGGGAGCTGCTCACCCCGTTCCTCAAGCTCTCCAACAACGGACACGCCGAGATCCTGACCAAGACGATGGGGCGCGAGGCCGCCGGGGAGGGAAGCTGGGAGGCGGGCCTTCCCGTGATCGAGTCCGCGCTGTGGCGCCTCGGCGTCCCGCCCTCGGGAGTGAAGCTGCACGACGGCTCGGGCCTGTCCCGCACCAACAGACTCCCCGCCGCCACGACGGTCCACCTGCTCGAGGAACTGCGCGAGGAGCCCTGGTTCGACACGTGGCGGGAGGCCCTCCCCCTCGCCGGGGACAACGACCGTATGACGGGTGGAACCCTCACCAACCGGATGCGCGACACTCCCGCCGCGGGAAACGTGCGGGCCAAAACCGGTACCCTGACCGGGGTAAGCGCGTTGTCGGGTTACGTGACCGGCGCTGACGGCGAACCGCTGGTGTTCGCGGTCCTCAACAACCAGGTCCCGTCCTCCGCGGCGCGGGACGCCCAGGACGCCATCGCGGTACGGCTGGCCACGTTCACCCGCGACGAACCCACCCCGGGTCCGGACACGGCGAGCGAACGCGCACCCGTCCCCCGGCAGCCGCAGGACGGGCTGGAATGCACCTGGGCAGGAACCTGTTAGGTCCTGTTCGGCGGGCGCTGCCCGCCGAACAGGACCTACCGCGAGGGACCGGGAGGACGGTGAGCGCGACCCGGCGTCCGAGGCGGGACCGGCGCCGCGGCGGCCGCCGGGGTGCGGTCTTGCCGTGGGCGGGCCGCGGCCATCGTCCCCCACCGCCGCCGGCCCCTCCGCGGGCTCGCCGCGAACTGGAGAGCAGGAGTGTCCCTCGTCTACCGCAGCATCGCCGCCGCCCCGCAGGGGCACGACGTCATCGCCTCGACGTCGGCTGTCCTCTCCTCGTGGCTGAGCCGGCGCGGCACGGCGGGGGCACGCGTGGACTTCTCCCGTTCGGGAGCCTACGAGCTGAGCGGCCGCTCCCGGGCGACCGTGCTCCGGCACGACAACGGCGACGAGAAGGTCACGTTCCTGCGGCTCATCACCGAGTCCGACAAACCCGAAGGGGTGTGGCGCACCTCGGTCACCGCCGTGTCCGACCCGGGACGGCTCTCCGCCCCCCACCTCTGGGTGGACATGACAGCCGATCCCCGGGCGGAGCTGTCCGGCGCGGGCAGTGACCGCTTCGACGTCGCCGCTCCGGACGCGGTGCGGATGCTGCTCGAGGCGGTTCCCGCCTTCGACGGCGACCATCCGCTACCGGCGGAGCCCCGGATCGTGCGCGGCAGCGACCCCGCGGCCGTTCCGGAACTGCTCGCGGCGATCGGCGACCCGCGCCGCCGGCTGGCCGTCGTGGTCAGCGGCACCCCCGCCGACATGACCGTCGCCGGATGGCGCGACACGATGGCCGGTGCGCTCAGCCGCTCGACCGGCATGTGCGCGGGTTTCGTATTGGACCGGGCCGCGCAGGCGCAGGTGGACGCGGCGCTGCCGCACGGTTTCGACGTCCCGCGCGGCGGCGTGCGCACCTTCCTTCCCGGAGTGGAGCTCCGGAAGAGCTCCGACCAGCTGCGCCACCCCAGGATGAGCGCGCACACCCTGGACGACGCCCGCGAGGGCGGCCGGGTGCGTTCCTGGGTCGGGTTGGCGCTGTCCCGCTCCGTCCGGCACAACGCGGTGGACTCCCCCCTCCCACCGGAGCTGCGGGACGTTGACACCCTCCTCAACGAGGAGGAGATCGACGCGTTCGTCCACGGGGACACTCCCGGCTCCGCCGCGCGTCCCGCCCCGGTGACCCCGCCCGCCGCCGACCCGCAGACCGCGGAGACGATCGAGCTGCTGCGGCAGAGCCTCGCCGACCGGACCGTGGAGTCCCGACGCCTCAACGCCGAGGCGAAACGCCTGAGCACCCACAACGCGGAACAGGCCACCGAGCGGGAGCGGCTGGCCGCCGAGCTCTCCGAGGTGACCGGGGAGCTCGACACGGCACGCGAGGAGCTGCACGCGCTTCGGCACGAACTCTCCTGGCTGCGGTCCCGCCTCCAGGAGGAGGGGATGTACCGGCTGGCGCGGGAAACACCCCCGCCCGAGGGCGCGCTGCGACCGCCGCGGACGGTGGAGGAGCTCCTGGAACGCATCACCGACGGTTCCGGCTTCCCGCACCTGTTCTTCACCATCACCGACCACGACACGGTCCGCGAGCTCACCGGGCACCGCAAGGAGAACCTGTGGGTGGCCCGCGCGTGGGAGGCTCTGCTGGCGCTGGACGACTACGCGCGCTACCAGCTGGACCATCCCGGCAACGGCCTCAGCCTGCACGACTACCTGCGGGAACCACCGGACGGCTACCGGGCCGTTCCGGTGCGACGGTTCGCCTCCCGGGAGAGCGACCACGTCCGCACCCGGGACAAGCTCAGCGGGAAGCGGGTGTTCCCCGTTCCCCGCGAGGTCGACCCCAGCGGCGAGGTCCCCATGTTCGCCCACATCAAGCTGGACACCGAGTACGGCGTCTGCCCCCGGCTGTACTTCTACCCGCACCTGGGGCCGCGCACCACCAACCGCGTCTACGTCGGCTACCTCGGACGGCACCTGCCCGTACAGCGCACCAACTGACCGCGGCGGCGAGTCCCCGGACCGCGCGGCAGCGGAGGAACGAGCGGCCGCTCCCGCCCCCGCCGAGCGCCTATCCTGGAAGCCGATGGACACGGACACTCCGGCTCCCGCCGAGCCCGGCACGGTTCTGGAGCACCACTCGTGGCAGGAGCGGGAAGCCCACCACCACGAACGCGTGGACGCCCTGCTCGCCGGGCACCTGCACCGGCGCGAACGCGGCATCGCCCACCCGGTCGAGGACTTCCTGTTCACCTACTACAGCCACAAACCCGCCCACCTGCGCCGCTGGCACCCCGGCCCGGGGGTGGTCCTGCTCGGCGACACCGCGCAGCAGCGCTTCCCCGGGCGCTGGTACACCACGACCACGGTCGACGACCCCGCGACCGGTGAACCCGCGACCGGTGCCACCCTGGACGTCGACGCGTTCCTCGCCGCCCGCGGCTCCACCGTGGACTTCGTCGTCTCCCTCCTGGACGCGGTCGCCTCCCGTCCGCCCCACCTGGGGTGTTTCGGACTGCACGAGTGGGCGATGGTCTACAGGCTCGACCCGGAGCAGCTCCGGCACTCCCACGTCCCCCTCCGGCTCGGCTCGCAGGGCACCGACCAGGTCGTGGAGTCGCACCGGATCCGCTGCTCGCACTACGACGCGTTCCGGTTCTTCACCCCCGAAGCGCGCCCCCGCAACCAGCTCCAGCCGACCCGCCAGCGCCAGGCCGAACTCGACCAGCCCGGGTGCCTGCACGCCACCATGGACCTGTACAAGTGGGCCTACAAGCTCACCCCCGCGGTTCCCAGCGAGCTCGTCACCGACTGCTTCGAGCTCGCGCGCGACGTCCGCGAACTGGACATGCGCGCCTCGCCCTACGACCTCAGCTCCTACGGCTACACCCCCGTCCGGATCGAGACCGCCCAGGGCAAGTCCGAGTACGTCGCGGCCCAGCGCGCCTTCGCCGAACGCGGCCAGCGCCTGCGCCAACGACTGCGTGAGGTGTGCGCGCACCTGGCCCCCGCCTGACGGACGCGGCCCGGCCGCCCCGCTGGCAGCGCGTGCCACGGTGGTACGTTGCCATAGTGATTTCCCCCACAACGACCACTTCCTCCCGGAACCCCCTCTGGAACCGCTGGCTCTCCCGCGCCGGACTGGCGGCCGTCCTGCTGGTCGCCGGCCTCTCCGCCTCGAGCACCGCCCCTCCCGAACCGCGGGGCGCCGACGCGGCGCCGGAGGAGTTCAGCGCCGAACGCGCGATGGGCCACATCGAGGAGATCGCGCAGGGGCCCCGGCCGGTCGGCTCGCCCGCCCACGCCGAGACCCGCGACCACCTGGTGGACCAGCTCGACACGTGGGGCTGGGACACCGAGGTGCACGAGAGCGTCGGCCTGGCCAGCCACGCCGACGACACCCGGCACATGGCGGCCGTCGACAACATCACCGCCACCCTGCCCGGCAGCGACCCCACCGGAACGGTGGTCCTCGCCGCCCACTACGACTCGGTATCGGGATCGCCGGGCGCCGCCGACGACGGCATCGGCGTGGGCACCATCCTCGAGGTGGCCCGCGCGCTGCGCGCCGACGGCGCCGGCCAGCCCCGCAACGACGTCATGGTGCTCATCACGGACGCCGAGGAGAAGGGGCTTCTGGGGGCGGAGGCGTTCGTGCGGGAACGCGCGCAGGAGATCGAGCCCGCCGCGGTCCTCAACCACGAGGCGCGCGGCGCCAGCGGCGCCCCGGCGACGTTCAGAATGAGCTCCTCCGACGCCACCCTGCTGGAGGTGCTGTCCCAGGCGCCGGGTGTCTCCGCCGACTCCGCGGCCGAAGCGGTGTTCGACGCGCTCCCCAACGACACCGACGCCACCAACTTCTTCGGTTCCGGGCTGCACGGCTACGACACCGCGATCACCGGCGGCGGCGCCTTCTACCACAGCCCGCTCGACAGCACGCAACACCTCAGCCGGGCCTCGCTGCAGCAGATGGGCCGGTCCAGCCTGGCCATGGCGCGCGACCTCGCCACCACGGACCTGGCCACCCTGGAGGAGGGCGAGGATCAGCTCATCACCACACCGCCGGGCGGCCCGGTCCTGCTTCCCGCGGCGGCGGAGACCCCGCTGGCGTTCGGGCTGCTCGCCCTGGCGGGAGCGCTGGTCGCGGTGCGGTGGCGCCGCCGGGAACTGACCGCCGGACGCACGGCGCTGTCGGCCGTGGCGGCGCTGCTCGCGCTGGCGGCCGCCGCGGGGACGGCGCTGGCGGTGTGGCAGGTGGCACTGCTCGTCGACCCTGGTCAGGCCTCGGCTGTCGTGGGCGCCCCCTACAACCCCGGGTTCTACCAGGCGGCGATGCTGGTGGCGGGGGTGTCCGTCGTGCTGGGCACCCACGCGCTGCTGCGTCGTCGGCTCGGCGGCCCGGCGCTCGCCGCCGGGGCGGTGTGCACCGCGGCGGTGGCGGGCCTCACCGGGGTGCTCCTGCTGCCGGGAGCCGCGACGATGCTGGTGCTCCCGGTCCTGCCGGCGGCGACCGGCGCTCTCGCCGCGGCGCTGCTGCCCCGGCGCTGGACCACGGCACGCACTCTCCTGCCCGTGTTCGCGCTGGCGCCCACCGCACTCCTCGCCGGACCGCTCGTCTCCTCGACCTTCGAGGTCGGCCTGCCGATGGGCGGGCCGTTCGCCACGCTGCTCACCGCCCTGTTCGCGCTGCTCGCGCTTCCGGTCGTGGAGGACGCCTGGCCCGCCGCCGCCCCGCGCCGTCCCGGTGTGGCCAGGGCAGGGGTGGCGGCGCTGGCGCTGGCACTGGTGGCCGCTCTCACCGGTGCGGGCCTGTTCACCAACCGCGAGGGCGCCACCCCCGCCCGCCAGGAACAGCTCACCTACGCGTTCGACGCCGACGCCGGCGAGGCCTACTGGGCCGGCGCGCCCAAGACGGAGTGGAGCGAATCGCTGCTCACCGAGGACCCGAAACCGCTCGACTCGGTTCTCCCCGTTTCGGACGGCGAACCGCTCGCGCACGGGCCGGCGCCGACCCTGGACACCGCGCCACCGCGGGTGGAGGTCCGCGACGACACGAACGGCGAGAGCGGCCGCGAGGTCACGCTGCGGGTGTCCTCACCCCGCGAGGCCCCCACGCTCGGGCTGTGGGTGACCGACGGGAACGCCACGGTGCGTTCCGCGGAGGTCGCCGGGCGCTCCGTTCCGGTGACCAGGACGAACGAGCAGCGCTTCGGGTTCGTGTTCCACGGCGCCGCCCCGGAGGGGGTGACGGTGCGGCTCACCCTCGACCAGGGCGCCGGCGACACCGCCACCGTCCGGGTGGCCGACCGCACCAACGACCTCACCGGGATCGAGGGCCTCGCCCCGCCGCAGGACCGGGAACTCGTGCGTCCGGCCCTGTGGGTGACGCGCGCCCAGGACCTGTGACGAGGATCAACCTCCCGGGGCGCGGGACGCCCACCTGCGGCCCGCGCCCCGGCCTTCCGGAAGGCCGGGGCGCGGGCCGGACCGCCGTTTTACCCTCGAGGTCCGGCGGAGTTAACGTTCCGTTGCAGGCGACCGGGTGAAGAGAGGCAGAATGACCGAACCGACGCTGCAGGGCATCGATTTCCACGCGTCGAACGCGGAGGACACGCAGGTACTGACCCGGGACGGCATGCCTCAGGTGCGCCAACGGCCGATCCCGGAGTGGGAGGTGGAGGCGCGCAACCGGCTGGCGGCCGCGGTCGAACGGTTCAGCCAACCGCTGGCCGACCTGGTGGAGCGGGACGCCAACGAGGGCGACACCCGCATGCTCGTCGCCGACTTCCTCAGCGACGGCCTCAACTACGGCAAGTACGACTCCCTCACCACCTCCTACCGCACCCGGGGCGAGTCCGTCGACTACGGCATCCTGCTGGACGGGGAGCTGTTCGCGTTCCTCGAGGTCAAGGCGTGCGGACAGTCCCTGGACGCGCGCAACCTCCGCCAGGTGAAGACCCACGCCGCGGCGGAGGGGCTCAGCTGGGTCGTCCTCACCAACGGGCGGCACTGGCAGGTGCACCACGTGGTCGACGCCGACAGCGGCACCACCGCCCTGGTGGTGGACGTGGACCTGTTCTCCGAGGGGTCCGAGGAAGCCAACGTGGACGCCCTCTTCCACCTGTGCCGGGAGGCGGTGCAGGACGGGCGGTTGGACAACCTGCGGGCCTGGCGCGAGGCTCTGGCGGCCGAACCCCTGGCCCGGTTGCTGCGCAGTCGGGCCGTCGTGGACACCATCTGCGCGGAGATCCGCCGGGACACCGGGCACACCGGGCACGTCGGCGACACCGAGGACGTGCTGCACGCGTTGCGGAAAAGCGTCCTCGCCCGCGGGCTCGGCGGGTGAACCGTCCCGCGGGCGTTCCGGAACTGCTCGCGGCCGCCGCGCCGTATCCCGGTCGCCACCCCGCGCACGCGGCGTTAGAGTCTCCCCATGGCAGCACACGCGTTCAGTATTGACGACATCCGCGCGGCGGCGCCGACCGACGCGTTCGACCGGGGGAACAAGCACCACGACGACGGCCGGGTGCGGCGGCTCCGGGCCGACCCGGGGCGGGTCTCCGCTCTCGTCGAGGACGGTGAGGATCACGCGGTGCGGTTGCGGTGGGAGACGGACACGCCCAGTGGCGCGTGCAGCTGCTCGGCGGGGGCGGGCTGGTGTGACCACGCCGTCGCGCTGGCGCTCGCCTGGCTCGACGGGTCGGACGGCGACGCGCGGACCTCCGCGGCCGCCGAGACACCCGAGTCCCCTGACCTCACCGGGTTCCTCAACAGCGAGGACCCGACGTGGCTCGCCGAACAGCTGGCACGCGTCGCCGGTGAGGACCCCGTCGTGTGGGTGCGGCTGGCGGCCGCGTCCGGGTCCGAGGCCGCCGTTCCGGCGGCACGCGACCTCCTCGACGAGGCCGTCCTGGGCTACCGCCCCGGACTACCGGACGGGACCCCGGCCGGCGGCGAGGCCCGTCTCGAGCGCGCCATCGGCCTCCTGGACGAGTTGTTGGACTACGGTTTCGCCGACCGGGTGGGCGAGCTCGCCACCGACGCGGCCGCGCTCCACGCGCGCAGGTACCCCGACGCCAGCGGGGACCACGCCGAGCGGTTGCGCAAGCTCGCCGCCACCGCCGAGGAACTGGACCAGTAACCCGGTCGGCGGGGCCCGACGGGCCGCTCCGACTTTCCGCGATCGCACGACTCACCCGGTCACCAGCGGGATACTGGGAGGCGTGCGGATCTTCGAGGGTTTCTGGGATGGTTACGGGCTCGCGGTGTGGGCCATGGACTCCGGCGGAGCGGCACGCACCACCTCGCGCAAACGCGTTCGCTCCCACCCGTACGCGGCACAGCACACGGCGTTGCGTCGTGACCTCGGTTCCGCCGCGGAAACCGGCCGGCGGCCCCTCGGCGACGCTCCCGGCACACCCGTCCTCGGGCACGCCCACGTGTGGTTGCCTTCCGTCCCGCGCCACCCGCTGCCGCCCGCCGAGCTTCCCCCGTTGGAGGACGCCCCCACCTCCGGCAGGGTCGAGCTGCGCCAGTGGAGCGTCCCCATCCTGTCCCTGGCCTCGGGGGACGCGTTACGGGTGTTGCGGGAGCTGGGGGCCGACACCGGTGACGTCGCCGCCGGCGCCTCACTACGCCACCTCGCCGCCGTCGCCGAGGTGGCCGAGCGGCTGGTGGAGACCCGCCGGGTCATTCCGCAGCTCGTCACGGACGACGCGGTGGACCCCCCGCAGGGGAGCGCCCAGTGGCGCCCCGTCCTGGACCGGGGAACCAACGCGTGGCTGCGTGAGGCGGCACGCGCCCTCCCTCCGGTCGCCCGCGCCCACCACCCGGTCGACGCCTCGGCCGCGGAAACCGGGCAGGCGGTGATGGGTGACCTGGTGACCCTGCTGTGCGTGTTCACCGACCACATCGCACGGTCCCGTACCCGCGGTGCCCTGCCCGCTCCGGCGGGAACCGCGCCGAGACTCCGTGAACAGTGGCTGCACGCACTCACCAGCGACGACGGGGACTGCGGTCTCCGTCCGGCGCAGCAGGGAACCGCCGCCTCCCTCCAGGAGACGCTGCGGGAGTGGTTCACCGCGACCCACCAGGAGAGCGGCGACCTCAGGGTGGTGTTCCGGTTGGTGGACCCGGACGCCGCGCGTGAGGACCCCGATGCTCCCGAGCGCGCTGACGCGGACGCGTGGCTCGTGGAGTTCTGGGCGCAGTCCACCGCGGAGCCGTCCCTCATGGTGCGGTTGGGCGACGTGTGGCACGGCGGTTCCACCGACTGGCTTCCCGCCACCGCCGAAACGTCGGTGCTGCGGGCGCTCGGGCGGGCCCGCCGGTGTTACCCGCGGCTGGGGGACGCGCTCCGCAGCCCCACCCCCACCCATCTGGAGATCGACGTCAACGACGCGCACACCTTCCTCACCACCCACGCGCGCGCCCTGGACGAGGCCGGTTTCGGGGTGCTGCTGCCGAAATGGGCCGGCAGGAGGAAGGTGGGGTTGCGGTTCAACGCCTCGAGCCGCTCCGCTCCCGCCTCCCCCTCCTCCGGGTTGGGCGGTGCCGTGGTCGACTTCGACTTCCGCGCCACCATCGACGACCAGGAGCTCGGCCGGGGCGAACTGGCCGAGCTGGCCCGGCTGAAACAGCCGCTGGTGAAACTGCGCGGCGAGTGGACCCAGCTGGACCCGGCGAAACTGCAGGCGGCGGCGGACTTCCTCGCCGGCGGCAACGGCGGTACGGTCGACGCCCGCGACGCGCTGCGCATGGCCGTGTCCCCGGAGGTGGACACCGGAACGGAGACACTGCCGCTGACCGGTGTGGACGCCGACGGCGAGCTGGGGGCGTTGCTGGAGGGAACCGCCGCGCGCACCGTCTCCCCGATGGGCCGGCCGGCGGGGTTCACCGCCGAGCTGCGGCCGTACCAGCAACGCGGCGCGGCGTGGCTGCGGTTCCTGGAGCAGTTCGGACTGGGGTCGGTCCTCGCCGACGACATGGGGCTGGGCAAGACCGTGCAACTGTTGGCGCTGCTGGCGGCCGAGCGGGAGGACGGCGCCGCACCCGCCCCCACGCTGCTCGTCTGCCCCGTCTCGCTGCTGGGCAACTGGCAACGGGAGATCTCCCGGTTCGTCCCGGCGCTGCGGGTGCACCTCCACCACGGCCAGAACCGGCCGCGCGGCGCGGAGGTCACCGATGCGGCCTCCGCCGCGGACGTGGTACTGACCTCCTACGGGCTGGCCACGCGTGACGTGGAGGAACTGTCCGCCGTGGGCTGGCGGCGCGTGGTCTGCGACGAGGCCCAAGCGATCAAGAACCCCCACGCGCGTCAGGCGCGGGCGATCCGGTCCATCCCCGCACCGTCCCGGATCGCGCTGACCGGAACTCCGGTGGAGAACCATCTGGGGGAGCTCTGGTCGGTCATGGAGTTCACCAACCCGGGACTGCTGGGGCCGCAGAAGACGTTCCGGCACAACATCGCGGCGGCGGTGGAGTCCGCGGCCGCCAGCGGACACACGTCCGAGGCGGCGGAGGAAGCCACACAGCGGCTGCACCGGGTGACCCGCCCGTTCGTCCTGCGCCGGTTGAAGACCGACGACAGCATCGTCGACGAGCTCCCGGACAAGCAGGAGATGAAGGCGTGGTGCGGCCTCACGCGGGAGCAGGCGTCGCTGTACCAGGCGACGGTCGACGACATGACCAAGCTCGTCGACGAGGCTTCCGGCATCCAGCGCAGGGGTCTGGTGCTGGCGACGATGACCAAGCTCAAACAGATCTGCAACCATCCCGCCCACCTGCTCGGTGACGGGTCGCGGCTCGACGGCCGCTCGCGGAAACTGGAGATGCTGTGTGAACTCCTCTCCGGGATGGTCGCGGAGGGGGACAAGGCGCTGTGCTTCACCCAGTACACCGACTTCGGTGACCGGCTGGCGCCCTACCTCACCGCCCGGTTGGGGGTGGAGGTGCTGTGGTTGCACGGCCAGACGCCGCGGTCCGCGCGCGAGGACATGGTGCGGCGGTTCCACGAGAGCGGGAGGCCGATGGTGTTCCTGCTGTCGTTGAAGGCCGGCGGCACCGGGCTGAACCTGACCGCGGCGAACCAGGTGATCCACGTCGACCGGTGGTGGAACCCCGCGGTGGAGGACCAGGCCACCGACCGGGCGTTCCGCATCGGCCAGCAGCGCAACGTCCAGGTACGCAAGATGATCTGCGCGGGAACGCTGGAGGAGCGCGTCGACGCGATGATCGAGGGCAAGCGGAACCTGGCCGAGGCCGTCGTCGGCAGCGGTGAGGAGTGGCTCGGTGAGCTCTCCACCGACGAGCTGCGCGACGTGATCCGGCTGGCACCCGAGGCCGTGGAGGGGTGAGTGGTATGCGCGACCGGGGATCGATCGGGGAACAGTGGTGGTCGCGGCGGTTCATCGAACCGCTGGAGCGCACCGGCGACAGCGGGCGGCTGTCCCGGGGCCGCACCTACGCCCGTTCCGGGGCGGTGGGGCCGTTGGAGGTCTCCGCCGGCATCGTCACCGCACCGGTCACCGGTTCCGAGCCGGATCCCTACATGGTCACGGTGATCTTCCAGCGGTTCAGTGACCCGCTGTGGCGGGGAATCTGCGCCGAACTAGCGCAGCAGGCCCGGTTCCGCTCCGCGCTCCTCGCCGGGGAGATGCCCGCCGAGGCCGAGGAGCGGTTCGCGGAACTGGGCGCGCCGCTGTTCCCGGAGCACTTCGACGACCTGCAGGTGGACTGCACCTGTCCGGACTGGGGTTTCCCGTGCAAGCACGTCGCCGCCGTGCTGTACACGCTGGCGGACGCGTTCGACGACGACCCGTTCCTGGTCCTGCAGTGGCTGGGGCGCGACCGCCAGGCGCTGCTGGCCGAGATCCGTGAACACGTGCCCGACGACGCGGCGGGTCCCGGAGACGACTCCGGAACCGGGGACGAGCCACCGGAACGGGGATTGTCGGTGAGCCTGGCCCCGCTCACCGCCCGGGTGCACGACTTCTGGTCGGCCCCGGCACCCCCGGCGTTCACCCCGCCGAGGGCCGCGAACCCGCTCACGCACCTGGACACCGACACCCCGGGGCTGCGTACCGCGCTGGAGACCCTGTACGAGCAACTGGACGAGGACCCACGCGAGCTGCCCTGACTCCGGTGGTACCAGGCAGGGGCCACGCATGGTTCGAGCTCGTACTGTGAAGCCAGGAGCGAGGGCAGCGGCAGAAAGAGCATGACATCTGCCCCTGCCAGAGGTCGCGACGGAACGCGCAGCATCCAGCGCCACCCTGACTTACCCGCCAGTTTCCTTGTCCGCACCGGACCGGAACGGGATTCACGGACATCGAGCTGACCGGAAAAGCTCAGTAGGCTTGAGCCGAGGAAGCTGTCAGGACCGGTGCACATCACCACCGCGTTCCGCGAGCGATCCTCGAGGCGACGCGGGAGGAGGGTCGGGAGGGGTTAGATGTCACATCCGCGTTGGGACGACACCGACTCCGTGTTCGAGCCGGTTAGGGTCGCTCCGGTCGAGCGCGGTTCGAAGGCTCGCGTTGACCTCGTTTCGCACGATGAGGATTGGCATCGGGTTTTCGCGAGTACCGCCGACAGGCTAAGACCATTACCGGGTGTCTGCTCGGTGGAGCATGTGGGTTCAACGTCGGTCAGATCAATACCGGCCAAGCCGGTCATTGACATCAATCTGGCCGTCAACGCGATCCGAACCAGCGAGGTGACCGAGCGGCTGAACGAACTGGGATTCCAGCTCATCCTGCTCGAACCCGATTGGCACGAACACTGGTTATTCAAACGTCGCGCCCCCGCTACAAACCTTCATGTGCTGCCAGCGGGATGTTCAGTACTAGCTCGCGATCGGGCGTTCAGGGATCTCCTCACGGCGGACCGTGAGCTCGCCGACGAGTACGCACGGCTGAAGAGAACTCTTGCACATCGGGAATGGGGTTCCGCCCAGGAGTACGCTGAAGCCAAAACCGAGTTCATAATCGGATCTCTCCGTTGTTCCGGTTTCGATGCGACGTGCTCGACCGGCCGACGCTGCCCCACATTGATCCACGGGCGATCAGCGCCACCGGCGGACCACCGTGGCCAGCCCCGCGGTGAAACCCCCGCCCACGACCTGCCCCAGCTCTTGTTGAGGAAAGCCGCGACAGCACCGGCCCGGGAAGGAAACGCCCCCGCACCAGACGCCCACGTTGGCGACCGCCACGGCGACGCGCCGCGGGAGCTGGTGTCACTGCCAGGCAGCAGGCCAGGTCGACCGGTTCGGCCAGACGGTCGCCCACTTCGTTGAGGGAAAAACGGCCGCGGGTCGCACGGTTGCTCTCCCGCTGCTCTCCCGCGCGAGGCCGTCATCCAGGTTGGCGCATGCCAGGCGCATCACGAGGAGCGCGGCCACGGCGGCTCCGGCTCCCGGGGCCGGGGGCCGGGGCAGGAACGCGAGCGCCGCCCCGGCGGCACGTCCGAAGCTCACGCTCGCCCAGGTCAGGGTGGCCGTTCCGTACGTCATGGTCGGCGAGGAAGCGACGTACTCCCGCAAGGTGCGCCGCGAACCAGGGTTTGAGTGCTTGACATCCTCTCCCGGCCGGAGCTGGGAGGATCCAGCGTCCCGTCAGTGCGGGCCGCTGGCGGTTGACGCTTCATAGCCCGCCTGACGGCGAGGGCTCCACGTCCTGGCACCCGCAATGTCCTGGGGCGCTTGCTGCTTGGCCGCATGGGCGACGTTGCATGCGGCGTTGGTGTCGGCGTTGTCGGTGTGGCCGCATCCGGGTGCTTTGCACGCGAACCGGTCCTGGGAGTCGCGGTTGCCGCTGGTGGTGACCCCGCACGCCGAGCAGCGCCGCGAGGTGCCGGGGGCGGGAACACGGACCAGGTGCCCGCCCCGGTCAGCGAGCTTGTATTCCAGCAGGGTGACGGTGCGGCCCCATGCCTCACCGGCGATGGAGCGGTTCAGCCCCGTCTTCTGCCTGACGTTCCTGCCAGGAGCGTCCACGGTTCCCCGGGCGGAGGCGGTCATGCTAGTGATGGTGAGGTCTTCGACCCCGATCACGCCGAATGTCTCGGCCAGGGCGGTAGTCGTCTTGTGCTGCCAGTCGAGGGCGCGGCGCTTGGCTCTCGCGCGCAGGCCCGCGATCTGGTCATAGGTCCGGCGCAGCCGATTCGATGTCGGGTGCCCCAGTGTGCGGTGGCGGCGTTGGCGGGCGGACTTGCGTTCTAATCGGCGAAGGTATTCTTCCTCTCCCACCGTGAACCACGGCCCGTGCTCGCGGACGGTGCCGTCCGACAGGGCCAGCGGTTTGGCCACACCCCGGTCGATACCAACACCGGGGCCGGTGTGCGGGGCGGGTTCCTTAACGTCGGTGCGTACACGGAACACGATGTGCCAGCCATTGGCTTCCCGCACGAGTCGGGCGCCGGTGACCTTGTTATGCGCATCGGCGTGCTTACCCACCGGCAGGCCCCGGGTCCAGCGGAACCGCACCATGCCGATGTTGGGGACCCTCACGGTGCCCCACCTGCGGTTGAGGCGGCGGATTGCCAGGTCGCGGCCCTGGGGAACATCGACGGCCATCCGTGAGCGCAGCCGGGACTTGAAGGTCGGTTTTCCGGCCCGCCCGCCCCAGCAGTTACGCCACGCCTGGACGTAGGTCTTGAGGACGGCCTGTGCCGCTTGCGCCGGGAGTTCGGCGAGCCAGTCAATGTCCGCGCGGGCCTGCTTGATGGCCTGCTCGGCGTCCTTCAGGTCGATCCTGCGGTTCTCCGATACCTGGGTCCACCAGTCATGGAGCAGGTTCCACATGGTACGGGCGGCGTGGGCCTGCGCTTCCAGGGCGTTCGCTTGTCCGGGTGTGGGATACATCCGGGCCTTGTGGCCGCGTTCCCGCTTCACGTGTCACCTCCCCACCGCCAGCCAAAGCCGGACTATACCATTTGGTTCATGTCACCACGCTGGGAATAAAGACCCGATGTGCACTGGCGCGCACGTTGCCTACCACCTTCATGCCCGCTTGATTTTCGCCACGAAGTACCGACGCACGGTCTTCACCAGCCCTACACATACTCGACGCCGGTGAGTGAGTGTACTCAGACAGGCACATGGCCCCGCTCCGATTCCGGCGCGTGGTGCGGACACCGTGCGGGGATATAATCGGCGGGCCATGAGCCGCTTCGTGCCAGCCTGCCCTCTTCTCCCGCGTATTTCCACACTGGAAACACAAAGAGTAAAGTTCTGTAATAGAATTGCTCATAGAGGGCAGTGCCGCAGTGCCGCAGTGCCGCAGTGCCGCAGTGCCGCAGTGCCGCAGTGCCGCAGTGCCGCAGTGCCGCAGTGCCGCAGTGCCGCAGTGCCGCAGTGCCGCAGTGCCGCAAGCTCTGACCCCCTTTTGTGGACGGCGTTCTGATGGCCGTCCCCTACCTCCGAACCCAGGTGGGACCCGACCCGCACCGCTGGACCACGTTCGGCGAACGCACCACGGTGCTCGTCATCGCCCGCACGTTCACCTCCACCGTGAAAGCCCTCGAAGCGCTGGCGGCTTTCCGCGGTGACCCCCGCGTCCTCGTCATCGTCACCGTCGACGACACCTCCGCCTTCAACGCCGGTACGGAAGCCCTGCTCCGCGCAGCGGACATGTGCCTCCTCCCCTGGGAGGAAGCGACAGCGCTGCCCGTCGACCTGGTTCTCACCGCCAGCGAGAACGTGGACCTGAGCCCGTTCACCGCCCCGGTAGCGGTGCTGCCGCACGGGATCGGTTTCCAGAAGTACGTCCCGGACTCCGAGAGCGGAGCCGTCCGGCTGGCGGGTGTCGTCCGGGAGGAGTTCACCGAGTGGTCCAACGTGCACATGGTCATCTCCCACCCCGCCCAACGCGAGCAGCTCCGCTCCGCCCACCCCGCACTGGCCGAACGGGCCGCCGTCGTCGGCGACCCCACCCACGACCGGCTCCGGGCAGCGCGCCGGCTCCGGCACCACTACCGGCAGCGCTTCGGCCTGGGCCCTGAGCAGCGGCTCGTCGTCCTCACCTCCACGTGGGGGGAGGAGAGCCTCATCGGCACCCAACCCACGCTCCCCGCAACACTCCTCAGGGAACTACCGCGTGACCGGTACCGCGTCGCCGCCGTACTCCACCCCAACGTGTGGTACTCCGACAGCCCGTGGACGGTACGCGCGGTCCTCGCCGACGCCGTCGACGCGGGACTGGCCCTGGTCCCGCCGGACGAGGGGTGGGGCGCCGCGCTGGTCGCGGCGGACTGTGTGATCGGCGATCACGGCTCGGTGACCGTGTACGGGGCCGCGCTGGACCGGCCGGTGCTCCTCGGAGCGTTCGGCGACGAGGCCGTGGGCGGAACCGCGGTCGACCGGCTCGCCCACCACGCCCCGCGTCTGGGCAGCGGCGACGGGATCCGAGAACGGGTCGAGGCCGCCCTATCCCAGCACCGACCCGGCCGGTACACCAGCGTCGCCGACCTCGCGTTCACCCATGTCGACAGGGCAGGACGACGTCTTACCGAGTTCCTCTACCGGCTGCTGGAACTTTCCCCGCCCTCCCGGAACGGAGCCACCCGCGTCCTTCCGCCGGCCTCCCCGGAGTACACACCTCCCGCCTCGTTCGAGGTCCGCACCCGCTGTACGGCGCCGGGCGTCGTCCACGTGGAGCGTTTCCCCGCTGCGGTGGCAGGCCCCGGGAGCGTGGCACCGGCAGAGGTCCGCCACCTCGCCGCGGAGGAGACCGAGCCTGTTGACGCGATCGTGCGGTCCGCCTCCGTCATCACCGGCCCCTGCCACCAGGACCCCGGCTCCGCCCGGCAGTGGGCCGCCGCAGCCCTGGACCGCTACCCCGGCTGCCTGATCGCCGCAACCCGGAGCGGTTCCGGGCACCATCTCGCCGTCCGCGACCGGGGGCACCTCCGTGTCCGGACCGACGGCACCCCGGACGCCGGTTTACCAGCCGCGCTGGTCTACGCGCTGTTGCTCCACGGGCAGCAGCGTCCCGCCGGTCCCCACACCCTGCACGCGGGTGGGGACACCTGGCGGTGTTCGATCGAACCCGACAGTTAACCGTTCAACTCGGCCAACCGGTCGCGCACCTCACGCGCCTGCGGATTGCCGCCCGCGGTGTAGACCGCCAGGACGTTGCGCAGGTGCGGGAGGGCAGCCGCCGGCGCGCCCAGCCGAGCCAGCACGTCCGCCAGCTCCCGCTCCGCTTCCGCCTGGTAGTACGTGCGCCCTCCAGCGCGCAGAGCCTCCACCGCCGCGCCCAACTCCCGCGAGGCCTCGGCGAGCCGTCCCGCACGGGAGTACGCGTACCCCAGGCTCGCGCGGGCCCGGGCGGCCATCCGCTCGTCCGGAGGGGACAGCGCGAGGAAACGTTCCATCGCCTCGCCGGCGGCGGCGATGGCGTCGTCCTCCCGCCCGGACGTGGCGAAGGCGCGGCCCCGGAAGTAAACCGCCAGGGCCGCACCGCGGGCCCCGTTGTACGCGTCGTGCTCGGCCACCCGCTCGTTGAGACGCTGGCAACGGTCGTAGGCGGCGATGGCACTGTCCGGGTCGACGTACTCCAGATAGCGCCCGTGGAACTCCTGCACCGAGGCGCGCAGCAGCAGCTCCGCGTCCTCGGCGGCCCGCAGTGCCCGTTCGATTTCCTGCTGCGCCCGCTCCCACCGTCCGAGGTCGGTCAGCGGCCGGGAGGCCAGGGACCGCAGCCGCGCCTCCGCCCGAGCGTTACCGGCTGCCTGGGCGGCGTCGGCACCGGCGGTGCCGGTGTCGGCCCAGTCGGTGACGTAGCGGACGTTCAGGTACAGCGCCGTGGCCAGCTCGGCCAGCTGCCACGCGTGGTCGTGCATCCCGGCACGCGCCGCGGCCCGCACTCCTTCCCGCAGGGTTTCCCGTTCCTCCTCCAGCCACCGCAGCGCACGCTTGTCGTCCGCGCCGAAGGGGTCGCTGCGGCCACCGGTCCACGCTGCGGTGTCAACGATCCGCAGCCGTTCTCCCATGACGACCCGGTCGGCGAACGCCGCCATGGCCAGGAAGTCTTCCAGTCCCCGGCGGAAGGCCGCGCTGCGCTGCTCCTCGCTCTCCGTGCGGGTGGCGCGTTCGCGCGCGTCCAACCGGATGAGGGAGTGCCGGAAACGGTAGTGGTCCGAACCGTCGGATTCGAGGAGGTTGGCCCCGGTGAGCTCCTCCGACAGCGCGCGCACGCTGCCGGGGTCGGTGTCGCCGAGTGCGGCGGCGACGGACACCCCCACACGGGGGCACGGCCAGGAGGACAACGCGCGGTACAGGGCGGCGGCCGGCGCGGACAGTTGGCCGTAGGACACGCCGAGGACCGCCGAGACGGTCGTCGCCTGCCCCTCGGGGGCCAGCGCGGCGAGCCGTTGCTTCTCGTCCTCGAGCTCCTCCGCCAGTGGCTCGAGCCCGCGCGGGGAGCACCGCGCCATCCGGCGGGCCGCTGTCGCCAACGCCAGCGGCAGACCGTCGCAGGCCGCCACCAAGCGGTCGAGGATTCCGCTGCCCGCTGCCGCTGCGGCGTCACCACCCATGGCGAGGAGCAGCTCCCGACCCGCCTCGCTGTCCAGGGGTTCCAGGGCCAACGAACGCGCCCCGTCGAGCTCCAGCTCCGGCAGGGCCGGACCGTCGCTGGTGACCAGCACCCCGCTCCCCGGAGCGTTGGACAGGAACGGGCGCACCTGGGCGGGGTCCGTGGCGCCCTCGATGACCACGAGCGCTGCCGAACGCGCCAGCCGGCTGCGGAGCTGGTTAACCCGCCCCTCGTAGGTGGACGGCAGGTACTCGTCCGCGACACCGAGCCTGCGCAGCACGATCGTCACCCACCGGTCCGGGTCCTCGCGGTGTGCTCTGCTCCCGGTGTCGTAGGTGACATGGATCTGTCCCCCGGGGAAGCGCTCTCGGAACTGCGCGGCGCACTTGCGGATGAGCGCGGTCTTGCCGATACCCGGCGCCCCGTCCAGGACGAGGACGTTGGTGGTGTCCCCACGGCCCAGAACCGTTTCCGCTTTGGCGAGCGCGGCGGTGCGGTCGACGAAGTGCGGAGGCTCTGGCGGTACCTCCAGCGGAACGTCCGCCTGGCCGCCGGTGCGGATGTTCACCGCACCGGTGTTGTTCTGGATCTGCACGGCGGTCTCCGCGTTCCCGTGCAGGTCGTTGCGTGCCGCGCCGTCGGAGCCGCCTCCGGCCGCGCGACCGTCTCCACGATCCATCCGTCCTCCTGCGGGGGTGACAGGAAAGCACCGACCAGTAACACGGTACGGGACCAGCGCACCACGCCGCAGCTTCCAGCGCCCTGTTGGGGACGGAGCCGCACGTGGCGGGGGCCGCCCGGGGCCGCCCGCCACCGTGCCGTCCTACGCCGAGGTGTCCTGGGACTCCACGGCGTGGCCGAAGTTGCCCGCGCCCACGGTCCGCTCCAGGGTGCGCAGGACGTGATCGGTGTCGTCGTCGGGACCCGGCACGTAGTACGGGCGTCCGTGCCACCCGAACGTGAGCGTGGCGGGCCCGTTCCACTCGCCGAGGTGCCCCGCCGCCGCGTCGAAGTCCTTGTCCGGCTCGAACCCGAGCTCGCGGGCGTAGGCGACGGACCCGAACACCAGCTCCTGGGCCAGCTCGACGGGGGCCTGTACCGGTTCGTCGCCGTAGGGGGCGTACATCCGCCGGACATAGGGCGGGATCTCGGCGATGTCCACCACGTCCGGCCCGTAGGCGTGTTTCACCCCCAGGCAGTACGGGTCCACCAGGTAGGTGCACACCGCGACGTTGCCCCACCGGCGTTCCCGGGTGACGATCACGGTCACCAGCTCGTCCGTGCCGGGGTCCCCCTCGGCCACCAGGGAGCTGTCCGGCCACTCCGGGTCACCGGTGACTCCCAGGCCGAGGCTCCAGCCCGGGCTGATCCAGCACCCGGCGACCGGGTTCTCCGTCGGCCGGGGTTGCTCCTCCGCGATCGCGCGCACCACGGGCGCCACCCGGGAGGGTGACACGCCGAGGGTCCGCGCGATCGCTTTCGGGGAGCGGCCCTGTTCGCGCAGCTCCCGGACGCGCTGCGTCAGCTCATCGTTGTCCATGCCCAGGAGCATACGGGCAACAGCGGGCGCTGGTGGACCGCAACCCGGTCGCGCTCAGTAGCTGACCGAGTCGGGGCCGAGCAGGGACTTCACCTCCCCGGCGAAGTCCGTTCCCACCTGCACGGGATAGTTGGGAACCTCGAACACGGTCGATTTCACCGGGTTGTCCACCCGGATCGTCAGCGGGGTCTCGCCCCGGTGGTTGGCCAGGGTCTGTTTCAGTTCGGCCACCAGCTCCGGGGTGAGGCGCTGTTCCTGGACGGTCAGCAGCATGGGGGGCGGGCCGTCGGTGAGGTGGCTGATGTCCAGGATCGTCATCTCGTTGGCCTGCAGCGAGTACTCACCCTCCCGCTCCTTCACCCGGCCTTTCACGGACACCGCCATGTCGGTGGCCAGGGACTCGGAGTAGAGCGTGTAGACGTCGGCGAAGAACAGCACGTCGATGGAGCCCCCCATGTCCTCGACGACGACCTTCGCCCACGGGTTACCGCTGTTCTTGCTCACCTTGCGCTCGACCGAGGACATCAGCCCGGCGATCTGCACCTCGCTGCGGTCCCGGTGCTCCCCGTTGGCGACGTCCAGGATCGTGGTGTCGCTGTTGCGCGTCAGGATCCGCTCGGCGCCGGAGAGCGGATGGCTGGAGACGTACAGTCCCAGCATCTCGCGCTCGAACGCCAGCTTGGTCTTGCGGTCCCACTCCCGCTCGTGCCAGGTGATGTCCAGACCGACGGGTCCGTCCCCGTCCCCCCCGGCGGCGCCGAACAGGTCGAACTGGCCGTGGGCCTCCTGCTTCTTGGAACTGAGCACGGCGTCGACCGCGGCCTCGTGGTGGTCGAACAGGTCCATACGGGCACCACCCAGCGAGTCGAACGCCCCCGCCTTGACCAGCGACTCGATGACCTTCTTGTTGCAGGCGGTGAGCTCGATCTTGTTGAGGAAGTCGGTGAAGCTGGTGAACTTGCCCTTCTCCTGGCGGGTTCTGAGGATCGACTCCACCACCTGGGCGCCGACGTTGCGCACCGCTTCCATCCCGAACCGGATGTCGGAACCCACCGGAGTGAACCGCAGACCGGACTCGTTGACGTCCGGAGGCAGCACGTTGATGCCCATCTTGCGGCACTCGGCCAGGTAGATCGCGGACTTGTCCTTGTCGCCGCTCACCGACGTCAGCAACGCGGCCATGTAGGACGCCGGGTGGTTGGCCTTCAGGTAGGCGGTCCAGTAGGACACGATGCCGTACCCGGCGGCGTGCGACTTGTTGAACGCGTACCCGGAGAAGGGAAGCATGACGTCCCACAGCGCCTGGATCGCCTCCTCGGAGAAGCCCTTCTCCTGCATACCGGAGAAGAACTTGCTCTCCTCCTTCTCCAGCGCCTCCTTCTTCTTCTTGCCCATAGCCCGGCGCATCAGGTCGGCGCCGCCCAGGGTGTAGCCGGCGAGCTGCTGGGCGATCGCCATGATCTGCTCCTGGTACACCAGCAGCTGGTAGGTCTCCCCCAGGATCGGTTCCAGAGCCTCTTCCAGCTCCGGGTGGATGGGCGTGTTCTCCTGGCGGTCGTTGGAGCGGTCGGCGTAGTCGTTGTGGGCGTTGGCCGCCATCGGGCCCGGCCGGTACAGGGACAGCACCGCGACGATGTCCTTGAACTCCTTGGGCCGCATGCGCTTCAGGAGTTGGCGCATCGCTCCCCCGTCGAGCTGGAACACGCCCAGCGTCTCGCCCCGGGAGAGCAGCTCGTAGGTGTTCGCGTCGTCCAGTGCCAGCGAACCCAGCTCGATCTCGATGCCCTCGTTGGCGGTGATGTTGTTCACCGCGTCGTCCATGACCGTGAGGTTGCGCAGACCGAGGAAGTCCATCTTCAGCAGGCCCATCTCCTCGCACTGCGGGAACGGGAACCCGGTGATGATGGCGCCGTCGGTGTCCCGCTTGTGCACCGGGATCACGTCGAGGAGGGGCTCGGCGGACAGGATCACCCCCGCCGCGTGCACCCCGGTTCCGCGGGTGAGGCCCTCCAGACCGCGGGCGGTGTCCATCACCGTGCGCACCTGGGGGTCCTTCTCGATCAGCGACCGCAGCTCGCTGGCCTCGCTGTAGCGCTCGTTGTTCTCGTCGTAGATCGCCGCGAGGTCGATCTCCTTGCCCTGGGCCGCCGGCGGGAACGCCTTGGTGATCTGCTCTCCCATGGAGAACGGCAGGCCGTGGATGCGGGTGGAGTCCTTGACCGCGGCCTTGGCCTTGATGAGACCGAAGGTGAGGATCTGGGCGACCTGGCCCTCACCGTAGCGGTCCGTGACGTAACGGATCATGTCACCGCGTTTGCGCTCGTCGAAGTCCAGGTCGATGTCGGGCATCGTGACGCGTTCCGGGTTGAGGAACCGCTCGAAGATCAACCCGTGTTTCAGCGGGTCGATGTCGGTGATGCCCAGCACGTAGGACACGAGCGAACCCGCCGCCGACCCGCGCCCGGGGCCCAGCGCGATCCTGTTGTCGCGGGCGTACTGGCAGATGTCGGCCACCACCAGGAAGTAGGCGGGCCAGCCCATCCCGTTGATGATCCCCAGCTCGTGCTCGACGCGCTCGCGCACGTCGTCGCCGGCGCCCTCGGGGTAGCGGTTCGGCAGTTTGTTCTCGACCTCCCGGCGCAGCCAGGTGGCCTGGCTCTCCCCCTCGGGGACCGAGTAGCGCGGCATGAGGTCGCGGTGGGAGAACACCTCGTCGTAGGCGCCGTCCTCCACCATCTCGGCGATGGCCAGCGTGTTCCTGCACCCCTGCTGCCACTCGTCGAAACTGTTGATCGAGCGCATCTCCTCGGCGCTCTTGATGTAGTAGCCCGAGCCGTTGAACTTGAACCGGTTGGGGTCGTCCAGGTTCTTGCCGACGCCGACCGCCAGCAGCGCGTCGTGGGTGTTGGCCTGGTCCTCGGTGACGTAGTGCGAGTCGTTCGTCACCACCGGCGGCAGGTCCAGTTCCTTGCCGACCTTCAGCAGACCGTCCCGGACCTGGCGCTCGATGTCGACCCCGTGGTCCATCAGCTCCAGCCACACCGCGTCCTTGCCGAAGATGTCACGCAGCTGGGAGGCGTACTCCAGGGCCTCGCGTTCCTGTCCCAACCGCAACCGGGTCTGCACCCCGCCGGAGGGGCAGCCGGTGGAGACCATGACGCCCTCGCTGTGTTGCGACATGAGCTCCAGGTCCATCCGGGGTTTCATGTAGTAGCCCTCGAGGGAGGCGAGGCTGCTCATCCGGAACAGGTTCCGCAGTCCGACGGCGTTGCGCGCCCACATGGTCAGGTGGAGGTAGCGGCCGCCGCCGGAGATGTCCTTGCCCGCCTCGGCGGCGCTCCCGTCCTCGTCGTTGGTGCGGATGCCCCACTTCACCGGCTTCTTGTGGAACCGGGACTCCGGGGCCACGTAGGCCTCGATGCCGATGATCGGTTTCACCCCGGCGGACTTGGCCTGTTCCCAGAACTCGTAGGCTCCGAACATGTTGCCGTGGTCCGTCATCGCCACCGCCGGCATACCCTGGTTCACCGCTTCGGCGAACAGCGGCTTCAACTTGGCGGCGCCGTCCAGCATCGAGAACTCGGTGTGCACATGCAGGTGAACGAAGGGATCGGACACAGTTCGGCTCGCATTCCATGTCTGTGCGGTTCGGTGGCCATTACTCTAACGCCGCACTACCCTTACGCGGTCCCCAACATCGCACTGTCCACAGGAACTCGTGTCCGCCCCCGCACAGGGGCGGTTCCGCCCCTGTGCGACACGCCTGACAGGGACTCCCCACCGTGGAGAGCGGCGTGTTCGGTGTGTTCCATCACCACCGTCTCTTCCGCGAAGAGGCGGCACGGCGATCACCGGGCCATCCGTCGGTACTCCATCGCAGCATCCGGCACGTAACACTTGAACCTGACGCCGCGTCAGCCCGCAGTATCGGTTCCACCGGGGCGACACGCCTCGGACGGAGCAACGGTGACGGGAAAACGGCCATGGCACAGGAGCAGTCCGCCCGGTTCCGGAAGATCGGGCGGTTAGCAGCCGAGACGGGTGTGACCGTGCGGACGCTGCACCACTACGACCATCTGGGGTTGGTCTGCCCGTCCGAGCGGACGACGGCCGGGCACCGCCTGTACGACACCGGTGACGTCCAACGGCTCTACCAGGTCCTGGCCCTGCGCCAGCTCGGGTTGCCACTGGAGTCCATCAGCGCCGTGCTGGAGGGAAAGCTCCCGCTCGGCGAGCTGCTTGAGCGCCACCGCGGCCACCTGGACCGGCAGCTGGCGGTGATCCGCAACCTGCGGGCCCAGTTGGACACGATGATCACACAGGTCAACGCCCCCGGCGGAGCCACCGTCACCGACTTCACGGAACTCATCCAGAAGGTGGTAACTGTGGACGAGACGATCAGGAGCTATTTCAGCGAGACCCAACTCGCCGAGCTGGCCCAACGCCGCGAGCGTGCCGGGGAGGAGGCCGTCGCCGAGGTCGAGGCCCGCTGGCCCCGGCTCCTCGCCCGGGTACAGGAGGCGATCGACGCGGGGACGGATCCCTCCGCCCCCGAGGCCCGGGAGATGGCCCGCGAGTGGCAGGAGCTACTGCACCGGTTCCACGGCGGCGACGACAACCTGCGGGACTCGCTGTACCGGATGCAGTCCGACAACGCCGAGGAGATCCGGCAACAGTACGGCGGCCCCACCCGGGCCCAGATGGACTTCATCGCGCGTGCCGGTGAGGCGGGGACGGGCGAGTAGGGGGTCGCCACCGTTCCGACACCACGGTCCTACGGACCACGCCGCTGACCGGGACGCGGGTCGGCGGCGGTGTTGGCCGAACCTCGCGTCGGACGGACGCGTCACACCGCCGACACCATCACCCCTGTTCCGGGGACGTGTTCGTCGGTTCCCCGGAACAGGGATTGGTACCAGTACAGCCTCCGCCCAGTGCCACTCGCGACGAACACCGCCCGCCGACCAGGGCCTGACCGCCTGAATCCCCTTCATGGCGGGAGGTTCGGTAGCCTGTCGGTGATCCTGATGCGGCCCGACGGGCTTCCACCCTTCCGGCGGATATGCCCCCACCCGCACGAACCTTTCGTGCTGCCTGGGGACATACGTGCCGGTTTTCCGCCGATCCGCCAAGAACCTTGCCTCCCACTCCCCCCTGGAGAGCGAGCTGGGGGAACAGATCCGTGAGTACCTCCTGCACAGCAAGGGATCGCCACCCAACGAAGCCGAGGTCCGCTCCTGGAACCGGAGCCTGCCCGTCCTGGGAGCGGACCTCGTGGACGCGGGGTTGGGCGATGTCGAGGTCCTCATCGAGTACCAGCTCCCGCTCACCAGCAAACGGGCCGACACCGTCCTCGCGGGGCTGCACCCCGAGACCGGGGAGAACAGCTACGTCGTGGTGGAGCTCAAGCAGTGGAGCAGCGCCCGCACCTGGGAGGACGACCCGACCCTGGTCACCGTGGACGCTCCCGGCGGCCCCCGCCTCCATCCCGTGCTACAGGTGCGTGACTACTGCGAGTACATAAGCGAGTTCGTCAGCTCCGTACACGATCCGGGGACGAGCGTGCGGGGTGTGGCCTACCTGCACAACGCGGTGGACAACGACGTCCGCGACCTCCACTCGCTTCCGGGCGACGACAACGGTCAGCTTTTCACCCACCAGCAGCGCGGTGAGTTCCTGGATTTCCTCCGTTCCCGCCTCTCCACCAAGTCCGGAGCCAGGGCCGCGGACAGGCTGGTCGGCGGCCACTGGCGCCCCAGCCGCCCCCTGATGTCGGTGGCAGCTGACGAGATCCGGCACCGGGAGCAGTTCACGCTGTTGGACGAGCAGCACACCGCCTACCGCACGGTCCTGCACGCCGTGGAACAGGCGCGTTCGGAGGACAGGAAGAACGTCGTGATCATCAGCGGCGGGCCGGGGAGCGGGAAGAGCGTTATCGCGCTCTCGCTGCTCGGTGAGCTGTACCGCAACGGGACCTCGGCCCTGCACGCGACAGGGTCGCGCTCGTTCACCCAGACCATGCGCAGGACCGCCGGCAGGGGCTCCTCGGCGGTGCAGAAACTGTTCACGTACTTCAACAGTTACATGCAGGCCCGCCCCAACGACCTCGACGTCCTGATCTGCGACGAGGCGCACCGGATCCGGGAGACCTCGGAGAACCGGTTCACCAGAGCCGACCACCGCACCGGGCGGAAACAGGTCGACGAGCTGGTGTCGGCCGCGCGTGTCCCCGTGTTCCTCCTCGACCAGCACCAGGTGGTCCGTTCCCAGGAGAT
Source organism: Haloactinospora alba (assembly GCF_006717075.1). Taxonomy (NCBI): domain Bacteria; kingdom Bacillati; phylum Actinomycetota; class Actinomycetes; order Streptosporangiales; family Nocardiopsidaceae; genus Haloactinospora; species Haloactinospora alba. The sequence goes on from NZ_VFQC01000001.1 coordinate 2,800,200, forward strand.
GGGAACCGTGGACACCATCCGCGAGTTCGCCGAGTCGAAAGGGCTGCGTGTCCACCACATATCACTGGACGGCCAGTGGCGCTGCGGTGGCAGCGAGAAGTACGAACGGTGGGTCCGGCGTCTGCTGGGGCTGGAACCGGGCGGCCCCGTGCCGTGGGAGGGGGACGAGAACTTCCGGCTGGCGACCGCGGACTCCCCCTGGGACATGGAGAACAAGCTGCGGCCCACGCTGGACCACGGGTACACCGCCCGTATCAGCGCTGGTTTCTGCTGGCCGTGGAGCAAGGTGCGCTCCGACGGCACGCTCGTCGCCGACGTCCGGATCGGTGACTGGCACCGCCCCTGGAACAACCCGGAGACCCGTGCCGTCAACGGCGCTCCGCCCCACTCCCTCTGGGCGACCGCGAGCGGCGGTTTCGACCAGGTGGGGTGCGTCTACACGGCACAGGGTTTCGAGTACGACTGGTCCGGAGTGATTATCGGCCCTGACCTGCTGTTCCGGGACGGCCGCCTGGTTGTCGACCGTTCCGCCAGCGAGGACGCGGACCTGCGCAAGAAAAGGATGAGCGACACCGAGGCGGAGAACCTGATCCGCAACGTCTACAAGGTCCTTCTCACCCGGGGATTGCGTGGAACTCTCCTCTATTCCACCGATCCGGAGACACACGAGTTCCTGACCGGGCTCATCCACGGTTCGGGGCAGGAGGGCACCACAGGCGCTGCCGGAACGTGACCGAGGGCCCGCGACCGCTGTGACCGCTGTCTCCCGACAGTGCCCCTCGGGGGGAAACGGGTGGAGCGTTTCAGGACCGGGGCACCTCAACCAGCGGGGACGGCTGTTCGGGACCCTGCGCGTTCCCGTGGGGGTGCGCCGACACCACCTCCCGGGCGACCGTGTCCGGTTCGGTGAGGCAGCGCCAGGCGGGAACCCGCAGCGTCGGCAGTCCCGACACCGTCCCGAACAGGGCGACGCGGTCGAGCGTGCGTTGCAGACAACGACCGGGAGCGGGAGCGACCGGGTCGCCCGCCCCGGCCCAGTCGACGAGGACCGCCACTCCGCCCTCGGAGGTCGGGACGTACAGGTCACAGTGGTAGCCACCGATGCGGGTACCCACCCGCGGTTCGGAGCCGCGGTCCCGCAACGCGCCGAACAGGGCGGTCCGGGCCTCGTCCCGGGACGGGTCGGTGTCGTCGCCGTCGTCGCGCGCGTTGGCGAGGTCGGCGAGCAGACCCTGGCACGCGGACCAGTACCCGCGGTCACCCACCACGTACAGTCGTGATTTGGCCCGGGTCACGGCGACGTTCCACAGGTTCTGCTGTTGGACGGCCCAGTTCGCCGGGCGGGTGTCGGCTCCCGTCGCCGCGGTCGGCGACACCACGATGACGTCGCGCTCGCCGCCCTGGAACGTGTGGATGGTTCCGCACCGGATGCGTTCCTCGGCCCGTTCCCCGAGTCGGGAGCGCAGCTCGCGCAGCTGGGCGGCGAACGGGGTGACCACGCCGATGTCCACGTCGTCCGGAAGCTCCCGCCACAGTTCACGCAACAGCTCGATGACGCGCTGGGCCTCCCCCTGGTTGCGGCACGAGAACCCGCCGGGACGGTCCGGGGCGCCGCGCACATCGATCCACCGCAGCGCGGGGTCGTGTGTGGAGGCCAGCTTGTCGGTGCGGGTGCGGACCGCCAGCCGGTTGCCGTAGAAGCGGCGGTTCACCGGGGTCACGATGTCGGGGTGGCACCGGTAGTGCTCGTCCAGCCACAGCACATCGTCCCCACTGGCCGAGAGGGCGGCGGCCGCCGCGTGGTAGGCGGAGTTCCTCGTGAAAAGCAGCGAACGGTCCTCCAACCACTGCTCGTCGAGACCGTTCTCCCCCTGGTAGCGCCGGTCGTCCCGGTACTCCAGGGTGTTGACCGGTTGCAACTGGTGCGGGTCCCCGATCACCAGCGCCCGCTTCGCCCGGTACAGCAGCGGGATCAGGTCCGGGATGGTGCACTGGCTGGCCTCGTCCACGACGACCAGGTCGAACAGCCCCGGGTTGGGTGGGAACACGCTGCGCACCGAACGGGAGGTTGTGGCCCACGCCCGCACGGCCGCGAGTAGTTGGGGGATCCCCTTCCAGGACGTGGCACCGGAGTTGAGCGCCTGCAACCGCGCGTCAATGGCGTCCTGGCCGCCGCGTATCCCCGCGGCGACGTTGCCCACGAGGTAATTGGAGCCGTCCTCGCGGCGCCCCTCGCGAACGGCGGTAACGGTGTTCCGGGAGGACTCCGGAGCGGGGTGGTCGGCGAGGACCCGGCGGGTGTGACGCCACTCGCGTTCGGTGTGCAGGAACCGCAGTACGGCGACGAGTTCGTCGTCGGTTCCGCGGATTCCGAACCGGCGCCGGACGCGCCACCGGTACCACCAGCCCGACCAGCGGTTCTCCAGGGCCTTTTCGATCCGGCTGGCCCAGGTATCCACTTCCGCGTCCGGGAAACTCGCCGGGGTGAGTGCCTCCGGCAGCCGCGCGCGCTCGCGTTGCCGCACGGGAGACAGCACCGCGAGCTGGTGCTCGGCGGTGGCGGTCCCTCCCAGATTGGCCTGTGCGACGCTGAGCCGCTGTTCGTGGTCGTCGAGGCTTTCCGCCGCGGTGCGGACATCCGTTGCTCCGAACCGCGCGTTGCGCAGGGTGGTGAGGATGTCGGGTTCCTGTTTCCGCCGGTCGGCGTTTCCCGTCCGCACCACGAGGTCCGCCCCGGGCAGCAGCGCGTTGGCCCGGTTCACCACCTCGTCGACGGCGGTGTTGTTGGTGGAGGCCACCAGTACGGACTGCCCATCGGCCACGGCCGTCGTTACCACCGAGGTGATCAGTTCGCTCTTACCGGTGCCGGGAGCACCGGTGGCGACGGTGAGCCGCCTTTCCATCGCCGCGTGCAGGATCTCTTCCTGGGCGCTGTTGCTGTTTCCCGTGATGACGGGACGAGGGGAACGCGACCACGGTCCCGGACCGGTGTCCCCGCCCAACGCGGCGAGCGCGGTGCTGGGGATGCGGTCAGTCTTCAGGGCGTGATCCCCCCGCACGTCGAGGTCCCGCACGAGTTGCTGTACCGCCGCGTCCGCCCTGTCCGCGCGGTGGAGCACGGCGACGTTCTGCGCGCCCTTCCGGTACGGCTTGGCGAGGTCCAGTTCGCGGCGCAGCTCTCCGGGGACAAGGTCGTGGACGCGGGGCAGGTCGAGCCGTTCGCACACGCTGCGTGCCTTGTCGCCGAGTCCGGCGACTCCGGTACCGGCCCAGTCCGCCTCGAACCAGGTGAGGAACTCGTTGAGCTCGTCCGGGTTGTACTCGGCTATCGAGGTCAGAACGGCCGTGTTGAGCATGGGTTCGCTCACCGGGACGAGCTGTTGCTCGCCGTCGTCCGCCACGCTGACCTCCAGGTCCATGACCAGGAGTGGTGCGATCTTCCAGTCGCGTCTCCCGCCGTTGTTCAGCGCCGCCGCGTCGAACAGCACCGCCGGGTAGCCGTACCGGAGCATCTGCCCGCTCCTGCGCGCGTTGGCGGCGAGGGTGGCGGCTTTGCCCGTGGGGCTCCACTGTTCCCCGGCACCGCTGAGCAGCTCCTCCGATCCCATGTCGCAGGCGGCCACCTGGGTCCCGTGCACGTCGGGAAGCTGTTGCAGCACACTCTGCCGCGTGAGGCAGGAGTGGTAGTAGGAGAACAGGGACTTCCACTGCTGGACGTCCAGGGGGGCGTGGGGGTCCCGGTTCCGGGCGTTTCCGGACTCGCGTGGCTGTGCTCCGTGGCCGTTCCCGTCCCTGTCGGCGGTGCGCGCGGTGGGAGCGGGCCTCTCGTGGTGCCCCGGTGAGGCCGGTGTCGCGGTCAGGGAGTCCACCCGGCGGGCGAGTCTGATCGAGCCGTGCGTTTCCAAGGAGAAGCCGGTGACGCGTTGGCCCCCGAGGCTGTCCACCTGCCGGTGCACGTACTGGTACAGGTCGGAGGTGTCGATCCAGCCGTCACCGTTCCCGTCCGGCCCCTCTCCCGCCAACGCGCGGGCGACCGCGGCGCTGAACGGCGACGGCGTCGGCTTGGTCGAGTTGTCGCCCTCTTTAGCCTCCTGTCCGGATCCGGCGGCCGCGAGTACGTAGGTGCCTTCGCCGTTGAGGAACTCCCGTTCGACATCGATGCCCTCGTCCCCGTCGTCCCGGGTGGTGAACCCGTCGGCGAAAGCGCCGCTGTAGCAGCAGTCCAGCAGCAGGAGTTTGCTGTTGACCCGGGAATCCTCGAGCATCCGCTGCAACTTCTCAGCGGAGAGCCCGGTACTTGCCAACAATTTCTTGGACGTGTCACGAAGCGCCAGGTGCAGCCTGCCCCGCTTGTTCTTCACTCCGTGGCCGGAAATGGAGATGAAGACGAGATCATCCGGCATGCCGTTAAGTACCTCCTCCAGGATCGAGGAGGCTTCCGCGTAGGTCGGGTCGATCAGCACCTTGCGTTCGTCGAAGTGGCCGTTGTCCCGCAGCGCCGTGTCGATGGCATCGACATCGGCGGTCGGCGAGCGAAGGTTCGCGTAGGCGGGATCGTCGTAGGTGTTGGTGCCGATCAGTACCGCTGTGCGTGTCACCGCTGCCCGTCCTCACTGACGTTCTCCGAGGAAGACGCGTCCTCCTCCAGCACCGCGATGTACCTCTTCACCTCGTTCTCGGTGGTCCGCCCCGTCATCTGCAGTTTCCTGCCGTTGACCTCCAAGGTCACCGACTTTTGGGCGCTGGTCTCCAACCAGGTCTGGACCACCGCGACGATGTGCGGGAGGACCCTGGCGACCGCGAATCCCGCCAGGGTGACGGCGCCGAGGAGGGTGGCGGCGTCACCGCGCGTGCCCGACGGACCCTCTGTCTCGGCGAGCTCGACGCGCTCGATGTTGAGCTGTTCCAACTGCCGCAGGAGGAACCTGGTGTGCTCGTCGGCTTCCTTCTCGGTGACATCGTCCTCGAACTCGATGCGCGCCTTCATCTCCGGCACTGAGCACTCCATCGTGTCGTGTTCGCCAACATACGATCGGGCCGCGGAAAGCGGCTGACGGCCCCGCGCCTTCTCTAACACCGATTCAAGGTCGACACGCCGGGATCGCCGCATCGTGGCCGAAACCGGCCACAGTGCGTGCTCGTCCCGGTCCGGAACAGTTTCCCGGCTGACAGCGGGAGCCTCAACCCGCGCGCACCCCGCCGGCCGCCGCGCGGCTCACTGGATCTCCTCGGCCTCGCAGTGCAGGGCCAGCAGCAGCGCCGCCGCCTCCGCCGGGGAGGTGATCCGGCACCCGGTGAGCTCAGCCAGCCGGTTGAGCCGGTTCAGCACGGTGTTGCGGTGGCAGTACATCTCCCCCGCCGTCTCGCTGACCGACCCGGTGCGCGCGTAGGCGGTGAACGTCGACACCAGCCGTTTCCGCTCGTGGGTGGGAAGGTCCTGGAGCGCCCCCGACAGTTCGTGGGCCAGTACGGGACCGAGTTCACCCATGCGCGCGGCGGCCACCGGCGCCCACGCGTCGCGGAGGGTGACGGGCCCGGTGGTGGTGTCGTCCAACGTCGCCGCGACGGTCTCCGCCGCCCGCAGCGCGCGCGGCACACGTGCCAGCCCGGCGGCCACAGGCCCGAGGGCGCACGGGACGCTTTCCAACCAGCGCGGCGGCGCCGCTCCCCCGGGCGCGGCGGCCAGCTGGGACGCGCCGGACCGCAGCGCCAACAGGACCGTCCCTCCCCCGTGTTCCTGGACGTGGGCGAACGCGGCGGCTGGTGCGGCGGTGGCCGCCGCGCGCAGCCGCTGTTGCTGTCGCGGCAGCCGCGCGACCGCCACCGTGAAGGCGGCCTCGGGGTCCACCCGCAGAGCGGTTCCCACCTGGGCGACAAGTTGCTGGTCGCGGCCCTCGGAGGCCAGTAGTCGTCCCACGAGCGCGGCGCGCTCCCGCTCCCGCGCCCGGGCGAGCACGGCGGTCTCGTCGAGATAGGCGGTGTGCACACGCACGGTGTGGAACTCCACGGCTTCCCACACCCGCACGGCACCGCGCGTGAGCGCGGGCAGTTCCTCGGGCGGTATCCGCTCCAGCATCGCCGTCCACAGCAGCCGGAAGTCGGTACGTACCGCCTGGAGGAGCTCTTCCAAGGGGACGTTCTGGTGGACGCGCCGCCGGCCGAGGTCGGCGGAGATCCCGTGCAGCCGTTGCGGCAGGGGGAGGTCCCCGATGAGGCGCAGCAGCAGTTCGAGGCTGGTGTGGGCGGTCGAACGCAGGTCCTCGTGCGGCACGGTCTCCTGGTAGCCCTCGAACCGCGCGACCTCACCGGTGTAGCGGTTCACGAGCTCGTCGAGGTCCGCGAGGCAGTCCCGCACGACCCTGACCAGCGCCTCGGTGGCGGGCGGGCGGTCCAGCGGGGCGGCGCCTCCGGGATCGGCGCGGGGTGCGTCAGCGTCGCCGTACTCGGCCGAATTGTGCATACGCCCATTATCACCGCCGCAATGCGCTGCGATTCGTCATTGTTGGCCAGGTCACCCCACCGGCACCGTGGAACCACACGCGTTTTCACCCGTCATGTCTGTTTCTGCCGTTGTCCGGCGGGTTCGGCAGCGGGCCACGACACCCACGACGGAAGGGACCGGCACATGCACCTCACGCCGCGGGAACAGGAGCGGCTGCTGCTGTTCACAGCGGCCGACCTGGCCCGTCGACGCCTCGCGCGGGGAGCCAGCCTCGGATCGACCGAAGCGATCGCGCTGGTGTGCGACGGCATCCAGGAGGACGCCTGGGACGGTCTGACCCTGCAGGAGGTGGTGCGGCGGGCGCAGCAGGCCGTGGCACCCGAGAACCTCCTGCCCGGCGTCCCCGACGCCGTACCGGAACTGCAGGTCGAGGCGCTGTTCCCGCACGGCTCCTCCCTCGTCCACGTTCCGCGCCCGTTCGGAGCTCCCGGGGAGGACGGGGCCGGCGCGGTACGCACCCCGGCGGGCGAGGTCGCCCTGGCACCGGGACGCCCGCGGACCTCACTGGAGATCCGCAACACCGGCGAGCGCACGGTCTGGCTGTCCTCCCACTTCCCGCTGGAGGAGGCCAACGCGGCACTCGAGTTCGACCGCGGGGCGGCCGCAGGGCACCGCCTGGACCTGCCCGCCGGCACCTCGATGGAGTTCCCCGCCGGAGAGTGCCGCACCGTCACCACCGTCGCACGAGGAGGACAGCAGTGAGCCGGATGCCGCGCGCCGAGTACGCGAACCGTTACGGACCCACCGCGGGAGACCGGATCCGCCTGGCCGACACCGACCTGTGGGTGAGCGTGACGGCCGACGACACCGAACCCGGGGAGGAGCTACTGGGCGGGTGCGGCAAGACCGCCCGCGACGGTCTGCTCGTCGCCGGCAGGGCCCCGCGCGACAGCGCGCTGGACATGGTCATCCTCGGCGTGCTGCTACTGGACCCGCTGGCGGGGGTGCGCAAGACCAACATCGGGATCAAGGACGGCCGGGTCGTCGGTACCGGCCGCGCCGGCAACCCCGACACCGCCGACGGCGTCGAACTGGTGGTGGACTCGCACACAGCGATGATCACCGGGGAGGGCATGATCGCCACCCCGGGCCTCATCGACTCCCACGTCCACCTCTCCAGTCCCGAGGTCGTGCCGGCGGCGCTCTCCGCGGGGGTGACGTCCCTGGTCGGCATGGGCATCGGCGGCGTGTGGGACGTCGGCGCGAACCCGGCGCCCAACCTGCACAACCTCATCGCCGGGTGGCGCGACGTACCGGTCAACGTCGCGTTCCTCGCCCGCGGGTCCTCCTCCTCGTCCGACCTGCTGGAACGCGCGGTGCTGTCCGGGGCCGGCGGGTTCAAGATCCACGAGGACTGGGGCGCCACACCGGGCATGGTCGACACGTGCCTGGGAGTGGCCGACCGGGCGGACCTTCCGGTGGCACTGCACACCGACACCCTCAACGAGTCCGGATACCTGTCCGACACGCTGCTGGCCACCCGGGGGCGCAACGTGCACGCCTACCACGTGGAGGGCGGCGGCGGGCATCCCGACCTGCTGGAGATCGTCGGCCAGCCCCACGTCCTGACGTCCTCCACCACCCCCACCCTTCCGCTGACACCGGCCACCGTCGATGAGCTGCTCCCCATGACGATGACCGTGCACCGCGGCCACCACGGGGTGGAGAGCGACGTGTCCATCGCGGCGAGCCGCGTGCGGGAACACGCCATCGCCGCCGAGAACGCTCTGCACGACCTCGGCGCCATCAGCATCGTCAACTCCGACTCCATGGGGATGGGGCGCATCGCCGAGACCGCCCGCCGCACCTGGCAGCTCGCGCACACCCAGGCGCACCTGGCCGGCGAGGCGGGTCCGGAGGCCGACAACAACGACCGGGTGCTGCGCTACCTCGCCAAGATCACCCTCAACCCGGCCATCGCGCACGGAATGGCCCACGAGGTGGGAACGCTGCGGCCGGGAAGCATCGCCGACATCGCGCTGTGGAAACCCGCCACCTTCGGCGCCCAACCGGAGATGGTCCTCAAGTCCGGCTTCGTCGCCTGGGGCGCTTCCGGTTCCGGGTCGGGCTCCACCCGCCTCACCCAGCCACGGACGATGGGCCCCTACTTCGGCGGGCTCGGCGCCGCACCGCGCCGCCTGTCCACCGTGTTCGTGTCCAGCGAGTGCCTGGAGGACAGCGCGGCCCGGGCCGCGCTACCGGACGGGGTGAACTACACCGTCGTACGCGGCAGCCGGGGACTGAGCCGCGCCGACATGGTCGGCAACACCGCCACCCCCGAGGTCCGGGTACCCACCGGTCCCGACCCGGTACGGGTGGACGGGCGCCCCGTCGACGTGCACCGCGCCGCGGAGCTTCCCCTGACCCGCGCGCAGAACCTGGCGTGACCGGGCCAACAGCGACAGGACCGAGGAGTACTGGCAGCACATGCTGGATGTGAAACTCACCAACGCCCGCGTGCGCACCATGGCGCCTGACCGGCCCCGCGCCCGCAGTCTCGGCGTCCTCGCCGGGCACATCGCCGGGCTGGACGAGGAGGTGGCGGATCTTCCCGCCCGGACCACCGTGGACTGCGGCGGAGCGGCGCTCGTGCCCGGGTTCGGCGACGCCCACAACCACATGGCCTGGTTCGGCCAGTCCCTGGCCGAACTGCCGCTGCAGCACGTCACCACCCTGGAGGAGCTGTACCGGGAGGTGTCGCGGCGCGCCGACGCCACCGCCGAGGGGGCGTGGGTCGTGGGTTCCGGGTACGACACCGCCGCCATGGGCGCCCATCCGGACCGGGACGGGTTGGACCGCGCCGCCGGCGGCCGCCCCGTGTGGGTGAAGCACCGGTCCGGGCACATGTGCGTGGTCAACAGCGCTGTCCTGCGCATGATCGGGGCCGAGGAGAACGCTGCCGACCCCGAGGGCGGTGTCATCGTCCGCGACGCCGCCGGCAGGCCCACCGGCGTGCTGCAGGAACGCGCCCAGGAGCTGGTGGACGAACTCGTCCTGCCCACCTCCGTGGCCGAGCTGGCCGACGCCCTCGGCCGCGCCAGTTCCGTCTACGCCGCCGAGGGCCTCACCCACGTGGTGGAGGCCGGAATCGGCCGGGGGCTGATCGGCCGCAGCCCGGTGGAGGCCGCCGCCTACCAGCTCGCCCGGCAGCGCGGAACACTGCGCACCAGGGTCCAGCTCATGGTCGCCGCCGACAACATGCACACCCTGCCGGCGCACCGCGACGACGGCATCGACCTGGGTATCGACCTCGGGCTGAGCACCGGTTTCGGCGACGACCGGCTCCGCCTCGGCCCGATGAAGATCTGGCTGGACGGTTCCCTCATCGGACGCACCGCCAGCGTCTCCGAACCGTTCTGCGACCACGGGCACACCCGGGGTTTGTATCAGGGCAGCGCCGAGGACATGCAGGAGCTGATCGTCGACGCGCACCGCGCGGGCTGGCGCGTCGCCGCCCACGCCATCGGGGACGACGCCGTCGACCTGGCGCTGCGCGCGTTCGCCCGGGCCCAGCAGGCAGCGCCCTGGCCGCAGGCACGCCACCGCATCGAACACGCGGGGGTGGTGCGCCCCGACCAGGTGGCCCGGTTCGCCCGTCTGGGGGTGACGCCGGTACCGCAACCGCGGTTCCTGCACACCGTGGGCGACACCATGCGCGACGCGCTGGGCGCCGAACGCGTCCCGTGGCTCTACCGCCACCGTTCCTTCCTGGAGCAGGGGGTGCGTGTACCGGGCAGCTCCGACCGGCCGGTCGCTCCCGGCGCGCCACTGCTCGGCATGGAGTCCATGGTGGAGCGCACCAGCAGCGGCGGCGCGGTTCTGGGAGCCGACGAACGCGTCCGCCCCGAGCAGGCGCTGCGCGCCTACACGTCCGACGCCGCGTGGGCCAACCGCGACGAGCACCGCCGCGGCACGCTCACGCGCGGAAAGCTCGCCGACCTCGTGCTGCTGGACCGCGACCCCGCGGACCCCGGCGACACCCCCATCGGCGACATCACCGTGCTCGCCACCCTCCTCGGTGGCGAGTGCGTTCACGGGGCCGACGCGTTCCCCGGCCTGACGGCCGCGGCCGCGTCCACCCCGGTATCCCCCGAATCCCGAGGCCGCGCGACCGCGGCGGGTTCTTAGGAGAAACCTCGATGAGTGACCTCGACCCGGACAGCGCCACTCAGCGCCACGACAACGGCGCACCGGTGGTGAGCAGCCGCGAATCGGGCCGTATCGCCTTCGCCGCGTTCGTCGGTACGGCCCTGGAGTGGTACGACTACTTCCTTTTCGGCACCGCGGCCGCTCTCGTCTTCAACCGGTTGTACTTCACCAGCCTCGACGCGCTGGCGGCGACCCTCGCGGCGTTCGCCACGTTCGGGGTGGGCTTCGTCGCCCGACCCGTGGGTGCCGTCATCTTCGGGTGGGCGGGTGACCGGATCGGCCGGCGGCCCGCGCTGCTCGTCACGGTGGTGATGATCGGCGTCGCCACCGGGTGTGTGGGGCTGCTGCCCGACTACACCAGTATCGGGATCGCCGCACCGATCCTGCTGGCGCTGCTGCGCCTCCTCCAGGGCGTGGCCGTGGGCGGCGAATGGGGCGGCGCCGTGACTCTCGCCGTGGAGCACGCGCCTCCGGAGAAACGCGGCCGGTACGCCGCACTGCCCCAGATCGGCTCCCCCGTGGGCACGCTTCTGTCCTCCGGCGCGTTCTCCCTGGTGCTGACGTTGCCTTCCGCGCAGTTCGACGCGTGGGGGTGGCGCCTCCCCTTCCTCGCCGCCTTCCCGCTGCTGGTGGTTGCGGTCTACATCCGCCGCAGGGTGGAGGAGTCACCGATCTTCACCGAGATGGAGAGCCAGGAGGACAGGGCGAAGGTCCCCGCCGTGGACGTGTTCCGGCAGGCATGGGGGCGGCTCGGTGTTGCGATCGCCTCGGCGTTCCTGGGAGTCGGCGGCTTCTACATGATGACGACGTTCATCATCAGCTACGGCACGGACACGGTGGGGGTGTCCCGCAGCCTGATGGTGAACGCGACACTCGTCGCCGCGGCGGCCCAGATCTGCGTGATCATCCTGGTGGGCCGGCTCGGCGAGCGGCTCGGCCCCGGCAGGGTCACCATGTGGGGCGGCCTCGTCACAGCTCTGGCGGCCGCTCCGATCTTCCTACTGACCGAAACGGCCCACCCCGCCCTGATCGTGCTGGCGGTCACCGCCGGTGTCGGCACCCTCTCCATCGCCTACGCCGTGTCCGGCGCGCTGCTCACCGAACTGTTCCCGGCGCACCTGCGTTACAGCGGCGTGAACCTGGCCTACAACATCGCGGGGGCTCTCAGCGGGTTCCTGCCGTTCGTCGCGACCGCCATGCTGGGCAGCGCGGACGGCTCCTGGTGGGCGCCGGCCGCGCTGCTCGCGGTGGTCGCCGCGATCACCGCCGCGGGCGGGTTCTACGGCGAACGGCTGCGGGTCACCGACCAGGTGGTCGTACGCTGAACCGTTGCGCCGGGCGGGCGGGGAGAGCACCGCCCGCCCGGCGCTCACGTGTGCGGTCCGCCCGCGGCCGACCCGTGCCGGGACGGAGGGGCGCCGACGGGGAAACGCTCCTCGTTGCGCGCCATCTTCTCCTTCAGCGCGGTTTCCAGGTCGATGTCCAGCACATCGGCCATCCGGAGCAGGTAGCTGAACACGTCGGCCATCTCCATCCGGACCGCCTCGGCCTTGGCGGGGTCGTCCATCACCCGCTGCGACTCCTCGCGTTCCATCCACTGGAACTCGGCGGCGAGCTCACCCGCCTCCCCCGTCAGTGCCATGGCCAGGTTCTTCGGGGTGTGGAACGGCCCCCAGTCGCGGCGTTCGGCGAAGTCGGCCAGCAACCCTTGCAGTGTCGCGATACTCATCCGTACCGGGATACCACCCCGCCGCGGCGGGACGGACCGTCGCCCCGCGCCGCGCGCCTCACTCCTTGCGGTAGTCCCAGGCCTCCTCCGCGGCGGCCGCGACGGCGGAAAGCGCGGCGTCGGCGGACGCGGCCGCCTTGGCCGCCACCGCACCCTCGACGAAGGGGGCGTCGACGAAACGGGCCGCGAGGTCGTCCCGGTCGTCCAGCACCATGCGCGCGGTGAGGACCGAGCTCCCCAGGTCGGCCAGCACCACCGCTCCCGCGCCCGAGTCGGCGCGGGCTACGGCCTCGGCGACCTTCGTGTAGGAGGTGCCGATCCCGCCCTCGTCGTCGCCACCGGCCGTGGCCACGGTCACCGGCTGCGAGCCGAGCTCGGCGAGCAGTGCGGCGACACCTGCCGCGAGGTCCGCGCTGTGCGCCACCAGGACGATTCCCACGCTAGCTGCCATGGGGGGAGCATAACCCCGACGGCGCGGACGGTGGGGTTCACCCGCGGCGCGCCGGGTAGGCCCTTCCCGAACCCGCTGCCGTCTGGGGGAGGCCGCACCGTGAAGAAGTTCCTGAACGACCCCGACCAGGTCATCACCGACACGCTCACCGGGTTGGCCGCCGTGCACGCCGAGCTCACGGTGGACACCGAACGGCGGATCGTCACTCGCGCCCGTCCGGCTCCGGGGAAGGTCGCGCTGGTCTCCGGTGGTGGTTCGGGACACGAACCGCTGCACGCCGGGTTCGTCGGGCCGGGGATGCTGGACGCGGCGTGCCCTGGGGAGGTGTTCACCTCTCCGGTTCCGGACCAGGTGAGCGCCGCCGTCGCGGCCACCGACACCGGACCCGGGGTGCTGTTCGTCGTGAAGAACTACACCGGTGACGTGCTGAATTTCGAGATGGCGGCGGAGCTGGCCGGAGAGGACAGTGTCGCGACCGAGACCGTGCTGGTCAACGACGACGTCGCGGTGCGCGACTCCACGTTCACGGCGGGGCGCCGGGGCACCGGAGCCACCCTGCTCGTCGAGAAGATGGCCGGTGCTCTGGCCGAACGGGGAGCACCGTTGGCGTCGGTCGCGGAGATGGGGCGCCGGGTCAACGACGCCTCGCGCTCGTTCGCGTTGGCGCTGACCGCCTGTACGACCCCCGCGTCGGGACGTCCGGGGTTCACCCTCGCCGAGGACGAGATCGAGGTGGGCGTGGGGATCCACGGTGAACCGGGCCGCAGCCGGGAGCGGATGCGGCCCTCCCGGGACCTGGCCGCCGTGCTCGTGGAGAGCGTCCTGGACGACATGCCCCGCGCCGCTGACAGTCCGGCGATCGTGCTCCTCAACGGGATGGGCGGCACTCCCCTGCACGAGCTGTACCTGCTGTACGGCGATGTCGCGGCGGAGCTGCGGCGGCGCGGGGTGAGCGTCGCCCGCACACTGGTGGGGAACTACGTCACCAGTCTCGACATGGCCGGGGCGTCCCTCACGGTCTGCGGCGCGGACGAGGAGATGCTGGAGTTGTGGGACGCCCCCGTCGCCACCCCGCACCTGCGTTGGAAGGTGTGACCCGTCCACGGGAGGCCAGGAACCATGAGCGATCCGGGAATCGACGCCGGCGCGGCCCGCGCGTGGGTACGCGGCGCCGCGGATGTGTTCGGACGGCGGATGGACTACCTCACCGGTCTGGACACCGCCATCGGCGACGGCGACCACGGGACGAACATGCAGCGGGGGTTCGCCGCGGCGGCGGAGGCGGTGGGGTCGGGAGACCACGGCACGGCCGGCGAGGTGTTCACCACCACCGGCCGTACGCTGATCTCCAGTGTCGGCGGTGCTTCCGGGCCGTTGTACGGCTCGCTGTTCCGCACGGCGGGGAAACGGCTCTCCGGTGCCGGCACGGAACCCGGCGATGTGGGATCCGCCCTGGAGGACGGGGTGGAGGCGGTGGGCCGACTGGGCGGGGCGCGGGAAGGGGACAAGACGCTTCTGGACGCCTGCCTTCCGGCGGTCGCCGCTCTCACCGGGGTGCTGCGGTCGCGGGGCGACGTGGTGGAGGCGGCCCGGGCTGCGGCCGACGCCGCCGCCAAGGGGGCCAAGGACACGGAGGACATGGTGGCGCGCAAGGGGCGGGCTTCCTACATGGGGCAGCGCAGCGCCGGGCACCGGGACCCCGGTGCCGCGTCGGCGGCGTTGCTCTTCGAGGCGCTCGCGACTGCCGTAGGCGAATCGAAGGAGACCGGATAGGGCGAATCCACGTTTTCGCGGACTCAGACGTTTTATTCTGCTCTGATGGAGATCCTTTCGGGCCGATTCGTCATGGACGTGCTACCGGAGCTCGCCGTGGACCTGATGGAGCTCCTCACGGAAGCGGGCGAGCAGAGGCTGGCAGCGACCATCCCCGACCTGAGTTTCCACTCCTGGTGCGAGTGCGGGGAGCCGTCGTGTCTGAGCTTCTACACGGCGCAGCCACCCGACGGCCCCTACGGCCCCGGGCACTACACGCTCTCGCTCTCCCGTCGCCACCAGATGCTGGTCCTCGACGTGGTGGAGGACAGGATCGTTTTCGTGGAGGTGCTCGACCGGCCGCCGCGTGAGTAACCGGTTGTTGCCTCCGCGCCCCCGGTAGTCCGCCTCCGGTGGCGCGGGGGCGAACAACCGGTGTCCCAAGCCCGGTGCGGCGCCCCGGATCAGGTTCGCTTCCGCTTCCCGCCGCCTCGGGGAGCGAAGGCGGGACGTGTCCTCCCCGCCCGCCCGCGGTGGAACGGGGTCCAGCGTCGCGCGGTGCCCGGGGGCACCGCTCGGCTTCCCGTATCTCAGGGAACGGTCAGGGCACCGCCGGTGGCACCGGGGTTCGGGGAAGCGCGAAACTGTGGGGTATGACCGACAACGAGAACCCCGTTCCTCACTCGCACCAGGATCCGATCCGCGCCTCCGACGCCGACCGGGACACCGTGGCCAACCAGCTACGCGAGGCGCTGGCGGAGGGCAGAATCACCCCCGCGGAACACAGTGAGCGCTTGGAGAGCGTCTACGGTGCCACCACCCGGGGCGAGCTGGCCCCTCTCACCGAGGATCTTCCCGCGATCCCTGACAACCCCTCCAGGGAGGTCTCCACCGCCGGAGTGTCCGCGGCGCCGCGCCCCGTCTACGGCCGGGAACGGGTCGGCGGGAAGCCGACCGGCGGGTTCTCGGTCGCGATCATGGGAGGGTCGAACCGTACCGGGAACTGGATCGTCCCGCGCCACTACTTCTGCGTCGCGGTGATGGGCGGGGTCGAGCTGGACCTGCGGGAGGCGCGGTTCTCCGCCCCCGAGGTCACGATCCACGCGAACACGCTCATGGGCGGTATCGAGATCACCGCCCCCGACGACATCGAGGTTCGCATCCACGGCATCGGGGTCATGGGCGGCTACGGCACGGAGGGAGAGCCGCCCAGTGTGCTGGAGAGCGGAACCCCTGTCGTGCATGTGGTGGGCGTGGCGCTCATGGCGGGGGTCGATGTCCACTACAAGAAGCGCCAGCACCAGAAGCGTTCGCGGCGCACCGGCGACGCCGAGATCGAGGACGGGAGGAACTGACCAGGTCAGATTTCCGGTTTTCCAGGGAAAATACAGAATCCGTATGCATTTCAGCACGGTCCGCTGCATATCCGACTTACGGGACGTGTCATCTTGATGCGCGGTATTCATCAATGTCAGGCTCTCCAGAGTCCGCGCCTTTCGTCCCGCCCCACAATCCCCGGGGCGGGTCGTCGAACAAAGGAAGGTCACCGTGCACAGCACAGACTCTGGAGAATCCCCCAACCGTTCCGGTAGGCGCATGCTCGTCAGGGGAAGCGCGGTCCTCACCGCGTTCGCTCTCGGTCTCGTACCGTCAGTCGCCCAGGCGAGCACCCCTCCCACACAGCTCCCCACTCTGGTGACCACGGAAAACATCCGTGAACACATGGAGAGCCTGCAGATCATCTCCGACTACAACGGCGGAAACCGGGCCTCGGGAACCGACGGCTACGAGATTTCCGCGAAGTACGTCATTGACCAGCTCGAGCGGGCGGGTTACGAACCGCGCAAGGACACCTACGAGTACGAGAAATGGGAGCAGAACGCCGACCCGGCGTTCACCCAGTCCGCCCCCGAGGAACGCGAGTTCGCCCGGGGAACGGACTTCCAGACCATGGAGTACTCGGGTTCCGGCGACGTCACCGCTCCCGGCGCCGCGGTGAACGCGGACAGCGACCAGAGCGGCTGCTCCGCCGAGGACTTCGCGGACTTTCCCGAGGGCGCGGTCGCCATCATGCAGCGGGGCAGCTGCACCTTCGAGACCAAGGCGGACAACGCCACCGAGGCGGGCGCGAGCGCGGCCGTGGTGTTCAACCACGGCAACAGCGACGCCCCCGAGGACAACGAGGCGTTCAGCGGCACCCTGTCCTCCCTCAGCGAGATCCCCGTGGTCGGCACCAGCAACGCCGTGGGAGAGGACCTGGTCGACGCCGGCGGTGACCTCGAGGTCAGCCTCACGGTCGACGCCGGGGTGAGCACCCACACCTCCTACAACGTCATCGCCGACACCGAGGGCGGCGACGACGAGAACGCGGTGGTCGTCGGCGCGCACCTGGACGGGGTACCCGCGGGAGCGGGCATCAACGACAACGGCAGTGGAACCGCGACGGTCCTGGAAACCGCGAAACAGCTCGCGAAGCTGCAGGAACCGAACAACACGGTCCGGTTCGCCTTCTGGGGAACCGAGGAGGAGGGCCTCATCGGTTCGACGAAGTACGTTGAGGGCCTCAGCGACGAGGAACTGGACAACATCGGGCTCTACCTCAACTTCGACATGCTCGGCTCGCCCAACTTCGGCCGGTTCGTCTACGACGGCCGGGGCGAGCTGGAGGGCTCCCTCACCCCGCCGGCCGGCTCGGCCGCCATCCAGAAGGAGTTCGAGGACTACTTCGACAGCCAGGGCCTGGTGAGTGAGCCCACCGAGTTCAGCGGCCGCTCGGACTACAGCGCGTTCATGGAGGCCGGTATCGCCTCCGGCGGGCTGTTCAGCGGTGGCGACGGGGTCAAGACCGAGGAGCAGGTGGAGTACTACGGCGGCACGGCCGGCGAGGACTTCGACCCGAACTACCACACGGCCGACGACGACATCGACAACATCAACTGGACCGCGGTGGAGCAGCTCTCCGGCGGCGTGGCCCACACCGTGGAGACCTACGCGGAGAGCACGCTCCCGGTGAACGGTGTCCGCTCCTACCAGGGGGCGGAGGAACTCCGGTTCGACCGGAAAGCCGACAGCTGGTTGCGCTAGGTCCTGTTTTTGGACGCTGTTCGCCGCGAGCGGCGTCTCCGGTGCCGCCCGGCACGGCCGGTCAGGGAGGCGGAGCGGACCCTCCGCCGACCGACGGGAACGCCGCCGGGCGGTGTGCCGGGGCGGCGCGCAGCAGGACAAGCGCCCGAAAAACAGGCCCCAGAGGCCGGTGAGCGGCGCCGTTCGTCATGATCGGAACCGCCGGTGCCGCGCCGGCACTGCCGAGGATCACGGCGGCACGGTTCCTCCGGCGACGGGAGGACACCGTCGGCACGGTTCCGGGACGACATACGGGAGGAGAGACCTCCACCGCCCGGGTCCATCCCCCGAACCAGCCGCTCGCGAGCGGTAACCCCGCCCGCGAGCGGCTGCGGCGTCTCGCCCCTCCACGGCACCGGTGAGCGCACCCGCGGGGCGGTGTCCGAACGGCGGGCGGCCCGGCCTCCCCAACCGCGCCACCCGCCCACGAACCGGCATGCAGCCGCCTCTTCGCCCCAGGAGGCGGCTTCCCCTTCCTGCCAGCCGTTTCGGATGTCCCCCGCTGCGCACCCGAACCTGACACACTGCATGTTCCCCACGGTGCCGTAACCGGAAAACTACTTTGTGTAACCTTCCGGACCTCTTAATGTACCAGTGGCCGCCGCTTGGGCCACCCGTCGATACCGAACGGTTATGCGTCCTTCGTCGGTCCGCTCGTAGGGTGGATGACATGACCAAGCAACGGGACACCGACACTCCCGTCGTACTCTCCAAGATCTACACACGGGGCGGCGACGCGGGAAGCACGGCGCTGGGCGACATGAGCCGGACCACCAAGACCGACCCGCGTCTGGTCGCCTACGCCGACGTGGAGGAGGCCAACGCCGCGATCGGCACGGCCCTGGCGCTCGGCGACGTACCCGAGGAGATCCGCGCCCTGCTCGGCCGGGTGCAGAACGAACTGTTCGACCTCGGGGCCGACCTGTCCTGCCCTGTGACGGATGACCCGCCGTACCCGCCGCTGCGCGTGGAAGAGGCCTACATCGAACGCTTGGAGGAGGAGTGCGACTCCTACAACGCCGAGCTGCCGACGCTGCGTAGCTTCATCCTCCCCGGCGGCTCACCCGCGGTCGCCCTGATGCACAACGCGCGGGTCGTGACACGTCGGGCGGAACGCGGGGCGTGGGCGGCGATGGAGGACTACGGCGACAGCGTCAACCCGCTGACCGCCCGCTACCTGAACCGGCTGTCGGACCTGTTGTTCGTGCTGTGCCGGGTTCTCGGCGAGGACGGCGAGCAGGTGCTGTGGAAACCGGGTGGGGAGCGTTAGGGACGCCTGTCCCCTATCCTCGGTCGAGTTCCTGTTCCACCGCTTCGACCTTGTGGGTCAGTCCGTCGTCGACCCCCTCCCGGATGTCGGCCTTCAACGTCAGGCTGACCCGGTCGGAGTTCTCGCCCGCGGCCGCGACCGCGCGGCGCACGACGTCCATCACCTCGTCCCACTCGCCCTCGACGGTGGTGAACATCGCGTCGGTCCGGTTCGGCAGGCCGCTCTCGCGTACCACCTGCACCGCCCGGGCGACCTCGGGGGCGACGGACTCGCCGGTACCCATCGGAGTTACGGAGAATGCCACGATCATGGGGCCAGCGTAACCGGAACCGCGCGCGCCGCGCAGGACCGACGCGAGCGGTTCCCGGCACCGGACTCCCCCCGGTCCCGGGACCGGGGGGAGTCCGTGACGAACGGCGCGACCAGCGCCGCGTCCGTCGGACAGACCCTAGTGCCAGCTGGATCCGGGCGGTCGGGACTCCAACCAGGACAGGAACCCCGTCAGCGCCCCCTCGCTCATGGCGATCTCCAGTGAGGCCTCCGTGGGCGGGGTGCCCTCCACCGACCAGCCGACCTCCAGCACGGTCACGTCGCTGGTGAGCTCGGCCAGGTCACGGGAGGTGGGGGAACGACGCCCCAACACAGTAAGACCGCGGCGCGACAGTTCCACTGTCGGCCGCGGCCAGAGCGAGAAAATACGGTACCAGCGCAGCTCGTCGGCGCCGTACCGTCCGAAACCGATACGCCAGGGACTGCGCGGACTGGGCTCGCGGACATAGCACTCCACGGCTCCCCCACCGTGTTCCAGCACCATGCGGCGGAGCGTCACCGCCACCAGTCCCAGCAGAGCCAGGGCAAGCAGGGCGAGCACCAGCCATTCGGCGATCTCGTACCACGGTTGGCCGGTCAGCAGCGCCCCCACTTGTACGTACCCCTTGCCGGTCCCTAAAGCGCCTCTGCTGCCTGCAGACGGCTGCGCGCCCGTTCCGCACGGGCCTGAGCCTCGGCGTCCTCCGCGCTGACACCCGCGGATTCCGCCCCGTCCAACGCGACCTTGGCACGGTCCACGTCGATGTCCTCAGCGAGTTCGGCGATCTCAGCGAGGATCGAGACCCGGTTGTTCGCCATGGAGACGAACCCACCGTGCGCGGCGACCCGGACCTCGCCCGTCTCCCTGCCACCAAGGACCCGGACCACGGACCCCGGCGCCAGAAGCGCCATCACGGGGACGTGCCCGGGTTGCAGGCCGATCTCGCCGTCGGTCGTCTTGGCGATAACCATATCGCCTTCGCCCGCCCATATCTCGTTTTCGGGAGAGACGATCTCGACGAAAAGCTGTTGTGACACTGCCACAAACTCCCTAAGCTCGCGGGCGTCGCGCGGGGGCAGACCGTGGGCCCGCCCCCGCCAGCGCCTCTAGCCTTGCAGCGTCCTGGCCTTCTCTTCGGCCCCCTCGATGCTGCCCACGCCGAGGAACGCCTGCTCCGGCAGGTGGTCGTACTCACCGTCGCACAGCGCCTTGAAGGAGGCGATGGTCTCCTCCAGCGTCACGAACACGCCCGGCTCGCCGGTGAACTTCTCGGCGACGTACATGTTCTGCGACAGGAAACGCTCCAGTCGCCGCGCCCGGTTCACCGTGATCTTGTCCTCCTCGGACAGCTCGTCGATGCCGAGGATGGCGATCTGGTCCTGCAGGTCGTTGTTCCGCTGCAGGATCTGGATGACCCGCTGGGCGACGTCGTAGTGCTCCTGACCCACGAACTGCGGGTCGAGGATGCGCGAGGTGGACGACAGCGGGTCGATCGCCGGGAAGATGCCCTTCTGGAAGATCGAGCGGGAAAGCTCGGTCGTCGCGTCCAGGTGGGCGAACGTCGTCGCCGGCGCCGGGTCGGTGTAGTCGTCCGCGGGAACGTAGATCGCCTGCATCGAGGTGATCGAGTGGCCTCGGGTCGAGGTGATCCGCTCCTGGAGCTGACCCATCTCGTCCGCCAGGTTGGGCTGGTAACCCACCGCGGAGGGCATCCGCCCGAGCAGGGTGGAGACCTCCTGGCCCGCCTGGGTGAACCGGAAGATGTTGTCGATGAACAGCAGCACGTCCTGCTTCTTCGCATCGCGGAAGTACTCCGCCATGGTCAGCGCGGACAGTGCCACACGCAGCCGGGTGCCCGGCGGCTCGTCCATCTGGCCGAACACGAGGGCGGTGTCGTCCAGCACCCCCATGTCGCCCATCTCCAGGAAGAGGTCGGTGCCCTCGCGGGTGCGCTCACCCACGCCGGCGAACACCGAGACACCGCCGAAGTTACGGGCGATACGGGTGATCATCTCCTGGATCAGCACGGTCTTGCCGACGCCGGCACCGCCGAACAGACCGATCTTCCCGCCCCGCACGTAGGGGGTGAGCAGGTCGATGACCTTGAGACCGGTCACCATCATCTCGGTCTTCGACTCGAGCTGGTCGAAGCTCGGGGCGGAGCGGTGGATCGGCCAGCGCTCGGTGACCTCCAGCTCCGAGCTGGGCACGTCCATCGACTCGCCCAGCGTGTTGAACACGTGGCCCTTGACGACGTCACCGACGGGGACGCTGATCGGCTCTCCGGTGTCGCGCACCTCGGCACCGCGGACCATGCCGTCCTGCGGCGCGAGGCTGACCGTACGCACCAGGTTGTCGCCGAGGTGCTGCTCCACCTCGAGCGTCACCGTCTTGCTCGTCCCACCGACCGTCACATCGGTGTGCAGGGCGTTGTAGATCGCCGGCAGTGAGCCGACGGGAAACTCCACGTCGACGACCGGGCCGGTCACCCGGGCGATGCGCCCGGTTGCCGTGCCAGCCGCGGCCGCCCCTTCAGCAGTCGCAGTCACTTCTCTTATTCACTCCCCGCGCTGGCACCAGTGAGGGCGTCAGCACCGCCGACGATCTCACTGATTTCGTTGGTGATCTCCGCCTGGCGGGCCTGGTTGGCCTGGCGGGTCAGGTTCTGCACAAGCTCCTCGGCGTTGTCGGTAGCCGCCTTCATGGCGTTGCGCCGCGAAGCGTGCTGCGACGCCGCCGACTCCAGGAGCGCGAAATAGATCCGGTTGGCCACGTACTGCGGAAGCAGCTGGTCCAGGGCCTCCTCCCGCGACGGCTCGAAGTCGTACAGCGGAAGGGCACCGCCCTGTTCCTGCTCCAGCTGCTCCTTGTCCACCTCCTCGACTTTCAGCGGAAGCGCGCGTCGCGACGCCGCACGCTGGGTCAACATGGAGATGAACTCGGTGGAGACGATGTGGATCTCGTCCACACCGCCCTCTTCCGTCTCCTGGATGAACCGGTCCATCAGGGCCGACCCGATCTCACGGGCGTGCTTGTAGGAGGGACGTTCGGTGATCCCCTCCCACGTCTGTTCCATGGTGCGCTTGCGGAACTGGTAATAGGCGATGCCCTTGCTGCCCACCACGTACAGCAGGGGCTCCTTGCCCTGCTGCTCCAACAGCGCGCCCAGGGACTCGGCTTCCTTGATGGCGTTGGTCGTGTAGGGACCGGCGAGACCCTTGTCGCTCGTGATCACCAGGACAGCGGCCCGCGTGGGATTCTCCGCCTCGTTGAGCAGCGGGTGCTCGTCGACGCGACCGGCCACGGCCGAGACGGCCCGGTTGATCTCTCGCGCGTAGGGCTCCGCCGCCTCGACCGCCCGCTGCGCCTTCGTGATGCGGGTGGTGGCGATGAGCTCCATCGCACGGGTGATCTTCGCCATCGACCTGGTCGAGCGGATCCTCCGGCGATAGACGCGAAGCTGTGCTCCCATGTCCTACTTCCCGGCGCTCTTTGCGACCTTGATCGTGTCCTGGCCGACCTGGCTCTCCTCCAGCGCCTCGCTTTCCTCCTCAGCGCCGAGGATGGTGCCCTGGCTGGTTTCGAAGGACTGCTTGAACGTCTCGACGGCCTCCTTGAGGGCGTCGGCCGTCTCGTCCTCGAACTTGCCGCTCTCCCGGATGTTGTCCAGGACACCGGAGTGTTCGCGGGAGACGTAGTCCAGGAAGTCCGCCTCGAACCGCTGCACGTCCTCCACCGGAACGTCGTCCAGGTGGCCGGAGGTCCCCGCCCAGATGGAGACGGCTTCCTTCTCCATCGGGAACGGGTTGTACTGGTTCTGCTTGAGCAGCTCCATCAGCCGCTGACCGCGCTCCAGCTGCGCCTTGGACACCGAGTCCAGGTCCGAACCGAAGGCGGCGAACGCCTCCAGCTCGCGGTACTGGGCCAGACCCACACGCAGCGAACCGGTGACCTTCTTGACCGCCTTCGTCTGCGCGTCACCACCGACACGGGAGACGGACGTCCCGACGTTGACCGCCGGCCGCTGCCCCTGGTTGAACAGCTCGGACTCCAGGAAGATCTGGCCGTCGGTGATGGAGATGACGTTGGTGGGGATGTAGGCCGAGATGTCGTTGGCCTTCGTCTCGATGATCGGCAGACCGGTCATCGAGCCCCCGCCCATCTCGTCGGAGAGCTTCGCGCAGCGCTCCAGGAGACGCGAGTGCAGGTAGAACACGTCACCCGGGTAGGCCTCACGGCCCGGGGGACGGCGCAGCAGCAGGGACACCGCGCGGTAGGCCTCGGCCTGCTTCGTCAGGTCGTCGAAGACGACCAGCACGTGCTTGCCGTTGTACATCCAGTGCTGGCCGATCGCCGAACCCGTGTACGGGGCGATGTACTTGAAACCAGCGGGGTCGGAGGCGGGGGCGGCCACGATGGTGGTGTAGTCCATCGCGCCGGCTTCCTCCAGCGCGCTGCGTACGCCGGCGATGGTCGAGCCCTTCTGGCCGATCGCGACGTAGACGCAGTGCACCTGCTTGTCGGGGTCCCCGGAATCCCAGTTGGACTTCTGGTTGATGATCGCGTCGATACCGATCGCGGTCTTGCCGGTCTGCCGGTCGCCGATGACCAGCTGCCGCTGGCCGCGGCCGATCGGCGTCATCGAGTCGATCGCCTTGATACCGGTCTGCATCGGCTCCTCGACCGGCTGGCGCTGCATCACCGACGGTGCCTGCAGCTCCAGTTCACGACGCTCGGTCGTCTCGATGTCACCCTGACCGTCGATCGGGCGACCCATCGGGTCGACGACGCGACCCAGGAAGTTGTCCCCGACCGGCACGGAGAGGACCTCCCCGGTGCGGCGCACCGTCTGGCCCTCTTCGATGTCGGTGAAGTCACCCAGGACAACGGCACCGATCTCACCGATCTCCAGGTTCTGGGCGATACCCAGCGTGCCGTCTTCGAATTCCAGCAGTTCGTTCGCCATCGCCGAGGGAAGGCCACCGATGCGGGCGATACCGTCACCGGAGTAGGTGATGGTTCCGACCTCTTCCGCACGGGCGGTATCAGGCTCGTACGACTGGACGAAGCGCTGCAGCGCGTTCCGGATCTCCTCCGGCCGGATCGTCAGCTCCGCCATCTCTCGTATGTCCTTGCTCTCGTGTTGCGCCGCGTTCCCCGGCGCAGGTGTGTTTTGCGTTGGGGATTCGTCGCGTTCAGCCGGCCAACCGCCGCCGGACCTCAGCGAGCCTCCCGGCGATCGTGCCGTCGATGACCTCGTCGCCCACGTGGATGGACATTCCCCCCACGACCTGCGGGTCGACGTCGATATTCAGGTGCATGGTCCGGCCGTAGCGCCGGGTCAGTACGGTCTGGAGCCGCTCCTGCTGCTGCGCACTGAGCGGGGCGGCGGTGCGCACCACCGCCACGTAACGCTGCGCGCGTTCGGCTACGAGCTGCCCGTAGTGCTCCAGCCCCTGTTCCAGCTTACGTCCCCGTGGCCGGGTCACCGCCTCGGTGACCAGCTCGAGTGTGGACGCGTTGGTCTTGCCGGAGAGCAGGTCCTGCACCAGGGCCCGCTTGCCTTCGGCGGTGGTGCCCTCCGCCGTGAGTGCCGCGCGCAGTTCCGGTTCCGCCTCGACGATGCGACGGAACCGGAACAGCTCGTCCTCCAGCTCGCCGAGACGCTGTTCGTTCTCGACACTGGCGACCGTGGCGTAGACCGCCATCCGTTCGGCGGCGTCCACCATGTCCCGGCTCCTGGACCATTCGGCCCGTACGATATCGCAGGCCACAAGCACCGTGGCCGGCGATACCCGGGACTCCAGCAGCTCGGAGACCAGGCCGGACTTGCTGTCCGCGTCGTTGGCGGGTTCCGCCAACCACCGGCGCAGGGACCTCTCCTCCCCCAGCAGGGCCACGACCTCGAACAGTTCGTGCCCCAGCGTGGCGGCGTTCGCCGACGGGAGGATGTCGTCCAGGCGCCGGGTGACCGCGTCCAGTGACCTGCGGCTGATCCCACGCATCAGCGCACCTCTGCCTGTTGGCGTGTTCCCTCGCCCTGTTCCAGTTCGTCCAGGAACCGGTCGATCACCCGGTTCTGGGCCGCGTCATCGTCGAGGGTCTCCCCCACGATGCGTTCGGCGAGGTCGGTGGAGAGCGTGCCGATCTCCGCCCGCAGCTGCGCGAGGGCCTGTTGGCGGTCCGCCTCGAGCTGGGCGTGCCCGTTCTCGATGATGCGGTTGGCCTCCGTCTGGGCCTCCTCACGCGCCTCGGCGATGATGGCGGCACGCTGCTCTTTGGCCTTCTCCACCTCTTGCGCGTACTGCCGGTGAGCTTCCTCGAGCTTCAGCCGGTACTGCTCGCGAACCTCCTCGGCCTCGGCCTCGGCCTTCCTCGCACGCTCGATGCCACCCTCGATCTGGTTGGCACGCTCGTCCAGGGCCGAGGTGATCTTCGGCCACATCTTGGTGACGACGCCGAAGATGAGGAGGAAGGCGATGAGGCCGAAAGTGAATTCGTCCCAGTGGATCCGTAGGACGTTGCCTTGTTCGGCTGCCAAGATCATGGCTGGCATCCCTTCGCGTCCGGATTGACCGTGTGGGCTTCGTTACAGGACGAACGCGAGCACGAAGCCCAGGATGGCCAGGGCCTCGACCACGGCGAAGCCGAAGATCATCTGGCCCTGCAGGATCCCTCGGGCCTCCGGCTGACGGGCGATGGCCTGCACGCCCATGCCGAAGATCAGGCCGACGCCGATGCCGGGGCCGATGGCGGCGAGGCCGTAACCGATCGCGTTGAGGCTGCCTTCGAGTTCCATTGTTATTCCCTTACTCAGACGGGCCGACGGGCACGTTGCGCCGCCGAACTGACGTTGGATTTACCGGATAGGGGTCTCAAGCGCGCGCACGCCCTAGTGCGCGCCCTCCATGGCCTCACCGAGGTAAATGGAGGACAGCAGGATGAACACGTATGCCTGCACGGCCATGATGAACAGTTCGAAAACGGTGAACAGCAGGAAGCCGATCAGGGCGATCCCCGAGTAGCCCACGGAGACCGCGCCCAACAGCGGCCCCATGGCCGTCGTGGGATTGAACATGTAGAAGCCGGCCGCGGCGAAGACCGCCAGCAGCAGGTGCCCCGCGAACATGGTCGCGAACAGACGGACCGAGTGAGTCAGCGGGCGGATGATGAAGTTGGAGAGTGCCTCGATCGGCACCACCAGGGGAAGGATCCACGCCGGAACACCGCTGGGGACCAGCCGGGCCTTGAAGTGGGCTCCCGCGCCGTGTGTGCGGATCCCGACGGCGTTCCACAGCACGAAGACGAACAGTGCCAGGACCGCCGGGAACGCCAGGTTGGACGTCACCGGGAGCTGGAGCCCGGGGATGATCCCCATGAGGTTCATGGCGAAGATGAACAGGAACAGGGTCACCATCAGGGGCAGGAACTTGTCCCCAGCCTTGCCCATGGTCGTACGGGTGACCTGGTCGCGGATGAAGGAGACCAGGAGCTCGGCTACGCTCTGCCGCCGGCTGGGGACGACCGTGGCCTTGCGGGTGGTGAAGTACCAGAACCCGATCACCACGAGTGCCGAGATCACCAGCACCAGCGCGTACTTGGTGATACCCGACGAGAGCGGAAGACCGAAGTCGATCCACGGTGCCGGGAAGAACAGGTCAGTGCCAGGAGCTTCGAATCCGCAGCCCTGCTGGTTGAAGATATGCGGCTCGGGGCAGTCTCCACCTGCGGCGGCTACAGTGCGCACGTCAGCACTCACGGCGAACCCTTTCGTCGTGACGCAACTCAAACCTCGATATATCAGGCGGTACCGCGCCGCTCTGGGGGAGAGGCTGGTTACCGGGCTGGATGGTCAGGACCGGACGTACTGGGCGATGATCAGATAGATCCCACCGGCCAGGCCCAGGAGCATGCCGATTGGCAGGAAGAGCGTGGCGAAACCGAGCATCCGGTCCGCCAGCCACCCCAGGCCGCCCCAGAAGGCCAGACCTCCCAGCAGATACGAGACGACCGTAACCGCGTTGGCGCGCGGCGCGTCGTTGCCGCCCGCGCCCGAACGACCGTTCATCTCGCTCCGGAACATAGCAGTAGGTGAATCTGGTTCGCACACCACCCCACGGCCTCGCATTCACCGCTCCTCCTCGAGGGCAGGGCCCGCCTCCGGCGTGCTCCGCGCGGGTTCCACGTAGGGACGCTTCACCCGGACGTTGGCGACCGCCTGCCCCGCGAGCCAGACGATGACGCAGGCGAGCGAGGTCAGGGCGAAAGCAGTGCCGTTGAGGACCGCGGTGCCTTTGAACAGGACCAGCGCAATCGCCAGTATCCCGACCTTCGTCGTGTACACGAGGAAGGCCACGGGAAGCATCAACTGGGGATTCCGCTCCCCCGTCCACGCGATGACCACCGCGGACACGGCGAAGAACCCGAGGATCAGCGCCGTTCCCGCGACGACACCGGCAACGCCCGCTACTCCCGCCGTGAACGCGGCGACGATCGTGGCGACCGTGCCCGCGACGGCGGTCGGAATCGCGGCGCCGCGGATAATCCGGGCGTCGTGTTCCTGCATAGGGAAGCTCCGGTGGCTGCATTCGTGGGGTGCTTGCTCGTGAAAGCTATCACAAGGTTTTCGGCGCTCGTTCCCCCGTGTCCGTTACGTCCACCTTGAGAACACCCAAACTGCCCAAAAAATCGGGCAATACACCCCATATTGGATATATCACCGCGAAGGGGATTCCGTTGCCTGCCTGCGCGGACGGCGACAGCGCACCCGGGCCCGGTTCCGGAGGGCAGCCCTACTGCCCGCCCGAGGACGGGGCCTTTCCGGAAACGGAACAGGAGCCGGAACCGAAACCCCGGTAACGGCGCCGCCAACGCTGCCACCGCGGCAACGTGATGAGTGCCACCGCGCACGCCGCCACCAGCGTGGTCACCGCCAACACCATGTAGGGAGCGTTGAAGACCGACAGTGACACGGACGCGAACGCGATGATCGCCGCCCACAGGTACATCAGCAGCACCGCCCTGGCGTGGGAGTGCCCCAGTTCCAGCAGCCGGTGGTGCAGGTGCTTCTTGTCCGGGGCGAACGGCGACTTCCCCGCCATGGTGCGGCGCACCACCGCCAGTGTCAGGTCCGCCAGCGGGAGCGCCAGCACCAGCAGCGGCAACAGCACCGGAAGGAAGATCACGAGGGCGTGGTCGCTCCCGATGCTCTCCGCGGCCTCCCCCGTCGGCACGCTGACCGCGCCCTGCTCCCCCCGCTCCCTGGTCGCGGGCTCGGGGATGAACTGGCCGGTCACGGTGATCGTGATCGATGTCATAAGCAGACCGAGCAGCATCGACCCGGTGTCGCCCATGAACACCCGCGCGGGGTGGAAGTTGTGTCCGAGGAAACCGATGCACACGCCGGCGAGGATGATCGCGATCATCGCCGGGTAGGACTGCCGCTCGTAGCCCTGGTCCACGGCCGCCACGTAGTAGTAGGCGAAGAACGCGAAGGCCGAGATCGCCACGATTCCCGCAGCGAGGCCGTCCAGACCGTCGGCGAAGTTGACCGCGTTGATGGTCACCACGATCAGCATGATCGAGATCACCGCGCCCAACCACGGCCCCAGGGAGAGCTGGGTCGTCGGCAGGGGGAGCCACAGCATCTCCACGCCGCGCCACACCAGGATCCCCGCGGCCGCGGTCTGGCCGGCGAGTTTGGCCACGGGCCCGATGCCCCACTTGTCGTCGACGACGCCGATGACCGTGATGAGACCGCCGGCCAGCAGCAGTCCCTCCCAGGTGTCGGTGTTGAAAACACCCCGCAGGTGCGGCAGCTGCGCGGAGACCAGCAGCGCGGCGGCGAACCCGCCGTAGATCGCGATCCCGCCCATGCGCGGCACCGGCTCCGTGTGCACGTCACGGTCCCGCACGGGAGGTGCGGCCCCGAAGGCGACAGCCGCCCGCCGCACGGCGGGAGTCAACAGGTACGTGACCGCCACGGCGATGACGAAAGTGAGCGCGTACTCACGCACGGCGTATCCGGGATCCTTCGGCTCGCACGGCTGTCCCGGCGGGGCCGGCAGCCGTGATTACTGTCTCGAACGCTCCGAACGTAGCACTCCGCGCCGGTTGACGCCCGCCGAGCACCTCCCGTGCCGCTAGCCCTGGTGCTCCCGGTCCTCCCCATCGTTGCGGGAGTCCGCCCTCCCGGTGCTGTCCCCGGACTCTTCCGCCCCGGCGTCCTCGGGTGCGGACGCTTCGGCGGACGGCTCCTCCCCGGTGTCCTCCCGGCTGGTGTCGGCGTCGGCGGAGCCGGTGGCCGTCTGCGGTTTCGCGGTGATCACCGTGCCGCACACCGCCCGCAGCCGTTCCACCGGGATGGCCCCGTCCCGTAGGACGCGCGGCACCGCGTAGGTCATGTCGACGATGGTGGAGGGAACACCGGTGTCGCAGGTCCCGCCGTCGAGGTACACCCCGACGCTGTCCCCGAGCTGCCGCCGCGCCTCGTCCGCTGTCGTCGCGGCCGGTTCTCCCGAGGTGTTGGCGCTGCTGACCGCCATCGGACCGACCTCCCTGAGCAGGTCAAGCGCCACCGGCTGCATCGGCATCCGCACCGCCACCGTCCCCTTGGTGTCCCCGAGGTCCCAGGAGAGGCTGGGGGTGGCGGTGCACACCAGTGTCAACGGGCCGGGCCAGAATTCCTCGATCAGGTCCTGGCCGTGCCGGCCCAGGTCGTCGATGAGTGCCTGGGCGGCGCGCACGGAGCCCACCAGCACCGGTGGGGGCATGTCCCGGCCGCGCCCCTTGGCACTGAGCAGCCCCGATACAGCGGCCGGGCTGAAGGCGTCGCTGCCGATCCCGTACACGGTGTCCGTGGGGAGCACCACCAGTTCCCCCCTGCGGACGGTCGAGGCGGCGTCGGCGATGCCGTCCGAACGTTCCTGGGCATCGGCGCAGTCGTAACCGCGGCTCATCACATCACTCCTCATCCTCAGCGCCACCGGGCGGTGGTCACTGTTCCACCCTGCGCATCTCCACGAAGCGGTCGCGGTGGGCGAGGTCCTTGCGGTTGCGGACGTCGCGCCACCCGGAGTCCTCCGGGAACAGCCGGGGGATGTCCACCCCCTGCCCGTCCCCGTGTTCGATGATCATCACACCGCCGCCGCGCAGCAGCCGCCGTCCGATCCGCTCCAGGTCACGGATCGCGTCCAGACCGTCGTTGCCCGACCACAGCGCCGGCGCCGGGTCGTAGTTGCGCACCTCGGGCTGGACGTCCTCGGCGTCCCGCGTCGGGACGTAGGGCGGGTTGCTGATGACCAGGTCCACACGGCCGTCCAGCTCGCGCACCGCCTCCCGCATGTCCGCCAGATGCGTTGTGACCCGGTCCTGGTAGCCGGCGCCCGTGATGTTGCGCCTGGCCCATTCCAGGGCGCGGGAGTCGATCTCAACCGCGTGCACGCGGGACCGTGGCACCTCCTGGGCTATGGAGATCGCGATGGCGCCCGATCCGGTTCCGAGGTCCACGGCGAGGGGGTCGGCGACGTCCATGTCCCGGAGCGTGCGGATCGCCCGCTCGGTCACCATCTCGGTCTCGGGACGCGGGACGAACACCCCCGGGCCGACCTGGAGTTCCAGGTAACGGAAGTAGGCGTGTCCGGTGATGTGCTGTAGGGGCTCACGCGCGGCGCGGCGGGCGACGCACTCCCAGTACAGGGCGTCGAAGTCGGCGTCGGCGACCTGGTGCAGCTCCCCTCGACGGACGCCGTGCACGAACGCCGCGAGTTCCTCGGCGTCGGTGCGGGGCGAGGGGATACCCGCGTCAGCCAGCCGCAGCGTAGCTCGAGCGACCTCGTCGAGCAGGAAGTTCATCGTTACTCCCGGGCGGATGCCTCGGCCGTCAGGCCGGGGAGGAAGCCCGTCCCTCCTTCCGCATGGTGTGGGCGTGTCCGACCGTTCGCCGCGGTGCGGGAACACGTGCCACGGGTGCACCACCGGGCGGCACCGGACGCGCCGGTGCCGGCACTCGGGACGGGGACCGACGCGGCCCCGTCGACCTGTGCGCGGCCGGGCCCGTGGCCTTACTGCTGGGCCTGCTCCAACCGCTCCTTGTTGTCCGCATCGATGAGGGCATTGACGACCCCGTCGAGTTCCCCTTCCATCACCTGGTCGAGGTTGTAGGCCTTGTAGCCGATGCGGTGGTCGGAGATCCGGTTCTCCGGGAAGTTGTAGGTGCGCACCCGTTCGGAGCGGTCGAGGCCACGCACCTGGCTCTTGCGCTCGGCGGCGGCCTCCGCCTCGGCCTCCGCCTGGGCCTCGGCGTACAGCCGGGAGCGCAGGATCCGCATGGCCTGTTCCTTGTTCTGGATCTGGCTCTTCTCGTTCTGGCACGCGACGACGATGCCGGACGGCAGGTGGGTGATCCGCACGGCGGAGTCGGTGGTGTTCACGCTCTGCCCGCCGGGACCGGACGAACGGTAGGTGTCGATCCGCAGGTCGTTGTCGTGGATCTCCACCTCGATCTCCTCCGCCTCGGGCACCACCAGCACCCCGGCCGCCGAGGTGTGGATACGTCCCTGCGACTCCGTCACGGGCACACGTTGCACGCGGTGCACACCGCCCTCGAACTTGAGGTGGGTCCACACCCCCCGGCCCGGCTCGGGTGTGCCCTTGTTCCGGAAGGACAGCGTGATGTCCTTGTAGCCGCCCAGGTCCGACTCGGTGGCACTGATGACCTCGGTCTTCCAGCCCTGGCGCTCGGCGTAGCGCAGGTACATCCGCACGAGGTCGCCGGCGAACAGCGCCGACTCCTCTCCGCCCGCTCCGGCCTTGACCTCGACGATGATGTCCTTCTCGTCCGAGGGGTCGCGCGGGATGAGCAGGTACTCCAGCCGTTCGACGAGCTGTTCGCGCTTCGTGCGGAGCTGGTCGGCCTCGTGGGCGATCGTGGGGTCGTCCGCGGCCAGCTCGTTCGCTGTCTCCAGCTCGCTGTCCACCCGCATCAGCTCGCGGTACGTGGTGATGATGGGAGTGAGATGGGAGTACCGCTTTCCGAGCTGACGCGCCTTGCCCGGCTCCGCGTGCACCTCGGGGTCGGCCAGCTGCTGCTCCAGCTCGTAGTACTCACCTAGAAGGTCGTCCAGCTTCACTTCGTTCCCATCCCAGCGGTGTTGGAAGCCTGCGGTTCCGTCGGCGCCCGCGTTCGGCACCGCGGCTGCGGGCGGGCGCCGGCCCGCACGGACGACCCGTGGGGCCGCGCGAACCGGCGCCGCGAGCAGGTACTACTTGCGCTTGCCGAAACGCTGCTCGAAGCGGGCCACCCGGCCGCCGGTGTCCAGGATCTTCTGCTTGCCCGTGTAGAACGGGTGGCATGCCGAGCAGATGTCCGCGCGGATGACACCCTCACTCGCGGTACTGCGGGTGGTGAATGAGTTTCCGCAGGTGCAGGTCACCTGAGTGACGATGTACTGGGGGTGGATATCGGATTTCACGTGGCTCTCCTCGCTCATGGCGGTTGCCGGACGCATACCGGTGGATGGAGCACAGTTCCGAAACCGTCGGCCGTTCCTCGTTCACACGGGCGACGGGAAGTGTGGTATGCGCGAACCGGTCCCGCGGCGGTCTCAGCGGATTCTGTCCCCGCCGTGCGGGGTCTGCTCCTCCCTCTACCAGTTTGCCAGACGCGTAACCATCAGCCGACCAGCCCGTATTCCAACGAACCGCCCGGCAGCACGCTGGCGGTCCCGGGCACACCCGGCGGCGTCCGCGGGCCACGCGCGCGGAGGCGCGCCGGCTTCGCTCTTGCTACGGTCCCAGTAGCCGCGCCCGACTCTCCCCCAAGCGCGGTGGTACCCCCGACGTGAAGGACCCACATGCGTTTCGCCCCCGTTTACCGACGTACCACGGCCGCCGGTACCGCGCTGGCCGCCGCCGTCCTGCTCACGGCCTGCGGCGCGGAATCCGGCGACGACGGGTGGAGCACACCCG
This sequence comes from Haloactinospora alba, assembly GCF_006717075.1. NCBI lineage: Bacteria > Bacillati > Actinomycetota > Actinomycetes > Streptosporangiales > Nocardiopsidaceae > Haloactinospora > Haloactinospora alba. The sequence goes on from NZ_VFQC01000001.1 coordinate 2,833,454, forward strand.
ATGAGTGGGAGTGGAGCGAGTGGTTCTCGTTCGGTGACGAGGACGGTGAGGGTTCCGGCTCCGAGGACTCCGCGGACGAGGCGGACGGGAACTCCGAGGAGGAGACGGCGCGGTTCGCGCTTCCCGAGTCCTGTGCCGACATCGGCGCCGGTGAGGTGGCCGGTGGCCTCGCTCCCGCCGGGGCGAGCGTGACCGAGGACACCGAGGAGCTCGACGGTGCCTCCGACGCCGAGCAGATGTCGTGCGTGTGGACCGGTTCCGGAACCGAGGGGGGCGACGGGGAGTCGTTCGCGATCACCTTCACCGTGAACGCCGATCCCAGCGCCCGGTTGGAGGTGGCCCAGCTTCCCGGCGAGGAGGAGATGAACTGGGAGGTCGACGTGGACGTGGAGGTGGACAGCTACCGCACCGCGCGCTCGGAGACGCTCGGCGGTGAGCTGGACTACGTCACCACGGTCGAGGGGTCCACCCAGAGCCTGCACCTCGCGCTGCCCGAGGACTTCTACATCTCGGCCGTCGCCGTGTCCTCGGAGGCCTCCCGGAAGGACCTGGAGAAGGTCGTGTTCCAGGCCGCGGAGCGGGTCGAGCAGTAGGGGCGGTAGGAGCCGGCGGGGGCGGGACCGGTAGTCCCGACGTCCCGCCCCTGACACGCCTCACTCCTCGATGGGGATCTCTTCCAGCTCGCCGAACGGGCCGGCGCGCAGGGTGAGCTCCTCGGTCCCCTCCGGTGGGGCGGCGAAGACCGCGACCAGGTCGTAGGTGTTGCCCGGTTGCAGTTCGTGCACCTCCTCGGCGAAACCGCTGGAGGTACCGCCCTCCAGGTTCATCTGCGCGACGTAACGCTCCAGGTCGGACTCGGGGTCCAGGAGCTGCAGCCCTCCCAGCGACCCCGAGCTGAACTGTTCCGGACCGCCCGCCTGCGCGCTCCCGTCAGCGCCCATGTCCGGGATCACGGGTTCGTCGGAGTTGTTGGTCAGCGCCACCGTGGCGATCACGTAGGCACCGTCGCGCCGCAGCGGGTAGACCTCCAGTTGCACGTCCTCGCGCTCCTCGGAGGCCACGACGTCCCCGTTGTCCTCGGTGAACGGGGCCGGCCAGGTCACGGTGCGCTGGGCGACGCCGAGCCCGTCGTCGTCCCCCTCCTCCTGGGAGCCGGGGGTGGTGACGTCGTAGGAGAACTCCACCCGGCGGTTGCGGGCGCGCGCCTCCTCGTCGTCCGGGCCGCCCTCCACGGCGATGGGTTCGGTGCTGCCGCGCCCCTCCACCTCGTAGGAGTACTCGTTGCCCAGCTCCTCCACCAGCAGTTCCCGCACCGTCCGCGCGCGTTCCTCGGAGAGGTTCTGGTTGTAGGCGTCGGTCCCCTTGCTGTCGGTGTGGCCCACGATCGTGATCTCCGAGTCGTTGGCCTCGACGTTGTTGGCCAGCGAGTCGGACGCCTGGCGGACCACGTCCTCGGCTTCCTCGGTCAGGTCCGACTCGTCGAACTCGAACATCACGTCGGAGTGCAGCGAGATCGTCTCCCGGTCGCCGTCCCGGGTGATGGATGCGATGTCGGAGTCGACGAAACTCTCCACCCACCCGGTGTCGGCCTCGGCGCCGTCCTCGGGGGGCCGGTTCTCGAAGGTGAGGTTCTCCCCGTCGGGCGGGTCGTCGGGGGTGAGATGCTCCGGGCCGTTGGGGTCCTGGGGGCCGGACCGGTCCTCCTCGACGTCCTGGACCGGGATGCCCGTCATGGCGCCCAGGCCGCTACCGATGAAGGTCACCTGGTCCACCTTGTCCGGCAGGCGCGGGAAGTACCTGCGGTACTCGTTGGTGACCCCGTCGAAGACGGGGTACAGCCCGTCGCCGTTCGGACTGGCCGAGCCGTACTTCAACCCCTCCTCGTCGGTGTACTCGCGGAACACCTTCCCCGTCATGGGATCCACCAGGGTGTTGGCCATGCTGAGGTTGCGGTTGCTGCCCTCGAACCCGTCGGGGTAGCTCACCTCGTAGTGCATCACCGTGTAGTCGGGGGTGCGTTCCAGTGCGGTGACGGAGAAGCGCAGCTTCTCGTCGTTACCGGTGTCCTGGAAGATGTGCCCCTCCCTGGTGTAGGGGAAGTCCTCCTCGACAGGCGGCGGACCCTCCGAGTCGAACAGGCTGCAGCCGCTGAGAAGAAGGCTGCCCGTGGTCAGCAACGCTATCGGGGCCAGGAGCGTCGTCCGCGCCATGGGGGAGATCTCCGATCGTTGAGGGGATTGCGGCCGGGGACATCCTCCAGCAATTCCGGCTGTGTTGACGAACCGGGACCAACCACCGCGGGCCGCGTCGGAGTACCTCCGGTTCCCCGGGTGAGCCGTCCGCTGCGGCCGGACCGCCTCCCCGGCACGACCCCGCTCCGACACACGTAACGGCCCCGGCCGTGCGGCGGTGCCGACGTGGCCGGGGCCGTTGGTCCCGAAGAGGCGGGGTCTAGGTCCTGTTCTTCGGACGCCTGTCCTGCTGCGCGACGCCCCAGGACACCGTCCGGCGGCACCGGAGACGCCGCTCGCGACGAACAGCGCCCAAAAACAGGACCTAGTTGTCGTTCGGGCCGACCGTGGTCTTCTGGACCTGGAGGAGGAACTCCGGGTTGCTCTTGGTGTCCTTCATCTTGTCCTGGAGCAGCTCCATGGCCTGCTGCGTGTCCAGGGCGTGCAGCACCCGGCGGAGCTTCCACACGATGTTGAGCTCGTCGTTCGACATCAGGATCTCCTCCTTGCGGGTGCTGGACGAGTCCACGTCCACCGCGGGGAATATCCGTTTGTCCGCGAGCTGACGGTTGAGCTTCAGCTCCATGTTGCCGGTTCCCTTGAACTCCTCGAAGATCACCTCGTCCATCCGGGAACCGGTCTCGACCAGGGCGGTCGCCAGGATCGTCAGGGAGCCGCCGTTCTCGATGTTGCGCGCCGCGCCGAAGAAGCGCTTCGGCGGGTACAGCGCGGTGGAGTCCACACCGCCGGAGAGGATGCGCCCGCTCGCCGGAGCCGCGAGGTTGTAGGCCCGCCCCAGCCGCGTCAGCGACTCGAGCAGCACCACGACGTCCAACCCCATCTCCACCAGCCGTTTCGCCCGCTCGATCGCGAGTTCGGCCACCGTGGTGTGGTCGTCCGCAGGCCGGTCGAAGGTGGAGTGGATCACCTCACCCTTCACCGTGCGCTGCATGTCGGTGACCTCTTCCGGCCGCTCGTCCACCAGAACGACCATGAGGTGGCACTCGGGGTTGTTCTCGGTGATCGCGTTGGCGATGGACTGCAGGACCGTCGTCTTCCCGGCCTTCGGAGGGGAGACGATGAGGCCGCGCTGGCCCTTGCCGACGGGAGAGACCAGGTCGATGATGCGGGTCGCCAGGTCGCTCGGGTCGTTCTCCATCCGCAGCCGTTCCTGCGGGTACAGCGGGACGAGCTTGGAGAAGTCCGGGCGGCTGCGGGACTGGTCCGGCGCCATCCCGTTGATGGTGTCCAGCCGCACCAGCGCGTTGAACTTCTCCCGGCGCTCGCCCTCCCGGGGCTGGCGCACGGCGCCGGTGATGGCGTCGCCCTTGCGCAGACCGTACTTGCGCACCTGGGACAGCGAGACGTACACGTCGTTGGACCCGGGAAGGTAGCCGGTCGTGCGAACGAACGCGTAGTTGTCCAGGATGTCGAGGATCCCGGCGACCGGAAGCAGGACGTCGTCCTCCTGGATCACCGGCTCCGTGTCCTGCTGGCGGTCCCGGCCGCGGCGGTCGCGGCGGTCACGGCGCCGTCCGCGGCGGCGTCCGCTGCCGCCATCGTCGTCCTGGCCCCGGTTGCCGCCCTGGTTCTGGCCGCCCTGGCTCTGGCCGCTCTGGCCGCCGCCCTGCTGGGACTGCGTGTCGGCGGAGCCGTCGTCCCGGTTCTGGCGGTTACGGCGGTTGCGCTGGCGGTCCCGGTTGTTCTGGCCGCCCTGGCCGCCCTGGTTCTGGCCGCTCTGGCCGTTCTTGTTCTCCGCGCCGCTCTTCTGCGGGGCCTGGGATGTCTTGGTCACGCTACTCGTGGGAGTCGAGGGGTCAGTGCCGTCCGACGATTTGTTCCGGCCGCCGGAATCGTCGCCGCGTTTGCGGGACGAACGCCGCTCCCGAGCGGACCGCTCCGCCCGCTCGGACTGTTCCTGCTCGCCCCCGGAATCCCGGGAGTCGGAAGCCGCCACCGGGGACCCGCTGGATGCCGTCTCACCTTCCGCGCCCGACTCGGCAGCCTGACGATCGGAAGCCGAACCGCCAGCGTCCTGGCCGGCTTTGCTGGCCCCGGCGTTCCCGCCACCGGAGCCCTTGGCTGGTTTCTTGTCGGCCTCTGGCCCCGAGACAGGGCCTTGGTTAGCTTCAATCGCGGCGATGATGTCGCTCTTGCGCATCCGCCCCGTACCCGTGATACCGAGGCTCGACGCGAGCCGCTGAAGCTCGGTCAGCTTCAGCGACGACAGCCCGGAACCCTGGTTCCGGGACCGCGACGACGCGCTCTTGCCGGCTGGGGATGCCGCGTCTCCGGATTCCGCACCGGACGCAGACGCGGTGGAGTTCTGTTGCTTGTCGACCGCCGCATCCGTGTGGAGTTCGGTGGTGTCGCTCACTAAGGGTCCTTCCCAAGGAGCGGGCGCGGGCCGTCATGACAGTTGCAAACGGCCGGCCCGGTGGTGCGAACCGGCGGGGGCCGGGTCGGGCTTGCCCCCCGTGGTGTCGGGAACCGTCGTCCCCCACCCAACAGCGGCGGGCTTAAGGGCACAGCCAGACGTCGGGACGATGAGCTCGGTGATGCTGCCCGTGGACTTTGTCGCCGTTCTCGCCAGGCGAGGAACCGACATCAGTGGGAAAGGCAGAGCCGGGTCCGCGCGGCGGACCCGACACAGTGCCATCCGGGTGTGACGCCGACGTGGAAAGAACCACTCGCCTACATCCCGGGGAAAACACTGTGGCTGCTGAGCACACGCCCCGCGTCGGGGCATCTGGTGCTACATCCAGCCTAACACCACCGGAACCCACAGCTATTCCTCGCCACAGGTCGATGAACGGGGAGAACTGATCCACACCCCTGCCGGATCGGTTTGTAAGGGGCGTATATGCCAACTCGTACCCGCCACTTCCCGTACTGAATCAACCAAGCCGTCCCCGATTCTGCGCTCCTCGCCCGTCCCGCCGGCGCTCTCCCAGCCGAACACGAGCACGGTGGGTCCGGCCCCGGAGATCACCGCGGGCAGCCTCGCCGTCTCCCGCAACGCGCGCGCGAGCTCCGCGCTCTGAGACATCGCCGGGGCGCGGTAGGACTCGTGCAGGCGGTCCTGGGTCGCTTCCAGCAGCAGTTCCGGCCTCCCGGAGACCGCGGCCGTCATCAGCGCCGCGCGGCCAGCGGTGAAAACGGCGTCAGCGTGCGGCACCGACTCCGGGAGAAGCCCACGCGCCTGCTCGGTGGACAACCGCTGGTTCGGGACGCACACGACCGGCCGCAACCGCAGCGAAGGCTCGACACGCAGGCAACGCCACCGCTCCCCCTCGTGCCAGGCGAGTGTGAAACCACCGTAGACGCAGGGGGCCACGTTATCCGGGTGCCCCTCAACGCCGGCGGCCAGCTGGAAGACACGGTCGCGGTCCGGGCGCCCGTCAGCCGGGTCAACCTCCCCCAACAGCACGGTGGCGGCGGTGACACCCCCCACGATCGCCGAGGCGGAGGATCCCAGGCCGCGCCCGTGCGGGACCCGGTTGCGGCACCGCACGTCCAACCCCGGCATTTCGCGTCCCGCGCGCTCGAAAACCGCGCGGATCGCCCGCACCACCAGGTGGTTGCCGTCCCGCGGCACGTCGTCCTCGCCCTCACCGGCGAGGTCCACCGTGACGGCCCCGTCCTCGCGGGGCTCGACCTCGATCTCGTCGTACAGCCCCAGAGCCAGGCCGAACGTGTCGAACCCCGGACCGAGGTTGGCGCTGGTCGCCGGGGTGCGCACCCGCACCCCGGAGGGGAAAGGCTGGGACATAGCAGTATCTCCGGTGTTCAGAGGGGCGGCGGGCGTCGTTCCTCAGTCCAGGCCCAGTGCGCCCGCGGCAGCGTGCGCGTCGACCGGGATCCTCGTCGCCCGGGGAGCGCCCGAGAGCGCCCAGTCCGGGTCCTTGAGCCCGTTCCCGGTCACCGTGCACACCACCCGGCTGCCGGGCTCCACCCTCCCCTGCTGGACAGCCTGCATCAGCCCGGCCACGCTGGCGGCCGAGGCGAGCTCGACGAACACGCCCTCCTGCGCCGCCAGCATCCGGTAGGTCGTCAGGATCTGGCGGTCCGTCACCGCGTCGATACGCCCGCCGGACTCGTCCCGGGCCCGTTCCGCGTGGCTCCACGAGGCGGGGTTCCCGATCCGGATCGCGGTGGCGATGGTGCGCGGCTGCGACACCGGTTCGCCGTTGACGATCGGCGAGGAACCGCTGGACTGGAACCCGAACATGCGCGGTGTTCCGCCCGCCGCTCCCGCGGAGGCGTACTCGGTGTAGCCCATCCAGTAGGCGGTGATGTTGCCCGCGTTGCCCACCGGCAGACAGTGCACGTCTGGGGCGTCCCCGAGGGCGTCCACGACCTCGAACGCCGCCGTCTTCTGGCCCTGCAGCCGGTAGGGGTTGACCGAGTTCACCAACGCGACCGGATAGTCCACCGACAGTTTGCTGGCCAGTTCCAGGCAGTCGTCGAAGTTGCCCTGGACCTGCAACGGCCGAGCGCCGTGCACCAGCGCCTGGGCGAGCTTGCCCATGGCGATCTTCCCGTCCGGGATGAGCACGGCGCATGTCATTCCGGCACGCACCGCGTAGGCGGCGGCGCTCGCCGCGGTGTTGCCGGTCGAGGCGCAGATGACCGCCTTCGCCCCCTCCTCAGCGGCCTTCGTGATGGCCATGGTCATACCGCGGTCCTTGAACGACCCGGTGGGGTTGAGCCCCTCGACCTTGAGGTACACCTCGCAACCGGTCAGTTCGGACACCCGGTTGGCGGGAACGAGCGGTGTTCCCCCCTCGTGCAGTGTGACGACCGGTGCTTCCTCGGTGACAGGAAGACGGTCCCGGTATTCCGCGACGACACCTCGCCACGCCCGCGCCATGCTCACGTCGAGCCCTTTCCACGATCGAACGACATACTCCTGAGGCGGTGCGAGCAGCCGCGGCCAGCCCCGTGATTACCCCCGAGTCTAGAAGCCCACGGGCAGGGCACGCGCCCCGCGCCACGAGCGGGAGTGCGGACTCACGCCTGGTCGGCGAACGCCTCCACCCGCATGACACTGGCGACGGAACGCACCATGTCGAGCCCGCGCAGTTCCTCCACCGTCGCGCCCAACGCGGCGTCGGGCGCCTGGTGGCTGACGAGGACGAGCTGCGCGTCCTCTCCGTGCCCCTCCTGGCGCACGTTCTTGATCGAGACGCCGTTACCCGCGAACACGTCGGCCACCCGGGCGAGCACCCCCGGACGGTCCGCCACGTCCAGCGCTATGTGGTACCGCGTCACCGTCTTGCCCATGGGGTGGACCGGCATGCCGGTGTCGTCGCCGCCCTCCCCCGCGGAGGTCGCAGCGAGCCGGTTGCGAGCCACCGCCACCACGTCGCCGAGGACCGCACTGGCCGTGGGAGTGCCGCCCGCACCAGCACCGTAGAACATCAGGCGCCCCGCGGACTCCGCCTCGACGAACACCGCGTTGTAGGCCTCGTTGACGTTCGCCAGCGGGTGCTCCCGCGGCAGCATCACCGGGTGCACACGCACCCCGACCGCGTCGCCGTCGGCAGAGCGCTGGCAGATCGCCAGCAGCTTGACGACGCACCCCATGGCCCTGGCGCTGGCGATGTCTCCCGCCGACACCTCCGTTATGCCCTCCCGGTGCACGTCGGCAGCGGTCACCTGTTGGGTGTGGAACGCCAGCCGGGCCAGGATCGCGGCTTTGGCGGCGGCGTCGAACCCCTCGACGTCAGCCGTGGGGTCGGCCTCGGCGTAGCCCAGCGACTGCGCCTCCTCCAGGGACTCCGCGAACCCGGCCCCCATCGCGTCCATCCGGTCGAGGATGAAGTTCGTCGTGCCGTTGACGATGCCGAGCACCCGGTTCACCCGGTCCCCCGCCAACGAGTCCCGCAACGGCCGCAGCAGCGGGATGGCACCGGCGACCGCGGCCTCGTAGTACACGTCGACCCCGGCTTCCCGGGCGGCCGTGAGGATGGTGGCGCCGTCCTCCGCCAGCAGCGCCTTGTTGGCCGTCACCACGGACTTACCGGACTTCACCGCGGCCAGGATGAGCGAACGCGCCGGCTCGATGCCGCCGACCACCTCGACCACGAGGTCGATGTCGGGACGGGTCACCAGGCCCATGGCGTCGGTCGTGAACAGCTCCGGGTCCAGTCCCGTGCCGCGTGTGCCTCCGACGCGGCGCACCGCGACCCCTCCGATCTCCAGGGGTGCTCCCACGCGTGCGCCCAGCTCGGCCGACTGCTCGTTGATCAGCCGCACCACTTCCGCGCCCACAACGCCGCACCCGAGCAGCGCCACCTTCATCGCCATAGGGGGATGACTCCCACTTCTCTCACGTCGTTCTTCGCAATCCTCACGGCACCCGGACGCGGCCGGGGCCAAGGCCTGTCCGGCGGACACGTGTCCCGCCGCGCGCCGGCGGTTCCCCGCCGGCCGGCGGAGACTCCGCTCCGCCTCGCCCCTCGGGCGCACCGACGCGGCACCGGTCGCGCCGCTCGTGGCGAACAGCGCCCGTCGAACCGGCCCTGGCTCCTTTCAGCCTACGTCGCGGCGGAGCAGGTCCTCCTCGGTCTCCCGGCGCACGAGCGCACGGGCTTCCCCGGACCGCACCGCCACCACGGCCGGCCGCGGGAGGTTGTTGTAGTTGCTGGCCATCGAGTGGCAGTAGGCACCGGTGGCCGCCACCGCCACGAGGTCGCCCGCACGCACGTCACGCGGCAGGTACAGGTCGGGGACGACGATGTCGCCGCTCTCGCAGTGCTTGCCCACCAGGCGGGCCAGCACGGGCTCGGTGCCCTCCCCGTTCCGGGACGCCAGGAGGCAGGTGTACTCCGACCCGTACAGCGCGGTGCGGATGTTGTCGCTCATCCCGCCGTCCACACTGACGTAGGTGCGCAACCCCTCGACGTCCTTGACCGTACCGACCCGGTACACGGTGATACCGCTCGGGCCCGCGATAGCGCGTCCCGGTTCCACTCCCAGGCGCGGCACGGGTATCCCGTGGGTGTCGCATTCCCGTTGGACGATGTCGAGCAGGCTGTGCGCGATGGTCTTCGGATCCAGTGGCGTGTCGGAGGAGACGTAGGCGATACCGAGACCGCCGCCGAGGTTCAGCTCCGGCAGTGTCACCCCCAGCTCGCGGTGCGTCTCCGCCAGGAAACGGGTGACGCGGGCGGCGGCGACCTCGAACCCGGCGGTGTCGAAGATCTGGGAGCCGATGTGGGAGTGCAGCCCCACCAGGGAGAGGTTCTCGGCCGCGGACACTCGCCGCACCGCCTCCGCTGCGGCACCGGTGCTCAACGCGAGGCCGAACTTCTGGTCGTCGTGGGCGGTGGCGACGAACTCGTGGGTGTGCGCCTCCACCCCCGTGGTGACCCGCACCAGCACGTCGGGGACGCTGCCGCGTTCGGCCGCCAAGCGTTCCAGCCGCTCGATCTCGTCGAACGAGTCGAGGACGATCCGCCCGACGCCGGCGTCGAGGGCGCGTGCCAGCTCCTCCTCGGACTTGTTGTTCCCGTGCATCCCGATGCGCTCGGGCGGGAAGTCGGCCGCCAGTGCAACCGCGAGTTCGCCCCCGCTGCACACGTCGAGCTTGAGCCCCTCCTCCCGGACCCACCGCGCCACGGCTTTGGTGAGCAGCGCCTTACCGGCGTAGTAGACGTCGGCACCGCCGCTGCCGAAAGCGTCGCGGTATTCGCCGGCGCGGGAGCGGAACTCCGCTTCGTCCAGGACGAACAGCGGCGTTCCGTACCGGTCGGCGAGCTCGGAGACGCCGATCCCGCCGACCGTCAGCTCACCGTCCAGGCGTTCGGCGGTTCCCGGCCAGACCCGCGGGTCGAGGCCGGAGGGGTCGTGCGGCGGCGTCGGCGGGTGCTCCTCCGGTAGCACGTCGGCGTGACGCGGACCGGCTGGATGGGCGTAACGACTCATGGGACACACGCTCTCGGCTGGATCGTCGGCTTTCTCGGTGGCCGCGCGGACACGGCACGTCATCGCCCCACCCGGGTTTCCGGGAACAGGGCCGGGGCACCCGCACAGCGGCGGTCACAACCTTGTGGGCGCGGACACGCCGAGCAGGAACAATCCCGTTCGCAGCACACCCGCCGCGGCGGCACACAGGTCGAGCCGGGCGGCGGTCTCCCTGCGCGCGGCATCGGCCGCCTCCCGGCCGGTGGTCTCCCCAGGGATGACGCCGCAGGGCCCTCGCCACTCATGGTAGGCAACAGCGAGAGTCTCGAGGTAGCGCACCCAGAGGTGGGGCTGGCCGCGTCTGCCGGCGGCCTCCAGCATCGCGGGCGCGTCGAACAGTTTCCCCAGCAGCGCGTGCACGGAGGGGGTGTCGAGTGCGGCCTCCCCCGCGCGGGTGGTCTCCCCCGTCGCACTGGCGGGGGGCAGCCCCGCGTCCTCGGTCCACTGCCGGGTGGCCACGGCGTGAGCGTGCGCGTAGCGCAGGCAGAAGGCGGGGTTGCTGGCGGTGTGCCACGCCCAGTCTCCCGGGTGGTGGGCGTTCGGTAGTGCGGGAAGCCCGGGGCCGGTCTCCTCCCCCGGGCGGAGCTCCTCGGAGGAAGAACGGCAGAACGCGATCCGGGCGCTCGCCTCCCCCACGGCGTTGAGCAGCCGCGCGCTCTCCGTCCCGCCCGCGGGCGCGTCCAGGTACGGGTCCCGCCACGTCACGTCGTCGGTGGCGGCGGCCGGGGGCATACCAGCCGGGGCGGCCGCCACGGGAGCACGGGCGGAGCGGAGCCGCCGCCGCGCGTCGGCGCGTGCCCAGCGGCGGGCCTCTGCGACCGGTCCCGCGTCGGCCAGCACGGCCGGGGGTTCGGTGGCGGGGTCCCGCGTCCCGTCCCAGCGCCCCTCGGTGAGGTGCTCCGCCGCGTTCCGGGCGACGGTTCCCGCCAGCGCGACCCAGGCGGCCGTGGTACACGTCACGGAGAGGAACCCCCGGTCCGTGTGGGACACGGCGGCGAAGGCGCCGCTGGCGCGGAGCTCGGCGGCGGTGGCGGCGGCCGTCTCCGCTGCTGGGCGGCCGACGGTTCCCGCCAGCCGCAGCGGCAGGGCGCTGACGCAGTCACCCGCCGCGCCCCGCCGGGGGCGGTGCGGGTGCGCGTCCGGGACCGCGGCCAGCTCGACACCGTTGGCTCGGGCGGCGGCTTCCCGAAGTGCGGTGTTCACGCGAGCGGGTGTGGCTACGTTCCGGGGCGTCGTGTGGTCCGGCATCGGCGGCGTCAACCGACCCCGGCGAGGTCGCGCACGACGCGAACGAGCTGTGTGGGATCGAACGGTTTGGTGAGGTAGGCGTCCACCCCGAGTTCCCGGCCGCGCCGCAGGTCGTCGTCCTGGGCCCGCGCGGTGATCAGCACGATCTTCACTGCCTGGGTCTCCTCGGCCTCCCGCAGCCGGGATGCGGCGATCCACCCGTCCAGGTCGGGCATCATGATGTCGAGCGTCACCACGTCCGGCCCGACCTCACTCGCCCGGCGCAGACACTCGTGGCCGTCGACGGCCGTGTGCACCTCGAAGCCCTCCAGCTCGAGGTTGACGGTGATCAGATCCCGTATCACGTCGTTGTCCTCGACGACCAGTACCCGTGCCAGCGTTTCACTCACGCCCGCGAGGTTAGCCGCATCCAGCCCCTGCCGCTGGCGGATTCCGGAACACGGGCGGAATGCACGAACCACCCCGCGACCCCTGCTAGGATGGTTCTCAGCGCAGCGCCCCCTTAGCTCAGGGGATAGAGCAACGGCCTCCGGAGCCGTGTGCGGAGGTTCGAATCCTCCAGGGGGCACCCTTGCGAGAGCAGCGAAGACCCCGGATGACCAGCTATGAAGCTGATCGCGGGGTCTTCTCTCGTATGCAGCGGTATGCCGCTCACCGTAGCCGCATGCGCGTGTTCCCGGAATATGTGCGGAACGGGTGAGGGGCACGTCTTTGCAGGTTACGGGTATCGCAACTCGTCCTCTGAGAAGGGTTCCGCGTTACCCCATCTCGTCTTCGATGCGCCCGAACCAACGGTCGTCATCACCGTCCAAGCAATGGGCGTAGACCCGGTACAGCACTTCCACACTGTGTCCGGCCCACTCCGCGACCAGCGCCGGAGGAGTGCCGGCGTTCAACCGCAGCGAGATCCCAGCGTGCCGGAAGTCGTACGGGGTGGAAGCCAGCGGTGAACCTACCTGATCTTCTGTGAGGGCGGTTTCCCTGGCTACTTGCAGCACCCGCCACAGCGTGGAGGGTTGGTACTTCCCTCCTGTGTATGTGCGGAACAGCCGACCGTCCGAAGCGAGACCGTACTGTTCGATATGCGTACGCAGCATGGATACGAGAACAGGCGGGATCGGGACACGACGACGAGTATTGACCGGCCTTCCCTTCAGCCCACGTTCCTCGTGGACCTCACCAGCATCGGTCCACTCTTTGCCCGCTGCCGAGTAAACAGCCTCGAAGTCCAGCGCTCCCCATCCTTCCTCGGGAAGTTCACAGGACTTCCCCTCAAGAGAGACAGCTTCCTGCGGCCGGAGCATGCCGTAGTACATACATCCGTACAGCGCCACCAGTCGCGGACCCTGGGTACTACCAACGTTCCCGATGGCATCCAGAAGGTTCCGTATCTGATCGGCATTAGCTACCCTCCGGCGATCGACGGTCGCGACTACCGTAGGGGGTTTCCAGTCCTCGGCTTTCTTGTCGTCGAGCGGATTGCTCCGGAGCCGGTCGAGACGAACCGCGTACTTCAACGCCCCGGAAAAGGCACGTCGACGGCGGCGGTAGTACTCCGGAGCGGCTGGCTTGCCATCGAGTCTGCGTGCGCAGGCATCCAACGCCGCCGTTACCGTTCGTGGATCCTCCAACGCTGTGAGCGGTAACGAGTTACGTTCCAACCAGCGCAGTGCCGTTTCAACCTCCGATGGCTTGGGTGCGTCACGCTGCACTACGTTGAACGACCAGCGGCGCAACGCACGACGAAGCACAGTGCCGTCCGGCGCTCCCTGAGTGCTCTTAACCAGGGCGAGCGTTACGGCGGTCAGTCCTTCCGCTACAGAGATCCGCTCCTTTGCCGAAGATCTGGACCATTTGTGGTCTACGTACGAAAGCGCGTGCTCGAACCATGTGACCGTAGGCCCCTGCAGCGACGAGTCGGGAAGACCCGAACTGACGTCGAAGGCTTCTCCGCTCTTCGCCGCCTGGCGAAGATCAGAAAGGAAGTTCTTGGCCCCCTCCCTGTTCTTGAACGTCCGGGACTTCTCACGGCCAGCGACGGTCCAGCGGACCGTATGGGAGGTCACCTGGCTCTTCCCCGTCGTGGGGTTCTTTTTCCGATTGGTCTTGACCGACCAGAAGCGCACATCATAGGAGTTCACGCGGCATCCTCCCGGAGCGTCAGTAGCCATGCCTCCACGTCGCTCTTCCAGAAACGAAGCTCGCCGTTGGGAAGCTTGATGCCACAAGGAGCGTGACCAACCTCACGCCACCGGTAGAAAGTTCGGCGCGGTACTCCACCGAGCTCAGCCAGTACTTCCGAAACGGTCATAAGACGATCGTTCTTACGCAGGGGGACGGTCGCGGTAGTCATGCGGCTCTTTCCGTTGCCGAATGGTGGTGTTGCCGAACGGTGTCCAGGTGGGCGCGGCGGTTGAGCCGCTCGCCCACGGCCCGGAGTAATCGGTGTTCGCGGGGTGCCACGTCCGGATCGGTGGGTTTGGCGAGTTCCCACACGCAGTGCTCGTTGGTGGTGGTTGCCGAGAGAACCGGAGCACCCGGGTGCGAGGTCGTCTCGGAGCCGGTGTCGTCGTCGGGGTCGGGGTTGGTGGGATCCACACCGAGGGTTTGCAGCACCCAGGTCAGCCGGTCGGCTTTGTGGTCGGCCAGGGTCTTGTTCGACCATTTGCGCGAGACCAGCACCCGACGGCCGGCATAGCCCAGGTGTTGGCGCTTGTGGGCTTTGGACCGGCAGAAGCCCGGTTGCATGCCCGCTGTGGGGTTCTGGGGTTGGATGCCGTAGCGCAACCAGTTCGCGCACCGGGGTGAGCAGGGTTCGAACCGCAAGGCGTCCATGAAGCGGTCCACGTGGCGCTGTTGGGCGGCGGTGGTCACCGGGTGGCACTCGGCGATGTCCTTGGTCAGGTATTTCGCCAGGTAGCGCACGCACCGGTTGGCATCACCACTGCCGGCCACCACGCCTTTGGCGTCCACTTGGGGACCCAGCCGACACACGTGCATAGGTTCGGCCTCCGGGTCGGCGTCCAGCACGTCCAGGGCCTGTTCCCAGGTGGCCAGCACCTGTCCCGTGTCCGGGTCGACGTAGTTTCCGGTGTCCTCGTCGAAGAGGGGAAGGTGATCGTTGTCGTAGACGACCTGTTCAGCGTGGGGCCACCAGACTTGGTGGTAGGTCGCCGCGGCGATCTGGCGCAGTTCGGCCCGGGGCAGGGTGCCCCGGATCGCCATGTGTAGGTGCGGGGCGAGGCGTTTTTGGGGTTCCACGGTGGCGAAGTACTGCACGTCGAACCCGGCCACCCTACGGAGGTTCTGCACGAACCGGTCGATGAGCTTGGAGAAGTGCAGTGTGTCGCGCGCGCAGCGTTGATAGTCGTAGGTGTCGGGATCCACTGGGGTGCCGTCCGAGCGCACCCGCCCGTAGGAATCCAGGGTCAGAGTGAGGAACAGGGACGGGCGAAACGTCGTGCCCGTGGCACTGTCCTGGAAACTACGGCCCACGGTTCTGCGAGCCATGGGGCGTTTGGGCAGGTCGGGAACGTCGCTGCGGCGTTTCGTCGAGCGTGTACGCCGTGGGGAGGAACCACCCGAAGAAGCACCCCGTGAGACCGAGCCGCGCAGCCCGGTGGCGGTGATCTCCTCATCCATGGCGGTCATGGCGTCATCGAGTTCAGCCAGTTCCTCCGGTGCGGCACTACCGGAAGCGGCGAGATCGTCACGGCGGGCCGTGGCCCGGGCGCGGTATTCGACCCACCAGCGCTGGAGGTCGGAGGGATCATCCGGAGTGGGTGTGGGTTCCTCGTCCAGGTGCCAGCCCTCTTCGCACTGGCTGCGCCGCAGGGAACGCTTACGAGCCGCACAGGCCGGACACTGGCTGTCCAACGTGGAGCCGCACGGCACATCCACGATCTCTGAGGCACCGGTGTCCAGGTTGGTGCGCCGCAGTGAGACCGGACGGATGCACACCCCGTTGTCGGTGGCGACCTGTTCGGCGACGTCTTTGGCCAGGGGTTGGGCTTGGCGCTCGGCCCGTGTGGTTTTGCCGGTCGGACTCGGCATCAGGCCACCTCCACATCCGGCACCGGGTGCAGAGAACGAGTTCCGTACTCGTTCGCCATAGCCTCGATGTCGTCGTCACTGACGAAGGCGGCCCGCACGCGTACCGGCAGCGGGGAGCCCTCCATGCGGACGAAGGCCACCCCGGGAACATTGGGGTCGATGAGGTGGGCGTTGGCGCCGCGTTCGCGGGCGTCATCGCCCAGCACCATGTCCACCTGGCTGGCCTCGTCCAGCCGCAGGGCAACCTTGTCGGGAAACAGGTTGCGCAGATTCATGACCTCTTTGCGCGGGTCCTGGAGTGCGGCCAGCACGCACACCCCCACCGCACGCCCCTGCGACGTCAACGTGGCGATGGCGTTCTCGGCCCGGCGGCGGATGTCTTTCTCGGGGTGGTAGGCGGTGAGGAAGGCGACCTCGTCCAGTACCACGAGCATGAACGGGTCCTCGACTGTGGGGGTGTGGGTGCGCCGGATTCCGGCGTAGCGATCCGCCCGGGCGTGCATCTCGGACACGGCCGCCTCCAACACGTCCACGGCCGCCTCAGCGGTGTCGGCGTAGCGGGCGAACAGAGACCGGCCGTAGGACAGTTCCATGCGTTTGGGATCGATCGCCCACACCTGCGCCGTCCCTGCCACCATGGCCGGAGTCATCGCCCGGATGGCCGACCAGAGCACCGAGCCTTTGCCCGAACCTGTCACTCCGACCGTGAGTACGTGGGTGCCGTGCAGCCGCAGGTCCCACGGGGTCCCGTCTTCACACAGGCCCACCTCGAGAGCGGCCATGTCGACCTGATCCGGGACGGGGCGTGCCGGCAGGGGGTTGGCCAACAGGTCGCGGCGGGGAAACTCCAACACCACGTCGCGCGGCCCGCGCGTGTAGACCCGGCACGAGGGCGCTTGGAACCCGTGGGCGAGCTCGGTCACCCGGTCTTCGAGGTCTCTGGGAGTGGTGCCCTGTACCAGGGTGATGCGCACTCGGTCCGCCCAGGCGGTGCAGGACACGGTTTTGATGCGGGGCAGGTAGTGGCGTTCCTGATACGACTCGGCCAGTCCGGCCACCACGAGCACGGGTTGCCAGTGACGCCGGTACACCCACAGCCAGCGCCAGCACGCCAGGCTGCGCAGCACGACCAGGCGGTGGAACACGGCGGGCCAGTACCACCACCACACCCCCAATCCCACGCCAGCGAGAAGTATCCCCGCAGCGAGCGGGATCCAGCCCCAGACGGAAACGACCATGGCACCGGTACTCAGCAGGGCGGTTGCGATCGGGAACCGGACGGGGGTGAGCACCACCAGGCGCAGGAGCCGATAGACCCACCGGGACACGATGACGATGCCCGGCGTTTCCACCACCGGGGTCGTGAACCGTACCCCGTGCGCGGGAAGAGGGGTGGTGGGCTGTACTTGGGCACTTCCGGCACTGCGGTCGCGCAGCATCACGAGTCACCCCCCAGCACCTCGAACAGGGAGGCTTGGTACTCGGCCCGTAGCGCCGCGTTGCGCGCCCGGTAGGCGGCCAGATCCGCCCGAGCCGAGGCCGCCACCACGTGCGTGTGCGGGTCCTCGCTGGCATCAGCGATGCGCTCCAACAGGCTGGTCTTCCAGGCCAGCAGGTCTGCGTTGTCCTGATCGGAGGCTGCGACCGGACGCTGGGAGCGTGAGCGCAGTTCCGCCAGGAACCGCGAGATCTCACGCGCACGGGGTGAACCGTGGGGCTGATCAGACATAATGGTGCTCTACCTCTTTCGTTTTCACTGGTTGGGCGACCGTGAATGAGGGGTTGGGGGCGGCCGTTGGTGTTGGCGCACCAGGCCGCCCCGCGTGTGTTCTCAGGCGGCGTCCTTGGCAGCGCCCGCGTTGGCCGAGGCAGCCTTGCGCCCCGAGGCGTTGGGGGCTTTCACCCCGCGTGCCCGCAGCGAGTAGGCCACCCGAGGGCGCCGGCCCGACTCGTCCACATAGGGCATCACCGACATCTGTTCGAACTCGGCCGGACGGAACGGCAACCCCGGAACCTCGTCCGGCAGGGTCGGGCACACCTCAGCGGCGACCTTGACTTTCACGCTCTTGGCCTTGCCCCGGGCCTCCGGGTCGGCGTCGATGACCTCCACCGCCCACAGCGGCAGCCCCGAGGTCTTGTCGGTCTGTTGGCGCTTGGTCTCAAAGTCGGTGATCGCTTCCACTCCCAGGGCGTAGGCCCCGTGCGGGAACACCGTTCCGAACTCCACCGGCAACGCACCCTGAATAGCCATCAGAACCTCATCTCTCAACGAACACTCAAGTACTTGTCTGAACGAGTGTGCTTGCACCTTAGCTAACTCAACTCGTTCGCACAAGTGATTAAGCCGACGAGGCTGGAGAGGTTCTAGGAAGCGGGGTAGCTGTCCTCTAGTTCATGCAGGTCACCGGGTAGGGCGATGTCGGCGACCGTGATGACGTTATCCGAGGCATCCAGGACTCGGGCGAGGATTCCCAATACCGGTGTCCCTGTATTCAGCTTCAGGTTCGCTTGCTCATCATCGGTCGCTTGTCGTGCGGACAGACGTTCGCAAACCCGAGCGGGACGTAGCTGCTTGACTGCTTGGAGGTGTTCCCTGGCACCGATACCAATAAGTTCGGTCTGGCCGAGGTCCGTTCCGTCAGCTACGTCCAGCGGGAACCATAGAGTGACCAGTTCGCTTGGTTCGTCCCTGTCCAGAATGACCCGCTGACGCATGATGACCGGTGAACCTGTGGGAACACCCAATGCTGTGGCGATAGCGGGAGGCGTGACGGAACGACCCGCTTGGAGGATCCTGTTGTCTTTGGAACTCTCAGCGGAGTCGAAGGCTGTTGCGCCCGCATGTGAGCGTTCCACCGACTCTGTCGGGACACCCTTGACGAAGGACCCCCGGCCGTGTTCGCGCTCGATCCAGCCTTCCAGACTCAACACCTGAAGCGCCCGTACGACAGTGCTACGGCCCGCTCCGAACTCCCGCACCATTCGCGTTTCCGAGGGCAGCATCTCGCCAGCGGGATAAGTGCCGTCTTCGATGCGCTCTTGGATTGCGTGGATGATCTGAACGTATTTGGGAGGAGCGAACCCTAGGCCCGACATAACAACCGCCCGGTGACTCTAGTACTTGTCTGGACAAGTAGCATACTGCTTCTACCTTGGTTCGTCACCCGTTTGGGATGGACTCGGCCTACGAACCTGACGCAACAGGAACCACCGTCCGGTCTGAGACAAGGCAATCGTGCCGCACAGCACCGGATTGCTACCGAACGCGTGTCGCCAAGTACACACCGTCACGGAGCTGGACCAAACGACCTTCTATCCACAGAGACGACAATGGCGAAGCATCGCCTATCCGCTCGGGAGGATTGTCCAACTGACGCATGAAGGCGTCCGAGTCCTCTTCGATGACCGTAGGTGCGTGATCGGCCTCTGGGTCGACAGCCGTTGCGATCCACAGATGTTGAGTACGACGAATGTCCCAATGCTCGCCGTAGCGTTTCCTCAAGAGCGCCAACAGTGGATCAGTGTCACGGTTCATCGCGCACTCTCCGCTCTGTCCCAAGCGGCTAGGGCAGCGTTGCAGCACTGTTCGCAGCAGGCGTCTTCACATGCCTGGGTGCATCGTTCATGGACCAGCACATACGACCGTACATACGACGGTGTGTCATACGGGGTCGAATCTGATCCCGAGTAGGGAGGAACTAGCCTTGTCATCGTTCCACCTGCCTTGACCAGGTTGGGACCGCGCCCCCGGACGGCCGCTCCGTCGCGGGGGCTATGTGTGCAGCATCACGCGGCAGCCGTTCCGGAACCCTGACAGTCGGAGCAAGGGACAAAACGAACCTTCACCGGAGTCCCCGACCTTGGCTGTATCACCACGAGCTTTCGTGACCGCACACTCTTACGCCCCCGACCTCGGCAGGAACGGCACCTCTCGACGGCTCGCGTGTTGCTCATGTACTCAAGGATCCGAGTGAAGGCGGGGTATTTCCCATGTCGTGCTGCTGCCTCAGTGCTGAACTTTTGCTGCACTCAGCGCCTGTCAGCGGTCCGTGACCCAGTGACAGACTGGAGCCATGGCAGAACTTAACGGCGAACCGGTCACGCCTGAGGACCTACAGACGCTCGCGTTGGTCAACTACGGCCACTTCACCTCTATGCGTGTGGACAACCAGCACATTCGCGGACTTTCCCACCATATGGAACGTATTGCCAAAGATTCTCTGGAAGTATTCGGAACTGAACTCGACAGAGATTATGTGCGCGAACTCGTTCGCCATTCCATTGGCAACCAGGACGGGGCATTTGTTGTGCGAATCACTGTATTCGATCCAGAAATACAATTAGGAAATCCTGGAAAGTCATCCAATCCGAATGTACTGATAACGACCCGACCAGCGATGGCACTGCCGGCAACTCCGCTCCAAGTGCAATCAGCCACGTACGTAAGGGATATGCCCTTAGTCAAGCATATCGGCCTATTTGGCGCGATAAGGCATCGCCGAAATGCTCAAATGAACGGGTTCGATGATGCCCTATTCGTCGACCAGAGTTCCTACATATCTGAAGGCGCAACATGGAATATTGCATTCTTTGACGGAGAAAATGTCGTCTGGCCAGACTCGGATGTCCTTCCTGGCGTTACAATGCGCCTTCTCCAACAAGTCCACGAGAAAACAGTAATTTCTCCGGTTGGCCTCAAAGACCTTGAAAGAATACAAGCCGTGTTTGCAACAAACACAACGGTTGGAGTGCGGCCTGTAACCGCGATCGACGGCGTTAATTTTCCAGCGGAACACGAAATATTCGAATCTCTTCGGAAAGAGTACGAAGAGATACCAACAGAGCGGATCTAAGTTCTTAAATCATACCGTATATTCAGGAAAATTGAATGCCCAGCACTACCGTCCAGCTTTGGTCCGGACAGGAAGTTCGTGCCCTGCGCGAGGCTAAACGGATGAGTATTCGCGCGTTCGCTGCGCATCTTGGAATTAGCGAACGCATGGTATCCAAATGGGAAAAGTATGGTGAGGATATCCACCCTCGTCCCGTGAACCAGCAGGCTCTCGACTCATCTCTAGCCGCTTCAGACGCTAACGTGCAAGCTAGGTTCGCCAACCTCGTTGGGATCGACTCAACGGAGAAAAATGAAGAGGACCAGGAGCAAGAGGCAGAGATAGATGTAGCGCCGATACCCACGGATGAGCCTCACCAAATTCGACATCCTGTCGATGGAAAGCTTATGGCGCTTGTAGACGCTGGAGTCTACTTGTCCGGAGAAGACAATAAGCCTGTTTATCTCCCTGCCTTCTATATCGACGTTTTCCCAACAACAAACGCCGACTACTCTCGTTTTGTTGCCGCAACAGGTCATAAAAAGCCTCAACATTGGAATGACGAAAAATTTTCGGACGCCATCTACGAGCATCCAGTTGTATTCGTAACCTGGGATGACGCTGTAGCTTATACTAAATGGTCAACAAAATCCCTTCCCACAAGTCAACAGTGGGAGAAAGCCGCACGAGGAACCAGAGGTGATTCCTTTCCGTGGGGAAGTCAAAAAACACCTGCAAAATGCAATGTCCGAGAAAACGAAATCCGTAGCACCACACCGGTTGACCGATACCACAGCGGAGTAAGTCCATACGGGATTTACGATATGTGCGGAAACGTTTGGGAGTGGTGTGCCACCGAGTCGACACCGGGACGATACGAGCTGAAGGGAAGTGCTTTCACAAGCCCGTTCTTTCGGGTAGAACCAGCAACCTTCAACGATGCCTCATCCGAAATGCTCGATGATGACACCGGGTTCCGATGCGTCACTCCAGTCGAAACGATGCAAGCGCTTCTGAAGATCAACACGTAAAACGTTGCCGAATTGGGCTATATGGGATCAAGGCGGCGGCGCTTCGCGCCGCCGCTGACCTACAGGTGGGGGCCGGTCGAGCTGCGGGCTGCCGCCCGGTCCCGACCGGCCCCCAACACCGGCCTATAGCAAGAACTCCACACCGCCCGGTGCCGCCAGCACCAACGAATACGCCAGGCGGCGTTCCCCTGTTGCCGCCCTCCATCATGCCGACGCGGCACGGGCCGTCAAGGACGCTGCTCGCGCCGCTACGCGGTGACGCTACGCGTCATCCTTGACCGCCCGCACCGCTCTCGGCAGGCTCGCGGCAACAACAGGGGAACACAAGAAAAACGGGTAGGCCCGAGGAAGAGCCCTGGTACAGCATCCGTAGTGGCGAAACCGCTCCCCCAACCACCACGGAATATGTACGGAACACCGCCCCGCTCCCGATACCGAAAACGGAAGTTCTCCGCAGGTCAGGGCCAAAAATACAACGTGACACCATCCGGCCTCCGGAGCCGTGTGCGGAGGTTCGAATCCTCCAGGGGGCACCCCTCCGGACAGCAGGCGAACCTGCGTCTGGTGATCGTGAGCTTGCATACTGTCGTTGGCCGGTATGCGGAAAACCGGCTGTACGGTGCGTTCGCCGGTGATGCGAACCTCGGCGACCAGACTCTGGACAAGATTCTTGACGACCGGCGGACTGCCGTTGGTGACAGCGTGGTGGATGTGGTCGCGCATCGCGGCAAGTTCCTCCTGGGTTGGTGCTGCTTCTGTTTCCTGTGAGCACAGGCGGGCGAGTTCGCCGTGGCGGTCGCGCAGCTGAGCAGCCTTGCCAGCGAGCTCCTTCACCCGTGACCCGCAGACGGATTCGGACATGGTTCCCGACTCGAAGGCAGCCAGATAACGCTCGATCGCGGCCTCGGTGTTGGCGAGATCGGTCTCAACACTGGTGAGTTCGGCACGGTAATGCTCGGCCAGTTCGCTGCGCCTGCGAGCGACTTCGGCGATAGCTTCCTCAAACAGGTCGGTGCGCTGGTAGGTCTCCAGCAGCGCCTCTAGGACGGCGCGTTCAAGCTGGTCGGCGGGAAACTGCTGGGAGGAGCAGGTCTTCTTGCCGTAACGCAGCCGGGAATAGCAGGAGTAGTAGCGGTAGCGGTACTTGTTGCCGTGCGCGGCATGCCCCAGGTAGTTCTTATGGCACTCCGGACATGTGAGGCACCCGGACAGCAGGTAGTCCGAAGCGTTTCCGGCGCGTTTGGCACGGTCGTCGCCGCGTGCGGTGAGGATTTCTTGGGCCGCGGCGAAGACGTTCTCCTCCACCAAGGCAGGATGAGCGCCGGAGTGGTACTGGCCACGAAAGAAGACCTCGCCGATGTAGGCACGGTTGCGCAGCACAGTCAATACGGAGTTGCGACTCCAGGGCTTGCCGGTCTTGGTGCGGTGCCCCTGGTCGTTGAGCTGGTTGGCGATCTCCTTTGCACCCAAGCGCTTGTGCGTATACATCTGGAAGATGTGCGGGGGAAGCCCAGCCTCATCCTCTTTAACGATGAGCTTGTTGGTATGCGGATCAATGCTGTAGCCGTAGGGACGCGCACCGCCGCACCACTCGCCGCGGGCAGCTTTGCGTTCCATGCCGTTGATGACCCGGTCGATCAAGGTCGCACGCTCGAACTCGGCAAAGACCGCCAGCATCTGCACCATCATGCGCCCAGCCGGATCACTGGTGTCAAAAGGCTCGGTGGCCGAGCGGAAGACGACACCAGCGGAATCGAGCTCGTCCATGAGCTGGGCCAGACCCCGTACAGAGCGGGAGAAGCGGTCTACTCGGTAGACCAGCACAAGGTCGAAGCGTCCGGCGCGCGCTGCAGCTAGTAGTTTGTTCAGCTGCGGACGCTCCGTAGCGGACCCGGATGCCTGTTCGGAATAGATCTGGACCACATGCCAGTCGTCTTGGCTGGAGATGTAGGACCGTAGCTTGTTCTCTTGGGCCTCCAAGGAGAACGGTTGGTTCTCTTCATCGGTAGAGATGCGAATGTAAATAGCAACCCGCATCCAGGCATACCTCCTCATTGGGGGGTGTGTTCTCGATCACGCGGGAAGTGTGGCGCGATCGAGACGAGGCGCTGACGTATTCCTGCATGTCCGGGACGTGCACAGTGTCCACCTATGCCCAGCAGCGGAGTAGCTGACCGGTGGGACCGCCGGTATGGGGTGCTGTGTCTCTGACCGGCCACGCTGATGCTGGTTGGGGCATACACGCAGCGCTCGTGCTTGGCATCACTTCGGTTTTCACGCTGGTGCGTACGCACAGCATGCTGTGCGTACGCACCAGCGCTATTCGCGGGAACTGTGGTCGTGACGCTCGAGGGCCTCGACCAGGAGTTCGGCAAGAGCATCAATGACGGCACGCCGTTGGGCCTCGCTCATAGCGACGAACTCGGCCGGCCTCACCTTCACCTGTTGCGTCTGCGACCCATGTCCGGTTGCGCCGCGCTGGCGCGCGGACTTGTCAGGATAGGCGCTCCCACTGTGTTCGTCGCCCTGTTTCACCTGGTCAAAGCGTTTTTGTGGCCGTTTAGTCATAACGGCCTCACCTCCCAGTAAGAGCGCGTGATGCCGTATGTCGCACTTCCGGAAGCCGAGGGTCTGTTGCCGATCGCCCTGCCCCAGACGGCGGCTGAGGTGAGTGGTGGCATTCGCTCGGTACGAACGGAGCTCGCAGAGGATGTGGCGTGAGTGCGAGCGGCAGTAGCGCTTCCGGTCAGCGCAGAACTACCGGAGGAAGTGCCAGTAGGCTCTGTGCCGAGGCGGCAGACGCGACAGTGCTGGCTGCGGTGTCGATGGCTAGTGGAGATCATGGCACCTCCCACCGGGTTCGGGCGATGCCACCGGCAGCAACGGCACCGGGACGATTCCAGCCCTCCCGCGGAGGCAATACTGCCGCAGGACGCCATCCAGCCGCGCGCAGGGAAGCGCCACTCTCGTCCGTATGGGTGTAGGTGACCAGGCGTTCATAACCCAGCGCGCGGGCGGCTCGCCATGTCGCTCCGTACAGTTTCGAACACGCGTTGTGCGTGCCGTCGGTAGCTAGACGGGTCACTTCCAGCGTTCGCGCGTCATCAAGGCCACGGGCTATAGGCCGGCCGACGATAGCCACCCCCACCACGTAGTTTTCCGCGTTGACCACACCGAGGCTGAACTTGTGTCCTCTCGGGGATCGGGAGTGGTGGCGGTGCCAGATCGCGACATAAGCGGCAGCGTCACGGAACGATACGGGAACGATCCACAGCATCACGCCTCACCTCCCGCCTGTGTCGCGGCTCTGGATGCTGGAGAGGTAGGAGTGCGGCTCGCGTTGGTGGTGCGTTACCAGCGGCAGCGTGAACGTGTTCATGTGCCGCCCCCGTTCTCTACCGTCTGGCTACAACGCGTGCCGCGGCACGCCCGTGGCACACACGCTTCGGTTCCGGCGTCGGTGGCGGCATCGAGCTCGACCTCGGCCAGCGGGAGATGGGCCGGGTGAAGGTAGCCGGTGGTACCGGGTGGCATGCCGCCCGGTACCACTGTGGCTGGGTGGTTCCGTAGGGCGTCATCCACAGCTAGGGCCTCCTGCCACGCCTGCGGATCGGTGGCACGCAGTTCGGCCCAGCCGGCATTGGTGCGGTTGGGGCAGCCGATACAGGCCATGTCGGGGACATAGGCCAGGTCGTGCTGGGCGAGGTGGGCGAGGCAGTTCTCAGTGCGCCAGCCCAGTTCCACCAGCGGATAACGATTACGGCGGTAGGAAGCGGCGGCGGGGTGGGCCAGGTCGGCCTGCTCGGCACACAGCCCTAGGACGAACTCGACGCCTGCGCGGGAACCTCCGAGCAGGTCGCGCCCCGCGTCGTCGATGGCTTCCCGCTGGCGTGCGGCGCAACCGTTGGCAAGCCGTCCAGGAGTTCCATCAGGGGCGCGGGTGTGCAGCGGCAGCGGGCAGGACGTCGATGGGTCGAATGCAGTTGCCGCGGTTACGGCGCCGGCATCGGCCCAGAGCACCTCGATGCCAGCGCCGGTGGCCAGATGGGCCAGACGGTCCAAGTACTCATAGGCGCTGGTGGGATACCAGCCGGTGTCGGGGATGAGCGCGGCGTCGGGCCGCGGCAGGGCACCATGAGCGGCGAGAACGAGCAGTGTCGTGGCACCGGGGGTGCCGTCCAGTAGTAGCAGCCGCAGGGGTGTGGTGCCGTGGCGTTCGCTTCCGGTGTGCATGTGTTGGTGTCGGCTGTGGCCATCGAACTTCTCGCCCCATCAAGAGGAACGATCCCGACGGTTGCGCTCACCCTGAACGGAGAACGGCGTTTGCCCGGCGTAGGCTTGGCGTAAGCCGGGCGAGTGCGTATGACCGGCGGAACAACAGGCGGTCTTGGCACGTGCCACGTTTTCCCTTCTCCCGGAACTCTCCACTTTCTCGCCATCCTTCGCATGGGTTCGCGCGAAACGTGTGCGATTTTTCGGAGAATCGTTTTTGTCTTGATGGGACTCCCGAAACGACAAAGGGAGTTCGATCATGGTGTCCGCGTCACCGTTTGCTGTTCTACAGAAATCGATCGATCTACTTACCACCGGCCCCGGGCAGCCCGTACTTCCCACTGGGGATGTGTCCGGCCTTGATGCCAGTGAACTGGGTGCTGGTGCGGTGGTCACAGCTTTGCGGGACGGCCCGGTGGAGGTGACCGATGCGTTGTGGCGCCGGGTTCTGAGGCGGTCGCGTTCCGGGCAGGCGAACTGGACCGTAGTCGCTGCGGGGGCGATGCTGCCGCGGCTGGTGGTTGCCTGTTCCCGCTTCGGACGGGTGCCGCGGGGCCACGTCGCTGATGTGGAGGCCGAGATGTTGGCCGCCCTGTTGGAGGAGATGCGGCGTTTGGATCTCCTCCAGTCCGAGTTGGGAACGCGGTTGTGGCGCGCGGCGGCCAACACGGCGTGCCGCTGGGGCTATCACGCGCGCCGGGACCGGCAGCGGTTCTCTCCACAGCAGTCACTGGACCGTCCGGCGACACGGCACGTGCGGGATTCGCGGGGTCCGGTCAGCGTGTTGGCCGAAGCTCTGGCCGCCGGGATGGTGACCGAGGTGGAAGCCGAGCTCATCGCCCGCAGCCGGTTGGAGTCGCAGACCCTGGCCCAGGCCGCACACGATCTGGGACTGACTTACATCACCGCACGGCGTTGGCGTAAAGCTGCCGAGGAGCGTCTGGCGCGTTCCTTGGGACGAAGAAATGTTCCTGCGCGATGAGCGCAACAGGGATCTGCATTCCTCTTGAGGGGTGAGAAGGGGTTTCCCGCTCACGGTGGGTCGGGGCGCGGTGGTCATCGATCTCTCACGGTTTCTGGCTTTTATCGGAAAGGAGGAATCGGCGTGCGCCCCGGCCCGTATCCGCACAGTTCCGCGGCGACGATCGCGTCGCCGCGTCATGCGAGGTGACGGTTATGCAGACGCACACACATCGCTTTCGCGTTATAGGCGCCCTTGTCTTCGTGACCGTTGCGGTGGTTGTGGGGGGCGACGCGGCGCCGGTGTTGGCGGACGGTGTCGAGGAACCCGGTGTGAGTGACCTGGAAGAGGTCATCACCAACATCCGCAACTGGGTGGTCGGCCTGCTGGTGGCTCTGGCCACGCTGCTGTTGACGATCGGCGGTATTCGCTACCTGCTCGCTGGTGGGGACCCCGGCGAGGTCAGCAAAGCCAAAGACACCCTGAAATATTCAGCTCTGGGATACGGGGTCGCGGTCCTGGCCCCATTGCTGGTGGAGATCCTGCGTGGATTCGTGGGGCTGGAATGAGTGCCGTTCTGCGGCTTCTGGCGGTCCTGATGGCAACGGTGGCTGCCGCCGCCGGTGCCGCTTCCGCTCCGGCACTGGCGGGTGCGACCGTCACCAGTGCCGCGAATGCCGTCCCGGTCGAGGGCCAGCGGCCTGAACCCGAGCCCGAACCGGGGCCTTCCCCTGAGGAACCACCCGCCGACAACGACGACGCGTCTCCCGAACCCAGCCCGGAGCCCTCTCCGGAACCCTCACCAGAGCCTGGACCGGAGCCCAGCCCACCTTCCGAGGAGGGTGGAGGCAGCGGCGGTCAGGGCCCCGGGGCAGGTGAGGCTGAT
Source organism: Haloactinospora alba (assembly GCF_006717075.1). Taxonomy (NCBI): domain Bacteria; kingdom Bacillati; phylum Actinomycetota; class Actinomycetes; order Streptosporangiales; family Nocardiopsidaceae; genus Haloactinospora; species Haloactinospora alba. The sequence continues at coordinate 2,860,939 of NZ_VFQC01000001.1, forward strand.
GGGGAGTGCGCGCCGTGGAACGTCAAGTGCCGTGTTATCCAGGCATTCAGCGCATGGGCATCGGGGGTGGTGACCGATTTCCTTAACGCTGGTCTGGTGCGAGCGGCCATCGGGTTGATGCTGGGCACCCCGCCTACGAGTGGGGTGCAGTCGGTGTGGCAGACGGCGCTGGCCGTGGTCAATACCGGGTTCGTTCTGATCGTCACCGCGGCCGGTGTGATGGTGATGGGCCACCAGACGTTCCAGACCTCGGCCGGGATCAAGGAGGTTCTGCCGCGGCTGGTGTTGGCGTTCATCGCGGCCAACGCCAGCTGGTTCCTGTGCCAGCAACTGGCCCAAGTCGGCAACGCCACCAGCGCCGCGGTCCTCGGCGACACCGCATCCCCGGATGCTGTCGCCAACACGATTCAGCGCATCCTGGAGAACCCCAAGGTTGAAGGGCTCATCACACTCCAGCTGGCGCTGATGAGCGTCCTCGCCGGGTTCTTCTTCACCTTCACCGTGATCATCCGGATCATGCTGTGGGTTCTGCTCACCGCCGCCGCCCCGCTGGCGTTGGCCGCACACGCCCTTCCCCAGACCGAGGGGTTGGCGCGGCTGTGGTGGCGTGCGATCGGTGCCCTGCTCGTCATGCAGATCGCTCAGGCGTTGACACTGCGCGTGGTCATGACGCTGTTCCTGCAACGTGAAGGGCTGGACGCGTTCGACCCTCTCGGTAGTGCCGGTTCCATCATCGACCTGGGAGTGTTGGTCGCCTGCCTCTACGTGCTCGTGCGTATCCCGTTCTGGGCCGGAAAACGCGTGTTCGGGTACCAGAACTCTCCGCTGACGAAAGCAGGGAAGGTCGCCGCGAGCCTGCTGATCTTCCGTAACGTCGCCTCTGCGGTGCGAGCCTCGGGCAGTTCCGGTGCGCTTCGTTCGGGGCGGCCTTCGGGCGGCCCGAGTGGTTCAGGGGGGACAACCGCGCGAGGGACTCCCCCAGGCCCCTCACCGAAGCCCCAAGGTCCTGCCGGTTCCACCCGCCCTTCTTCGTCCGCTCACTCCTCAGCGCCACGGCCGGGAGCAACAGGATCGAGGGGACGCTCGAACGCCCGCGGTTCCGGTGCTTTTTCCTCCAAAGCCGCTGGGACTGGCCCTTCTCCGACGGGCACCGGTTCAGAAATGAACGGATCGGCGGCGTCGGGCTCTGCCTTCTCCCACTCCCAACGCCGCGAAGGCTCCGCCGCCAACACGTCACGCTCCTGGGGTGGCTCCCGGCGGGCCCAGTCACACCCTTCCCACCACCAGCGTGCGTCTCCCACGTCGGGATCCTCGCGATCTGACTCCCCACGTGGGGCCACACAGCACCCGCCGGGTTCCTCATCCCGCTCTTCACCACGGTCAGAGGCCTCTGCCGGAGCAGGAAAACAGCCCATACGTCCCCAGGTGCGCCTGCACCAGCCACGCAACCGGCGTTCTAGCGCTAACCGGTCTCGTCAGCGCCGCCCGCGTTGGGGACGCGGGCCCGAAGGGAGGTCCTAAATGCGGGTGCGTATGCCCGCCGATGTCGAACGTGACGACACCATCCTGGCGAATCTCACCGCGCGCCAACTGGTGATCATCGGAGTTCCCGCCCTCGGGATCTGGGCCGGTACCAGCACTCTGCGCGATGTGGTGCCGCTTCCGGTGCTGGCGGCCATCGCAGTGCCGCTTCTGGGGGGATGCGTCGCCGCGGCATTGGTAAAACGTGACGGTCTCAGCCTGGACCGGTTCGCGGTAGCGGCCATGCGGTTCCTTCGCTCCCCGAAGCGCCGTTCCTGCCGAACCCGTGCCGCCTCGGAGACGGTTCCGTCGTGGATCAGCGCCACCACTCCGCCGCTGCCGGCCCCGTTGGACCTGCCGCTGCGGGCCATCGCCGATGACGGAACCCTGGACCTGGGTGAGGAGGGGACCGCGATCCTTCTGTCCTGTTCCACAGTCAACTTCGGTTTGCGCACCGAGCAGGAACAAGACGCTCTGGTCGCCGGATTTGCCGGGTTCGTGAATTCCCTCGCGGACTCAGGTGGGGTCCAGATCCTGATCCGTGCCGAATCCCTCCACCTGGATCCCATAGTCGCCGGGCTGGAACATGCGGCACCGACCCTGCCGCATCCGGCACTGGAGCAGGCCGCGCGTGAGCATGCGGCCTTCGTCGCCGACCTCGCCGAGTCACGCGACCTGCTGTACCGCCAGGTGCTGCTGGTGCTGCGCGAGCCCGACCGTGCCGGACGGCACGGCGCGGCAACGGTGAAACGTCGCGCCGAGGATGCCGCCCGCGCCCTGGCTGGTGCCGGCAGTCGTGCCGTGGTGTTGGACGGGCCAGCCGTTGCCGCGGTGCTGTCCTCAGCCGCTCATCCCACCACCCGTGTTCCCGCACAGCAGGGACTCGCCTCACCCGAGGCCGTCATCACGAGCCCGCCCGCAGGAGAGGAGGAGAACAGTGCTGGGCAAGCGCCTCACACCACCGGAGGATGAACGTACCGGAGCAGACCCCCTGGACACCGACGTTGAGATCACCCCACGCCGCATGCGTATCGCCGACGGTCTGGCCGCGAGCTTCGCAGTGACGGGCTATCCGGCCGAGGTCAGTCACGGGTGGCTACAACCCTTGATGGACTATCCGGGCCGACTGGACATCAGCCTGCACATCGAACCGGTGCCGCCCCAGGTGGCCAGTTCGCGGCTGAAACGCCAAATGGCGCGGTTCGAATCCTCCAACCGCGCGAGTGCCGAACACGGCAAGCTGGAGGACTTCGAGAGCGAGGCTGCCGCCGAGGACGCCCGCGAGATGGCCGCCGCCCTGGCCCGCGGCGAAAGCAAGCTCCACCGCGTTGGTCTGTACCTGACCGTGCATGCGGACAGTGAGCAGGAACTGGACGACGAGATCGCCCACCTGCAGTCTCTGTGTGCCTCCATGCTGGTCGAAACCCGACCGGCTTCCTACCGGCAGCTGCAGGGATGGGTGTCCTGCCTTCCGGTGGGCGTGGACTTGCTGGACCAGCGTCGCAGCATGGACACCCACGCCCTGGCTGCCTCCTACCCGTTCGCCAGCCCGGACGTGGCGGTGGAGACCTCACCCACCGCGGTCCTTTACGGCCTCAACTCCGATTCCTCGGGTGTGGTGTTGTGGGACCGCTGGAGCCTGGACTCCTACAACACTGTCGTGCTCGCCCGAAGTGGGGCAGGCAAGTCCTACTTCTGCAAGACCGATCTGCTGCGGTCGATGTATGCCGGTGTCACTGCGGCGGTCATCGACCCCGAGGACGAGTACACCCGCCTGACCGAGGCGGTCGGGGGAACCGTCATCCAACTCGGCGCCCCGGGGGTGCACCTCAACCCGCTGGATTTGGCACTGGATGAACACGCCACACGCGATGCGGTGTCCCGGCGAGCCCTGTTCCTGCACACGCTGCTGGCGGTGATGCTGGGCGAACAGCTCACGGCGCGCCAACGCGCAGCCCTGGACCACGCCCTTATCACCACGTACTACAACGCTGGCATCACCGCCGACGAACGCACCTGGAACAACTCCGCCCCGTTATTGGGGGACCTGGTAGCCACCCTGCGCAACCAGGATGACGAGCACGCACACGAGCTGGCGTTCCAGCTGGAACCCTACGTCAGTGGCTCCTATGCCGAACTGTTTCGCGCTCCCACCACCCGGCGGCCCACCAGCCATCTCGTCTCGTGGAGCCTGCGCTCCCTTCCCGAGGAGCTCAAAGGCGTGGGAACGCTGCTTGCGCTGGACTCGATCTGGCGCACCGTCGCCGACACCACCCCGGACCACCCCCGCATGGTGCTGGTCGACGAGGGCTGGCTGCTCATGCAACAGCCCGAAGGTGCGAAGTTCCTGTACCGGCTTGCCAAAGCGGCACGGAAGCGCTGGGTCGGACTAACCGTGGCCACCCAGGACGCCGCCGATGTGCTTGGTTCCGAACTGGGCCAAGCCGTGGTGGCTAACGCCGCCACCCAGGTCCTGATGCGCCAATTTCCCCAGAGCATCGACCGGATCGCTGAAGCGTTCGCTCTCTCCGAGGGAGAGAAGCAGCGTCTGCTCACCGCAGCACCGGGAGACGCGCTGCTGTGCAGCGGAGACCGGCGGGTGGCCTTCCACGTAGTCGCCAGCGACTACGAACACTCCCTGGTCACCACCAACCCCGCCGAACACAGCCCTCCCCCCGGTCCGGAAGCCTCAGCAGACACCGGCATCGAGGACGAGGAGGAATTCCTGTGACCTGGCTGCCCCGGTTGGACGAACTCCCCACCGTTCTGGCCGACCTTCTCATCGCCCTCGTCATGGCCCATGGGCTCACCCTCGCCATCACCATCCCGCTGGTGGCGGCCGGGATCATCACCACCAGCCACCTGCTCACCTGGGCACGCCAATGGCGTTGGCGCACCCAGGCCCGTCTGGTGGAGATCCTTCCCCCGCCCCAATCCGAGCTGTCGGGAGCTGAGGACCTGTGGCGGCAGATGCTGGGAACGCTGCGCCCGTGGTGGAAGCGTCTGCTGTTGGGCCAGCCGCATCTGGTGTGGGAATGCGCCATGAGCATCACAGGGCTACGCATCCGCATGTGGGTGCCCGGCCCGGTCCCTGGCGGGATGGTCGAACGCGCGATCACCTCCGCTTGGCCCGGATCCTTGGTGTCCACCCGTCCGGTTCCTCCACCGCGCGACGATGTACGTGCCCACGCGGGCGCGGTGCGTCTGGCCCGCCCCGACCACTACCCCATCGAGACGGCATTCGCCGAAGACCCGTTGCGGGCGCTGATCGGCGCGGCCGGCGACCTTACCGGTGACGACGAGGTCCTGGTCCAGGTAGGGGTGCGCCCGATCACCGGGCGTCGGCTGCGTCGCGCCAACAAGGCGGCGGCCTCGCTGCGCTATGACTACACCCCCACCCGTGGCGCGTTCGACGCCCTCACCCCCGGCGGACACCGTTCGGCGTCGTTGTTAGCGCTGCGTCCCGAGGCCGGACGCGAGATCCAAGCGATCCTGACGAAGAGCACCCAACCAAGGTTGGAGACCGCGGTGCGCTACCTGGTTTCCTCACCCGGTGCTACCCCTGAGGATCGTCAGCGTCGCCGGGGCCGCGCTCATGCCGTGGCCGCGGCCTGGTCCGTGTTCAGCGGCCATAACTACTACCAGCGCCACCGGGTGTGGGCATTGCCCAAGTGGCGGTTTCACCGGCGAACCATGGGTCGTGGCGATCTACTCACCGCCAGGGAGCTCGCCGCCATCGCCCATCTCCCGCTGGATGAGACCGTCCCGGGACTTCAGCGTGCCCCTGCCCGGCCCGTTCCGCCCCCGCCGCAGGTCGCACTCGACACTCCGGAGTCGAGGGTTCTCGGTACAGCGGAACAGAGTGAACACCGAACGGTGGCCCAGCGCGCCGCCGACGCCCGCCAGCACACCCACATCATCGGCGGCACCGGGACGGGAAAGACCACTCTGCTCATGGGCATGGCGCTGGACGACCTCACCAAAGGTCGCGGGCTGGTGATGATCGAACCCAAAGGTGAGTCCGATTTGCTGCTCTCCCGGATTCCTGAGGAAGCCCTAGACCGCGTTGTACTGATCGATCCCGAGGACAACACGCCTCCGCCGAGCTTGAACGTACTGGGCGGAGGCGATCCGGTACGGGTGGCCGATATGGTCACCGGTGTATTCTCCCGGATCTATCGCGACTCGTGGGGGCCACGCACCGACGACATCCTCAGGTCGTGCTGCCTGACGCTGGCAGGCACCCCACAGGCGAGTCTGGCCAACGTTCCCAAACTGTTGGAGAACGACGCTTTCCGTCGTCGCACCACCGCCGACCTCGACGACAACGGGATTTTGGCGGGGTTCTGGCGTTGGTACGACAACCTCTCCGACCAAGCCCGCGCACACGCGACCGCTCCCCTGCTTAACAAGCTCCGGGCCGTACTGCTCAGGGATTTCGCGCGCGATCTGCTGGCCGCCCGCCCTCGCCATGCCTTGGACCTGCCCACACTGCTCGATCACGACGCCGTGGTCCTGGCGCGCCTGCCCAAAGGAGTCCTCGGCGACGACACCGCATCCCTACTCGGATCCCTGATGTTGGCACAGACCTGGGACGCCGTGCTCTCCCGGGCCAGACAGCGTGAAGCCGACCGCCGCGACACCGGCATCTACCTCGACGAGGCCCAGAACTTCCTTACGTTGCCGTATGGGTTGGGAGACATGCTCGCCGAAGCGCGCGCCTACCGAGCCGGCCTGGTGATCGCCCACCAGGACCTCGCCCAGCTCCCCCGCGACCTGCGGGAGGCCACAAGCGCCAACGCCCGTTCCAAGATCTACTTCGATGTCTCCCCGGAGGACGCGCACGACCTGAAGCGTCACGTCCATCCCGAACTCAGCGAACACGACCTAAGCCACCTCGCGCGGTTCCAAGCCGCCGCACGCCTGGTTACCCACGGGGCGTTGAGTCCTGCGTTCACGCTGCGCACCCGGCCCTTGCCGCCGCCCGTCCAGGGGCGGGCCACGGCCGTACGCAAAGCCTCCCGATCCAACCACAACAGCGACCAGCGATAAGGAGGAACGTCGATGTCCGTCGTGCTGCGCCCCGACCACCGCACCCCCATCCGCCCCCGCTCCTCACCCGCGGTCATCAAGGCGTTGGCGCACCGGCTCACATCGCGCGACCGGTGGATGATGCGTATGGTCTGGCACCACCGTGTTTTGACCACCCCTCAGCTCACCACGCTCGCGTTTACCAGCTACAACACTGCTAAGGACCGCTTGGCGATCCTCTATGAGCTGCGGGCACTGGACCGGCTGCGCCCCTGGAACGCCCCCTGGCACTACGTTCTCGACGCTCCCGGCGCCGAGATCCTCGCTGCCGATAATGGGCTGACCCTGAGGGAGTTCGGTTTCCGCTCCGACCGCGCGCAGCGTCCCGTGAAAAGTTCGCACCTGGCCCACACGCTCGGCGTCAACCAGGTCTTCGTCGATCTCTACGCCCACACCCGAACCCCCGACCACCATGCCCACCTGGAGTGGTGGACCGAGGGCCAGTGCGCCTGGCATTACGGCGATATCGTCCGCCCCGACGCGGCTGGCACCTGGCAGGTCGGCACGTACTACACCAGCTTCTTCCTCGAATACGACATGGGAACCGAGCGGTTGCGGCGCCTGACCGCGAAGCTCGACTCTTACTCCGAACTCGCCGAGACCACCAATGTGCGTGGAGTCGTGCTGTTCTACTTGCCCTCACGGCGCCGGGAAGCCCAACTGCGTCGCGCGATTGGCTCCCGCCCTCCGGTACCGGTGGCCACCGCCGTTCACGGCGCTCACCCGGCCTACGCGGTATGGGCACGTGTCGACGACCCTGAGCTACGTCCGCGCACGCTTGTCGACCTCGTCCCAAAACCCGCCGTCGAACAACCTTTCCTGCCTGACCTGCCGGAGACCGAGGATGGCTAACCTTGGCTGCGGCGCCGCCCTCCTCGGTGCCGTTCTCCTCGCCGGCGTGGTGTTCAGCGCCCTCTCCGCCGCCGTCGACCTCCCCCAAGGCGCAGACGCCCCGGAGGAGGTCGACGGCATCGATGACACCCTTCTGGACGCCTACATCCGCGGCGCGCAGTACCTCGACACCGACGAAGGCTACGACCAGTGCACCGGCATGCGGTGGTCCATCCTCGCTGGCATCGGCGCTGTGGAGTCTGACCACGGAGCAAGCGTCACCATTAGTCCCGATGGGACCACGGATCCACCGTTCGTCGGTCCCCGCCTCGACGGCAGCGGCGTCGGCGGAAATGAGACACCCCACCATGACACCGACGACGGACGCTGGGACGGCGACACCGAATACGACCGCGCAGTCGGCGTTACCCAGCATTTACCGGCGTCCTGGTCCGACTATGGCGTCGATGCCACTGGTTCCGGGAAGGCCGACCCTCACAATGTCTACGACAGTGCGGCCAGTACTGCCGTGGAACTCTGCAAAAGCGCTGGCGGCGAAGCCGTGGACTTCTCCGACCATGACAGCCTCGCTGATGCGCTCTACAGGTACAACCCGGCTGAGTGGTATGTCGACGACGTCATGTCCGGGATCAAGGGCTATGACAGCATGTCCGCTGATCCTTCAGCTAAAGGCGGTAGTGAAGCTGGGCATGTCGCTGTCGAATGGGCCCTGGAGCAGCTTGGCAAGCCGTATCAGTGGGGTGGTGAAGGTCCAGACGTCTACGACTGCTCGGGCCTGACCATGAAAGCCTGGGAGGCGGCTAGCGTATCGATCCCCCGCGTGACGGTCGATCAGTTCAACCACGGTATCCGCGTCAGCTTGGATGAGCTACAGCCCGGAGACTTGCTGTTCTTCTATCGCGGCCCTGATCCGCAACCCGGCCATGTCACGATGTACGTGGGCGACGGAGAGATGATCAACGCACCGTCCTCAGGAAAAGTGATCCGGACCGACCCCATCGACATGGACTACTACGCCAGTGCGTTCGCTGGAGCGGTTCGCCCCGCCTGACCAGGGTCTCACCGCAGATGATGTTGCCTTACCGGTTTTACGGGGAATCGTTCCCCGGGATTCTACCTGGAGAGTTTCAGCAACCCTGGCGTGTGCAAAAGTTTTGGATTCCGACAATCATCACTGTTTTGCAGATTTTTTGAAATATATGTAGCCCGGTGTGCGCCATAGCGTACGAGCAGCTCCCGGATCAGGCTTATATTGAGATCGGACTGCACATGGTCCGCACGGGATGCGCCTTCAACAACGCCGAAGCCCCAACGAGGGGGACTGATTCGGTGCCTCTGCGGTGCTCGGTGACCTTCCGCCATGGTTAAGGCTCTGCTCTAACCTGATAGTGCGACCTACAGGAAGAGCAGAGCCTTATGAACGACTCTACACCCCGGGGGTTCGGTGACGAGGTCCGCGCCATCCTGGCGAGCCAACGCGTCAGCGTGCGCGCCCTCGCGCGGCGGACGAACTACGACCATGCCTACCTGTCACGTGTCCTGGCAGGGAAACAACGCCCTTCCCGGGACATGGTGGAAGCCATAGATGCCCAGCTCGGTGCCGAGGGGCAACTTACGGCGCTTTCCTCGAGTCATACGCCTGATACAGAAGAACGTCTTGTCAAGGCGACCAACGTTCCACGTCGTCTCGACGTATCTGCCGTTGAATCCCTAGCGAACATACTTACCCAGCAGCGACGACTCGAGGACGCGATCGGTTCAGCGCCGTTGCTAGAGCCGGTCAAGTCCCAGCTTGCTACGGTGAGCGAGCTTGTTTCCGGGGCTCGAGGAAGCATCCGTAATTCGATAGTCGATGTGGCATCCCAATGGGCACAGTTCGCGGGATGGTTGCACACCTCCAGCAAGAGCGACGACCACGGCTTCTACGACCAAGCTCTTTCCCTGGCGATGGAGTGCGGCAACGACGCCATGGTTTCTACCGCGCTGAACATGAAGTCGCATAAGGAATGGGTTCGGGGTAATCCAGCACCCATCGTGGGACTTTCCCAAGCTGCCCAACGCCATGGAACGCCCGGTGTCCGAGCCATGGCAGCACAACAGGAAGCCCGGGGCCACGCGCTGGCAAACGATGCCGACGAAACCGAACGATGCCTCGACAACGCTGAATCCTTGATCGAACAGGCCATAGAACACCCTGAGTCCGAACCGCCCTGGGTGTACTTCTACAGCCTGGATTATCTCCAGATGCAACGAGCCCGGGCATACATGTACCTCGGCTATCACGAGAGCGCCGCCCACCTGCTCTCAACCAGTCTCGACGCGCTTCCGGACGAACAGAAACACACCGAATGGACGGCTTGGTACAAGGTCGACCTTGCCAAGCTGTACCGGCACCTACATGCAACCGAGCTTGCGGAAAAGGTGTTGGAGGAAGTGCAAACGGTCGCTTCCACGACCCAATCAAGTCGCCTCGAACATCAGGCACAGCACCTAAAAAAGGCGTTTGGTGACTGGTGACAGCCACCCAGTCACCATTGGTCGTCTTATCCGAACCGATCGGTCACACGGATCGTGGCCTTATGGCTACTTCGTTGTCTTCCAGTGCACCGCCCTCCCGGGTGGGAATGCATGCCTCAACCGGGACTTCCCGTGAGATCATGTCCTGCGTGGAGGAACTCACCAGACGGTTTTCCCACGCCAAACCGCGTCCACCGTACGGCGACGGGCTCGACGACGTCCGCGCGGAACTATCCCCGCTGGTGCGCCAGTGGGTGGACCAGCACGAGGCGAACACGGTGAGAGTGGTCCGGTGAGTACCCCCGAAAATTGGCCCTCCCTCTTGCTGCGGCCCGGCGATGTCGCCGAGGCGTTCGGTGTGACCACCTCCACCGTCAACGCCTGGGTGCGTCAAGGCCACCTGAACTCTGTACTGGTCACCCCGGGCGGGCACCGTCGGTTTCGCCCGGAAGACGTATCCGCTCTGATGACCATCAACACGCCAGGGGAGGTGGAGTCGTGAGTCTGAGCCCTGAGGAGCCCCACCAGCTGCGTGTCTGCTGTCCGTACTCGGACGCCGCACCGACGACAGGGACGAGGGCACCGTGATGGTGGCCCGTCCGCAAGAGCGGAGGAAGCGGTAATAGACACGCGTCCCCCTGACCGGATGTCCGCGCCCGATCGATTCCCGCTCCTGGATGGTCATGGCCGACCACCAGGAGCTCAGGGCCGCGGGCTCTGCCGGACGGTCGGGCGGGTGGTGAACACGGTCGGGAAGCTGTTCCTCGATGGCACCTACGGACTGTTCGTAGACGTCGCTGGTTTGCGCGAGGCACGTCCAAGTCTCGCGCAGCTTCCCATCTGGCACCTGCGCACAGCTCCATCTGCCGTGGTACAGATGCCAGCGTCAGCCCTGGTGCGTACGCATTTCGTGTGCAATGCGTACGCACCAGGGCTCCCCACAGGCGACAGCGTGCTCCAACCGTCAGGCATGGCCCGGCGCTGTGTGCGTGAATGTCTCGGTCCGGCTCAGGCGTCGTTGTGTTGGTGGGCGATCTGGACGACCTGTTCACACTCACGTCGTGTATTCACTTCGGCCTCCTCGGCCGTGAGCGTTCCGAGAATGGTTCCGCTCGTGGTGGTCTATGGCGGGCCCTGCTGGTCTGGTCCATCTGAAGGCTGCTGGATGAGTGCTTCGGCGTCCTGTAGGGCCTGCACCAGGTTCTTGTCGCGACGAACCTGGCGGGCAAGCTCAATGGTTTCGCGACGTTCCGCTTGGGCGCGGGACTTCCACTCATCGGTCAGCACGTTGCCGACACCCAGCAGTACCCGCGGACCGAGGTCCCACAGCACGACGTTGACGGCTAGGCACGCGATGGCCAGTTCGTCGACGTCGGCCGCGATCCAGGTCACGGTGGCGGGATCACGACCGTGGGCACGCATGGCTTGGGCAGCGGCGCGCAGCATCCCTCCGGTTCCGGCTGCTGGCTCGTGCACCGACTGGCCTTCCTGCGGACCGCCGAGCATGCGTGCCATGGTGTCGGTGACGCTCGCGGGAGTGTAGAACTTGCCATGGCTTTCCGCGGCTTTACGCCCCCGAAGCAGGGTCACGACCTTGCCCAACAGGTCGACCTCACGGCGCAGCTCGGCATCGCCGGTGAGATGGAACTGTCCCTGTTTCACCGCAGTGTCTGCGACCATCTTGGCCGCATCCAGCTCACAAGCGCGCACCGGGTGGTCGCCGTGCCAGGGCTTCATGAGCGGCCAGGCACGGTTGAGCAGGTCGGGCCGGGCGTTGAGGTAGATCGCCCACTGTGTGCGCATCAGCGCGGCGAATTGGTCGGGCTCCAGAGCAACCACCTCCTGGGCCGCTTCGTCGCGGTGCTGATGGTGCGGGGCCAATATCGCCAGCACCGCGACGACGGAGACGGGAACCTCAAGCTCGCCATGCCCGTGGACGCGGTGCCAGGTATCGTCGACGGCCTCAGCTATGACAGTGGCGTGGTGGTCGGCATTTCCTGACGGCCGTGCGATGGCGATATTCCTCCGGTCTTGTTCCGAGGAGCCGTTCTCCTTTTTCTTCGATCCATCCATGATGACCACCAATAAAATCGATTCACGCATACATGAAGATACGGGATGAGCATCGGAATTGACGCCACAGTTACTGATGGATGTCCGCGCCGAAACCCCTCACTGATTGCCAACGCAGGGGAAAGGGTCTGCCCCGTGGTTCAGTCTGTATACGCCACACCATGTGCGGCCTACTGCGCACCTACGAAGATGATTGGCACTGATGGGATCGACATGCGGACTCCGAGGTAGCGCCGTCGTGCGTTAAACTGGTGGCGCTGGCATCCATCGATGGATGCCAGCGCCGATGCTCCACGAAGCGTCGGTGTTGGCGCCCGGCGGGTGTGTTGGCGACACTTCGGTGTTTCACTCGCCGGGTCTTTTTATATCTTTTTCTGATAATTTAACTCTTAATTCAAAGCATTCCATAACCATTCATTACCTTATTTTTCTTTTTCTGCGAGTTTTTCTGTTATCTTGCTGACATTAAGCGGAGAAACAAAATCGCTCCGAGGTGACGGGAAATGATGTTGGGATTCGCCTAATCGGAACGGTTCACACATGGTCCACATATCCGAATCTCGTCGCCATCCAGGAGATTGCCGCAGTGTTGGCAGCCGTCGTGCGTGGCGAGGTCCTCATCGAAACGATCGCTGGCATCGGCCATGAGTTCTCCGGCGTCGACGCCTGCGGCCTCGCACAGGTGCAGTAGATCCGTCAACAGTTCTGTAGCGGCATCGGCGACGGCGTCAGTGCTGGTAGCGAGTTCGACGAGGTCGGTATGGAGTGTGTGGGAACGGTAGTGGGCCAAAGTGGCGATAGCCCGAAGTCCTTGGGCCTGGTTTCCAGAGCGCAGGAACATCACAGGATCCCTCCTTCATCGGTGAGGGGTTGGCGAGAGATCTGGGTTTAGTTGTCGGCGTGTTCAACGCTGATGCGCCCGGCGTGCAGACTCCAGCCGTTGAAGGTTGAGGGGGAGTCACTCATTACTGCCTCTAAGCGGGCCGCAAGGATGTCGACAGCCTGGGCACCGGAGGTGGCCAGGCATCGCGCCTCGATAAGCGCAGCGCCGTCGTATGGGGTGATCTCATATCCCAGGAGCGGAAGCGGCCCATCAGACTGGGCGCTCAGTGGCGCGAGCGCCACGTACAGCGACGCATACACGCCAGCGGAATCCATGTGGGTGACGGTGGAGGTCTCCTCGATTGTCTGGGCGAAGATCTCGATGAAGAGCACAGCCATCGTGTTCTCTCCTCGGTCGGTATCACCGGCGGGCGGCGCGATCCGAGCCCGGGTGGGTGATTGTTTCTTCCGTGGCGTCGGTGCTGGGACCGGACGATTTCCGCAGATGGCGTGGTCAAGGAGGGTGCGGGCCGGGAAGCCGGTCCCGGCCCGCACAGCGGGGATCGCTAGGCGGCGTCGGTGTGCCGCAGGACCGCAGGAGGAGGGCCCAGCAGATAGGTTCCGGGGTGTAGCGCGGTCGTCTCCATATGGGACATGGGTTCGCCTGTATAGGGCACATGCATCACGAGACGGCCGGCCAGCTCACTGTCGGCATCAGCGGGAACGCGGCGAATCGTCAGGGCGAAAGCTCCGCGCGGGTCCCCCACGGAAAGAGTCACGGTAACCGAATCTTGTTCGGTGTCGGTAGTAATGCCAGCGCCGTTGCACCATGACAGCGCAATCCGCTGCGGATCGTGGGTCCCATTGGCGAAGTCGGGGTCGCTGTCGTCGGTGGGTTCGAATTCGGGGCAGCACGCGCCCCAGCGATCGGTTTCGAAACCGCGCGGAGTTTCGCTTAGCTTCTCGCCGCACGCGCGGCACCGGTACTCAGTCGCGCAGGCGTCGGGGTCAATCTCCATACGAACCGAGACGTCTTCGTCCAAGACGGTAACCGGTTCGCCGTCTACGGTCAGACCAGCAAACATGACACAGCTCCCCACAGCACACAGCAGGAACAGACAGATCGTCGAAGGGGGGAAGCGGGTCACCCCGCAATCGGAGAGAGGGTGACCCGCCGCTCAACAGTGGTTAGAAGACGAGGAAACCCACACGGCCGGTGGCACAGTTCGGGCATGCAATGGTGGAGCCGTCGTGGTCGTCAGCGTCGTCGAACTCGAACCCCTCAACATCGTTGCCGTACTCAGGCTGGAAGTGCCAAGAACCGGACTCAGCGAACCAGCGTCCAGCGCACGCGTCACAACCGGCCAGGCAACTAGAGGCAAGGAACCCTTCGTGTTCGACGACCCAATAGAACAGGACATCATCAGCGATGCCCGGTTCACCCTCGTCTGCCGTGTCGAGTCCGGTCGCACCGACATACGACAGGGCGAAATCGCCAACGAACGCCACCAGGTAGGTTCCGGTCTCTATCACGTCGGTTCGGTCAGTGATCGACCAGTGGTCGGCATAGTCCAGGATGGAACCAGACCAGCGGTAATGCACTGTGACCAGTGAGAACGGACGCGCAACGCGCACCACAGTCAGTACGCGCCCCTTATCGAGGTAGGACGTTCCCGTCGTTTCGGAATAGACGTCGTAGGTTTCGATGAATCCGACGTCTTCCAGCTTGCGCAGAACTCCCGATTCGTGGCGCTCGGAAACTTCGGGCCACTCGTCGTCACGTGGCGGCCCGGGGCGGAAGTCCTCACGATCCACGCGCGCAAAAGGCGCAACAGCAAAAGCGGCGTCTTGCATGCTTGCTGTTTTCAGGGCTTCACTCAACCGCGCGCCACGCTCAACATCGCCCGAGTCCAGAACCTCGTTAACCGTGTCACGCGCGGAAACGGACAATGAGAAGCGCGAAACATCAACATCCATGACTGTCATGAAAAACAGCTCCACAAAACGGTGTTGGCTACCAAGTCAGAGTTTGGGGTTGGCGTCCCGTTCCCTGACACTCCCTATTTTAGTTTGCCACACATAAAAGACAAGGGCCATGGATTGATTTCTTTGGATAAATTTTGGGGGCGCCACAAACACGAAAACGTTCATCCAAAGCGAACCACAAGCCACAGGGATCCATAAACACCACCTACACTGACAAACAAGGCCATAATTCTATAAACCAAAAGAACGATCAGCGAAAAATAGAATTGCCACTACAGAACATTGCTACTTCCAATTTCTTGCATCGCCAATACCTCTCATCCGCATACCGTCCGTGCGCCCTCAACAATTTTCCAGGGTGCCTACGGCACCTGTCCGGGGCAGGACTGGGGGATTCTATACATAGGGTGACCTGCTCCTTCTTATGTGCAACCCTCCCCCAGTCGGCCTGGTGGAGGGTGCAGTGGAGGGCAAGAGGACCCCATGACGGAAAGACGAAAGCGCATAAAAATCCGACGCAAGAAAGCAAAACGCCATGTCTATTCACCAGACCGCCACCCAAAGGGGCGGGGGTAGGATCAGATCCGAGTCGAGGCCGGTGGTGGAAACTGAGAATCTACTCCCACGCGAGAATCAATGAGAAAAATTTCCACTTCCCCGAATTCTGGAGTTCGATCTCATCAACAAGGCCAACGAAGCTCGGCTGGCACATTCCGCTTCGCGAGTCTTGCGAACTGTCGCTTCGCCCCTGCACCGACATACGGATTCACCGGTTTCCCGTCGAGGGTTACAGTAGCTGACAGCACCGGGATATGTGCCGTTTCGAAATGTCGGGGAGAGGAAAGTTCAGTTGCTTCGTTTCGCCTCGGCTACGAGCTCGCTCACATGGGGACTGGGGTCGGTGTCGATGCGGCGCAGTTCCCCGACACAACGCTGGTAGGCGGCGTGGGCCTCCTGGTTCTCCCCGCGGGTGAGGTGGTGCCGAATCAGCTCCTGGTGTGTGTCCTCGTTGGTGGGATCGAGCTCGACCGCGCGCTGCAGGATCGAAACCGCTTCATGGGGATGGGCCCCAGCGAGCTGGGTTGCGTGGTGACGCAGGGTCCGGACCAGACGTTGCTGCAGGCGGATGCGGGTGGGTTCGATCCAGGGATAGTCGGCCTGGGCGGCGAGGTCACCGGTGTACAGCGCAAGGACAGACTGCACGTGGGAATGACGTTGCTCCTGGTGATCGGCATTTTCCGCGGCCTCCAGCGCTGCGGTGAATTCCCACAGGTCGACCTCGACCAGTGTCGGTTCGAGAACGTAGGTATCACCGACACGAGTGATGATGGTCGGCGCGTCCTGGCCCTGGCTGGGGCGTAACAGGTGGCGCAGGCTGCTGACGGCGTCGTGGAAGCGGTGGGTCACACGACGCGGGTCCTGCTGGGGCCACATGTCCTCGATCGCGTGGTCACGGCGTATCCCGTCCGGGTGGACGGCGAGGTAGGCGGCGACTTCGTAGGCGCTGTTGCGCCGTACGTCCACTCGTGTGCCGTCCACCGTGATGTGGACCCGCCCCAACAGGTGCAGGCGCACCGGCGGTTGTGTCGTCTTCTGTTCGGCGCGCTCGGCCGCCTTGGCAGTGTGTGGTTTCTTCTCCTCCTCGCCAGCCGTGGTGGTGTGTTCCGGCGTTGGTTCGTGCTCGGAGGAAGCGGGAGAGGCGACCGTGGACTGGTCGTGGAGCAGGTGTGTCAGGTCCGGAACAGCGCAGGTGGGCCAACGTGCGCCGTGTAGGTGGGGCCGGGGCGGCGCGGTCTCGGTGATCGTGCCGTGGTCCTCAAGGGTCAGGGTTTCGCCCGGCGGCCAGCTCTCCAGTAGTAGGGCTGTGATGTCCAGGTCGGTTGTGGACAGGAGCAGAGCTGCCAGGTCTTCTTCGTGATCGGGATGTGGTGTTGCGACGAGAACCACCGGAGGAAGCGTTCCGACTCTGCCGGACCTGCGCAGCTCGGCCACTGTGTCCACCCCGGCCTCACGAAGCTGGTGCTGGCGTTCCACCGAGTAGGTGTGCAGCAGGTTCATCGCCGCAGGTAGCGAGTCGAGTACCTCGATGGTGGGAACCTGGAGCTGGGTGAGTAACGTGCGTCCTTCCTCGCCGAGGAGCATGGGGACGTCCTGGCTACACAGGAGAACGTGGACCTCGGCACGAGCGGGAGCTGTGTGTTGGAGGGCGGCGGCGATCAGAGCGCGTGCGGAACCGTGGGCGCCGGCCCCGGTGACCCCCAGCCCGGGGGACCGCGTTAGCTCGAGTGCCAGTTGACCGTCGAAGCGGAGTGGACCTTCATCCGCGGGTTCGGAAACCTCGGGGGTCTGGGGGTTGTGGGGCGACTCGTCTGTGCGGACTGGAGGTCCTGCCGCGCTGGCCGCCGAGGGCTCGTTCTGTCGTGATGGTGCCTGGTTTCGGAGACGGCGGCGTGCGGCCAGCGCGTAGCCGCCGACCGCGCCTGAGGCTGCGGCTGCGGCTGCGGTCAGGCTGAGTGTGGCTCCGGAAGGCAGCAGTAGGACCACCGCCTGTTGTTCCTCGTCGCCCGGGTCGGTGGACTCAGGCTCGGGTTCCGGCGTGGGTGCGGGGGAGGTGTCTTCGTCGGCGGAGGGCGGCGGTGCGGGGGTGATGGCATAGGAGATGTCCACGCGACGTTGGCTCGCCGCGTCGCTGTCGGGAAGCGGGTCTTCCTCGCCCTTACCCCGGGTTTGGATGGTGGGCGCGTTCTTACCGAGTTGGGAACGCAGATGACTGGCGACCGCTTCGGCGCGGCGGTGGGACAGTTCCCGGTTGTAGGCGGCATCGCCTGCGGTGTCGGTGTGGCCGGTGACCACTACAGGTTCGTCGGCTGTACCGTGCTCGGCTATCAGGTTGATCGTGGGCACAAGGTCGGTCTCCATTCGCTGGGTGAGGGCGGCGTCGTCGTAGCCGAACCCACTCAGGGTGCGGCTACGGGCGATGTCCCCACCCGCTTGTGCCTCGTTGCGTTCCGATACGGCCGTGCCTCCATCGGAGGAAGTCTCCTGGCCTGGGGCTGCGGGGGCCGGTGGTGCGGCGGCGTGGGCGGCCGGGGTCGCCAGGGTGGCACCGAGCGCTGTGGCTGCCACGACCTGTAGCGGCCCCAGTGGGCGTGTCCGGGGTGGCCCTCCGCGTAGCCAGGCGAGAACCTCGAGAGCTGCGGCAAGCAGGTACGTTCCCCACACCACCCACAGCGCTGTTATGAGCAGGGCGGTGGGAATCCCCGGCGGCAACCGGCCGCTGTGCGCGTACACCTGGATCGTGGTCCAGGACAGGTCCAGATTGGGCCAGCTCATCACGTTGATGAGCAGGTAGGGGGTTCCGGCCAGTAGCGCGATGCTGGTCGCCAGCGCTGCGAGTTGGCGAAGACGGTGGAGCATGGCGGCCTCGGATCAGTCGGCGGTGGTGTGCGGACTGGCGCTGGCACTGGCTTCCAGCGTGCGTGTTCCGACCGGCACCAGCGTGAACGTGTGGGTGGTGCGGGCGGTGACC
This sequence comes from Haloactinospora alba, assembly GCF_006717075.1. Lineage (NCBI taxonomy): Bacteria > Bacillati > Actinomycetota > Actinomycetes > Streptosporangiales > Nocardiopsidaceae > Haloactinospora > Haloactinospora alba. Next base: position 2,879,330 of record NZ_VFQC01000001.1, read on the forward strand.
GTGACGGTGTCGCCCTCTACACGAGCGGTTCCGTTCGCGTCGGCCTGCTCGAGGAACGCCTGTGCGGTGTGTCGGGCGTCTCTGGGGGCGAGGGTGCTGTCCTCGCCGGCTCGGTAGGCGGCCAGGTCGAGCTGTTGCGCGCCGGCGCGGGCGGCTTCCTGAGCCAGGAACAGAGCACTGCTGCGGGCCGCCAGCGCCTGTCCCCCCTCATAGACCAGCGCGAACAACAGCGCCAGCTCGGCGGTGACAGTGACGGCGAACGCTGTGACCTGTCCCTGCTCGCTTCGGTTGGAGTGGCTGCGTCTCATGGGTTTTCCCGGTAGGTGTCGACGACTGCGGTGGCCTGCCCTTGGGCGGCGTAGGTGCCGGGGACGGCAAGCTCGGAGAGGTCGGCCAGGTCGGCGTGGCAGGTGACCGAGACCCTTACCTGTGCTCCGGGGCGAAGGCCGTCCGTGGCGACGTCGAGGTCATGGCGTCGGCATGCCAGATCGTGCGTACGCATGGCGTTCGCCGCCGCGTTCTCGGCGGCGGTGTGTGCCGCCTGCGGACTGCGTTCCAGAGAAGCCGCTCGGGCTGCGGCGTGGGCTGCGGCATCAGTACCCGACTGGGCAGCCACCACGCGCAGGGCCAGTACCACCAACAACACCAACGCGAGGAACAGCGGGGTGAGCAGGCTGAGTTCCACCGCGGCACCGCCGTGCTCGTGGGGACCTTTCGTGCTCATGGTCCGGCTCCTGCTTCGGGTATGCGTTCCACTGGCGCGGAGAGCTCGTGGGTCACCGGCCAGGACGTCCCGGGGACAAGGCTGGGAACACGTGCCTCCACCCGGATTTGGGCGGTGGTGGTGCTGCGTTGTGTCGTGACGGCGAGGTCGGTGAGGAGTTTCCCGGAGAGCTGTTCGGCGGCCTGTTCGGCCTGGGCCTGTCCGCTGCGTTCGCTGGCATCCGCAGCGCGGGTGGCGGCCAGCCCGTGGGTGGCGATGGTTTCGGCGACCTGGTGGCCATGGGCCCACACGGCGATCTGTGCCACCGTCATCAGCAGCAGGAGTAGCAGCGGTGCAGCGATCGCTACCTCTGTGCTGCCGCGGTCGTTGCGGATCCTGCGGGCGGGGAGAGCCATGGGGCTACTCCAGGGTGATCTCGTCGACCCGTTCCATCACCGCGTCGGAGATCACCGCGACCGCGCCCACGGCTAGGAGCGCCAGGAGTGCGGTCACCACGACGGCTTCGGTGGAATAGCCGCCGTCAGTCCGGAGGTGGGGGGTGAATAAGGCGGCGACACGACGCATCATGGGCGTTCTCCCTTCGTTGCTAAAGGGTGGTGGTGATGAGGCTCAACGCCGGATAACCGATCATGATCAGGAATCCTGCGAACAGGAGGACGACGGGTAGGCTCATGCGTTCGGTGGCCGAGTGGGCGTCGGCCTCGAGCTGGGCGAGATGCTGGGTTCGAAGCGTGTGGGCTTTGGCGGACAGGGAGGCGCGTACGCGGGCGCCGTCGGCTCCGGCCAGGCGTAGGCTGGCGGCCAGTTCATCGAAGGCGGCCACGTCGTAGCGAGCGCCCAGTTCTCCTAGCGCCTGCCACGGGGCTTCGCGGCGCAGAGCCGCCTGGTGCAACGCGGCGCGGATTCGGCTCATGGCCCATCCGGTCCCGGACTGGCTGGCGTCCTGGAGCGCGCCGTTGACTCCGGCACCGCCGGCCAGAGAGATGACGACGAGGTCGGCGAAGGCCGCGGCGGCGTGGCGCAATTCGTCTCGGTTGCGCTCCGCTTGGTTGCGTAGTGCCAGGTCAGGTGCCAGCCAGCAGATCAGAGCGAACACCGCCCACAGTCCGCCTGCCACGGGGGTGGTGATGCTGATTCCGGCCAGGGTCAGCACCGTTGCCAGCAGGGGCGGAACCGTGATCGCCACCAACCCGGCTGCGGTCTTCTCCGCCAGGTAGGAATCCGGGGTGCGATCACACACCGCAAGGCGGGCTCGGGTGTGTGCGGTGGGCAGACCGAGGGCGGAAAGCAGGGGGACGCCGCTGCTGCCACAGCGTGAGAGCCAGCCCGCCGAGGCAGGTGGGAAGGTGGTGCTGTCGGGGCTGGGCGGATCCGCGAGGCGTTCGGCCAGACTCGGCCGGGTGTGGCGGATCATGAGCAGAAGCCAGACGCCCAAGCCGATGACTGCTCCGCTGGCCCCAGCCGTCACTGTCACAGTGTTCACTGGACCACCTCCTGCGTGGTCTGTGGACGCAACACCCGTGGTCCCAGGTCGCTACGGGAGAGGCGGGCGATCCAGCCCAACGCTGTCGCCCACACGGCCCCGATCACAGCCAGTACGAGTTGTCCCAGGAGTCCGTCGTAGGGCTGCAGGTAGTCGGGGTTGAACGCCAGCAGCAGCGTGGCCATGACGGTGGTGGTAGCGGTGATGATGCGCATCGCGGTACGCACCCGCATCCGGGTCGCTGCGATCTTGACCAGCATGCCGGCCTGTTCGCGCGTGCTCGAGGCCAGACTCGTCAGAAGCGTCCCCAGATCGGCGGCGTAGCGGTCAGCCGCCCGGGAGAGCGCTTGGGCCACCACATCGGCGGTGGGAACATCCACCTCCTCGGCCCACTCCGCCAGGGCTTGTGTGGCGGAACGTCCCTGACGTACCTGATCGGCCAGACGCTGCACCGAGGCGCGGATCGGTTCGGGAGCGATCGGCGCGGTAGTGGTAATCGCCTGCTGCAGACCGGAGGCACTGGCCATGAGGTCACGAATCTGTTCGGTCCACGCGGCCACCGCCTCGATCCGGGCAACGCGCGCCTGGTGTGCACGGTCGGGCCCCAGCACGGCAGGCAGCCACCACGCGCCAGCGATGCCGAGGAGTCCTGCCACCGGCCAGCCGGTTACCACCCACATCCCGCATCCCGCGGCTGCGCTGGCCGCCAGGCGTAGCCCACGGTGGCGTTCCCGCATGGTGCGCCAGAGGCGGACGCGGAGGTTCGTACCCGCGGTCGGAACCAGTGCTGCCAGAAACAGCGCGAGACCGGCTCCTCCCAGAGCGCCAGCGAGCACAGCGACACCGACGGAGACACTCATGGAAGCCACCCCGCCACCTCGGTGTTCTGCAGTATGCGGGTGGTGTCGAAACCGGACTCGGCGAGCGTCTCGACGGTGTCCGGACTGGGCGGGCTCGCCTGCAACAGGCGGCCGTCGCGGCCGCGACGGTAGATCTCGTTGGAGGACACCTGGGTTCCGTCAGTGCCCACGATCTCGCGCACGCTGGTCACTACCCGCTCTCCGCGAGGGCTGGAGGACAGGTGCACCACCAGGTCCACGGCCGGACCGAACAGCATCGCCACCTCCTCCCTGCTCACCGGATGGGGCGCATCGACGGCATAGGCACAGAACCGCGCGAACGCATCGGCACTGGAGTCAGCGTGCAGGGTCGTCAGCGAACCTTTGTTCCCCTGGGTCATGGCCTTGAGCAGGGGAAGCGTTTCCTCACCCAGGGTTTCGCCGACGATGACCCGGTCCGGGCTCATCCGCAACGCGGCACGCACCAGCTCCGACATCCGCACCTCGCCCTGACCCTCCACATTGGGCGGACGCGCGTGCAGGGCAACACAGTCCGGGTGGGCTTCGCTGTCGTGTTCCAGCCCCAGTTCCGGGGTGTCCTCGATCGTGATCACCCGCTCCAGGGCAGGGATCTCCGAAGCCAGCGCCCGCAGCAGGGTTGTCTTGCCCGCACCGGTGGCGCCGGTGATGACGATGTTGCACCGGGCACGCACCGCTGCCCGCAGCAGTCCCACGAGCGCGTCATCCAGCGTTCCCATCCGACACAGCTCGCCCAGGCTGGTGTTGCGGTGATGGTGGCGGCGGATGGAGACAGCAACGGCGTGGGAGACATCCATCACCGCATGCAGCCGCGACCCGTCGGTCAGGGGAAGGTTGAGGATGGGCGCGGCCGGGTCGAACCGCCGCTCCCCCGCGGGAGAATCGGCGGCCAGACGACGCACCAGGGCGGCCAGTTCCTCCTCGTTGTCCACCACCGGTGGACGCTCCTCGCGGCTGCCGTCGGTGTGCCGTACCCACACCCGTGTCCCGGTCAGATTGATGTTCTCCACGTCGGGCTCGGTCAGCAGGTCTTCCAGAGGGCCCAGTCCACACACTCGGGCCACGGCACGCCGGGCGATCTCGGACTCGCTCTCGGGATCCAGTACCGCGTTCCCGCGCGAAACGGCGTTGGCGGCGGCCTGTTCCAGCACGGTCCGTACCACCGATATCGCACGTTGGCGATACTCCGCTGCGGAGAACACGGCCTGACCGGTAGTGGTGTCGTTGAGTTGGCGGCTGGCCTCCTCAGCCACGTAGACGACCCAACGGGTGAAACGGTCGTCACCAGTGGCATCGCCGGGGGACGGGGTGAACGTGGTCATGACGCCCCCGTCCCAGCTGGCTGCAGGACCGCGTGGTGGAGGTGGTGTGCCAGGCCCCGGCTCGCTTCCATGAGCCGGCGCCGGCCGAAACGCGCGGTGCCCTGCCCACGAATCAGGGCAGCCCCGCGGTTGTCCAGGGGAATACGAGCGGCGACCGGGACCTGTATCGCCTCGGTGAGCTCCCGGGATGATTCGCGGCGTCCCACCACCGCCACCACGGGGTTAGCGATCGCCGCACATATCCCGGGGAGGCTGTCCTGTAGTCGTTTGAGCTGGGCGAGATCCTCTGTGGTCACGAGGAGAACCGCGTCGATCCCGGGGGCGGCGGCAATGTGGGTTCCGGACGTGCGTGGTGTCAATCGGCCCACGTCCACCACGGTGACCGCTGCATCCGTGGAAGACAGCACGCCAGGGTGCTGTGCCAGGAGTCGTACGGCTCCTGCGGCCCGTTCCGCGGTAACCGGTGCGAGGCACACCCGCACGCCTCCCGGAAGTACTTGGCTGCGTGACAGTGGGTCCACGCCGCTTTCGCCAGGCCCGGAAGAGGAGTCGTGGCGGGCTGCTGCGGCCAGTTCCACCATTCCGGGAGCGGTGGGCATGTGCCACCAGGCGCCCACATCCCCGCCGGAGGCGTCCGCCTCCACCACGACCGCGGGTCCTTCGGCGGGCCATGTGCTCGCCAGGGCCACAGCCAGCGTTGTCACACCCGGTGCTCCGCCCAGCGATCCCACGGCAACCGTCGCTCCCATCACGGCACCTCCCCAGCCGGGGTCCGTACGAGGGCGACACGGTTGGCGGCAGTCGCCCTGCTCACCTCACGGGCGTCTGCCTCCGCCACGAGCAGTTCCACCCTGGCTCCGTCACCTTCGCTGGCGGTCAACGACTGCACCCGCGCGCTTACTGCTGCGTCAGAGGGATGCTCCTCGGTCTGTCCCTCCTTCGCAGTCGTGATCACCGATACCGGGGAGCCCTCCCGCAGGGAGGAGGGGTACTGGGAAGGTTCCACGACGGCGCCCACCACGACGTGTCCCGGCTGGGGGTAGGTGTCTGGTTCGACCAACGCCGTCTCGGCGAGAAGCATCCCCTCGACCATGGGTGTCGCGACCGTCTGGCCCACGACGCGGTCCATGTGGGTGCTGGGAACCGCCGCCACCTCCTCGGATCCGGCGATCTCCGCCACCCGCACGTCGTCCGGGCTCACCACTTGGCCCGCGGACAGGTCACCCGCAGCGACCAGTACCCCCTCGCGGTGGTCGGCCTGGGTTACCGCCCACCCCGCTGTTCCCGCTCCGACAAGCATCAGAGCCACAGCCAAGCTGACCCTGCGCCAGCGACGCGCTCCTGTTCCCAGCAGCCGTGACTGCTGGGTCGCGCGTGTCTCACCGTTCGCTGTTCGTTCCGACATCGCGATCCCTTGCGCGCTGCGTATGGTGTTCCTGCGCTACTCCACTCCTGTCACCAGCCCGTGCGACTCGACCACAGTCACCTCCGTGCTCTGGGAAGTCACCAGTGGGTCCAACTCCCCACCTCCACCAGGGCCCTCCCAGCTGACCTGCCAGACCACCTCTACCTCCAGCGCATAGGTCCCCCTCGTCTCATTGATCGATGAGCGGGTGTAGGTGTGGCCGCACTCCGGTGAGGACTGCTCCGGGTCATGCTTGGCCGGAACGTAAGCCACGCCCCCGTCGCATTTCACCGTTTCCCCGTCGCCCATGTCCCACAGGGCCCGCGTGGGCTCGGCGGTCACTGATACCGCGCCACCGTCGACCTCGGCCTCAGCCGAGTACGGCCGCCAGCTCTCCTCGTCCAGCCACAGCCACACCGGCACCTGCACCAACAGGTTCTGGTCTGCTGCGGGCGAGCTCGCCAATCCCGGTGTGGGAAGCCGTAGAGAGTCTCGGGCCGTGTCGGCGGCCGCAGCCGGATCTGTTTCCGCATCCTGTGCTGCGGGAATCGTGGTTTCGCACTCTTGAGTCATCCCATCGACCTCTTCGCAGGTCGGATCCGGTTCGGACGTCTCCTGGCCGGTTCCCGCGTTGACCTCTCCCCCATCACTGGGAGGTTCGGGTTGGGAACTCTCACCGGACTCGGCTGAGGCTTCGCATCCCGTTTCGTCGCACTCGGCGTTGCCTTCGAAGAAGTCCGGATCCGCCCATGCGGGGAGTGGAAGCGCCAGGACAGCAGCCGTCACCCCGAGGGTCACGATGCCGCGTCCTGGCTTCAGCATGATCCGACCTGTCCCAGAAGCAGCTCGGAAACGCGCCAGGACAGTCCGTCGAACTCCACCGTGGCCTCGGCCCGCCGGTGAATGGGATCCTCGGGTTTCTCCTCGACGAGCTCGCCCGTGTCGGCGTCCTCCCGCAGCCACTCGGTGGAGTCCACACAGTCTTGAACCTCGGCTGTACCCTGCTCGGTCTCGATCTCGACGACGTCGGCGGAATGGGACGTGTCTCCGCGTGCGACCGCGTTCTCCTGGACCCGCTCCTCCAGGCTCTCCTGTGCGAACTCCAATGCCTGGTCGGTGGCGTAGGGCTCCAGTGCGGAATAGTCCGGGTCAGTGGTGTGGGACTGGGTGACGATGACCTCCCACATGCCCGTGTAGGCATTCAGGACCCGCTCCTCGTCCGACGGTGAGGAGGAGGACTCCGCGGGCGAGTGCGACGTGGGCGAGGGGCTCGGATTCCTGGTGCCGCTGTCCGGAGAACAGCCAGCCACCGTCAGGACGAGCAGTGTGCTGGCGATTCCTCGCACACCATGACGCGGCACAGTCCGGCTCCTCTCACGAGGTATCGCTACGAACCTGCGTGGAGTGCCGAGGTTAGTACCGAGGGTGATTATGCCCAAGAAAGTCGTAGGACGATTACCAGCGAAAACATAAAACTCACTCGAAAGTAAGCACAGAGAATACTGCCGCCACGACGCACACTCTCGGAACGCCAGTCTCCACATACCTCTTCACCACTGTCGTGGGAGCGAGCGAAAACGGTGCTGTCAGCGACTATCTCCGGAGGGCACGCGCGACAGTTACGCGCCGGCATCTGTTTCCGGAGACCGGTGCAGTTCCTCCACCTCGGCTGTCAGCGCTGCCACCCGAGACTGAAGGTGTCGCACACGCGCTTCGAGTTCGTTGGAGTCGTTCGTTGCTGTGGCGGCGAGTTTGCTGGTGGCGATGGTCCGGAGAACGTCGGTGACCCGGTCCAGTGCACGGCCGGTTCCGCGAATCAGGCTCTTGCCCGAGGAGGTCAGGCCGCAATGCATGCACACGGCGTCCTTGGAGCTCGTGGCAGGTCTGGTGTGATGCTGTTCGAAGACGGGGCCCGTGTCGCTGGAAGGTGACTGCAACAAATGGCTTTTCTAGGGGGACACGAACACGGTGGGACTGTCCGGTCCTGCCGGAGGTGGAGAGGATGCAGGACCGGACAGCCAGTGAGGACCGCTCGCTCCGGGAGTGGCACGAGAGCGAGCGGTCCCGACCTCCACGCGAGCCCCCTCACATCGCGTGGAGGAGTATCAGCCCGAGGAGTACTCCCATTTGTGGGAAGAGTCCCGGGGTTAGGCGGCCTGCAGCGATGGGTCCAGGTATGCCCGTGATCTCTGGGGTGTACGTGAACGGTCGGCGCAGCGGCGCTGTGTCGATGGGTACGGGGAAGGTTCCGTGTGCAGGATCCGGTCCAGGCTTCCCAAGGTTTCGGCGGTGATGATGTAGTCCCCGGCCTGGGCCGCGGGGCGGTCTCCCACGGTGCCGATCGTCCAGGCTGGCCACCGCCGGTGCATCGGGTGTCCGGCGAATAGGGGAACGAGCACTGGCACAGCCAATACAGCAGGATCGTTCGTTTGCGACTCCGCAAGCTGTGAGTGCGGGTGTGTCCTCGTTGGCATGGTGGTTGCCTCTAAAGCCGATTCTTCACGCGGATGGAGGCGTTGAGACAGGGGGCGGAACGGCCGGTTGTTGGCGCCTTGAAGCGTCGATCCAAGTTCTGTGGTGAACGGTCCGTTGCCTGTTGGCACGGATCACCCTCGTGGGGCTTCTCATACAGAGGGGCACAGAGAGTCTGTGGTGTCCCAGTCAAGTTCGAACCACGTGAGCGAACCGACAGGCCGGGGGATGAACTCCCACCGCTTGCAGAACGCATCGATGATGCTGAAACCACGCCCGTGTTCATCGAGAGGACCGGCGGCGGTGAATTCCGGGAGCGCAACGGGTGCTTTCGGACCTGCGTCGATGACCAGGCCGCGCAGCAAGACGGGATAGCAGATCACGATGACCTCGTAGATGCCGCCGGCTTCTCCGGAGCGACTGTGTTGGATGGCGTTGCTTGCGGCCTCGGCGAGAACGTGTTCGGCGTAGATCCGAATGGAATCTGGGGCGTAGTCGAGCTGGTCGCGTAGCCACTGTCGCAGCCGGACAAGTTCGTGGGGTGTCCCGGCTGCATGGCAGTGCAGCCGCTGAATTTCCTGAGCAGACATGCTGATCACCCAATAACGGTGTGGGGACCGTTCCTGTGCTGGAGGCCACAGCATGACACCGGATGGACCTATATGCAAGCTTCCATTTGGAACATTCCATATGGGTCCATCCACGTATGGCTATGCTTTAAGCTGCGGATCATGGCGCGTCGAGGATCCCGACAGGACGAAACTACGAACAGCACTGGGCGACCAACCGTCGCCCGATGGGAACTGGCCAAGCGGTTGCGGGCACTTCGGGGAGAGCGCAGCTTCAACGAGGTCGTCAAGGCCGTGCGCACTGCGGGAAGCAGCCTGAGCCGTTGGGAGAACCCTGGCGAAGGCGGGTCCGTTCCCGGACAGCTGGCGTTGGAACGGCTGTTGCACCACTACGAGGTCGACCAGGAGACCTGGGATCGGATGCTAGAGCTGCGCCAGCAGGCCAAGGTGCCTGGCTGGTGGCAAACGCTCGACGTCGCTGAGTACTACGGCACCTTCATGGCTCTGGAAGAGGCCGCTACCGACATCCGCACATGGCAATCGCAGCTGATTCCTGGACTACTACAAACCGAAGAGTACGCACGCGCGGTCCTGAAAGCGGACAACTCGGATCGTCCTCCCGACGTTGTCGACTATCACATGGACATACGCGCCCAACGTCAGGAAAGGTGGAAGGCTGACGACAACGGTCCCCATATCTGGGCCATCATCTCCGAGGCCGCCGTTCGCCCAGCCGTCGGCGGAAACGCAGCCATGGCGCGCCAACTGCACCACCTCATCAGCATGGCAGACCACCACCGTGTCACCCTGCAGGTTCTGCCGTTCAGCGTAGGCACACATGCGGGAATGGTGCTGTCATCTTTCGTTATTCTGCGCTTGGCCGAGGACTTGCTGTCGACCGTACACCTGGAAGGACAGGGCGCCAACCTTTTCCTGGACAGCAAGGATGACCTGGCCGAGTACGGATCGCGCTTCAATAAACTCCGTGCGGCAGCACTGGGAACAGCAGCTACATGCGAGTTCCTTGCGAAGGTCGCCGAGGAATTAGAGAAGGAAAATCTCTGATTATGCCACCAGAAGAGTTCCGTTCCCGCGCCAATGGGAGATGGACCAAATCCACTTTCAGTGGCCCTAATGGTGATTGTGTATTCGTGGCACGCGTCGACAATACCGTCGGGATCATCGAGACCGACGATCCCGACGAGTCCTCTGCCCCCATCGTCCTTACACCGCTGGAGAACTTCCGCAAGTTCTTGGCAGGCGCCAAGTCTGGCGAGTTCGATTTTTAGCAATTCTTACTTACACAGCAAGATTGCTTTATCCTGCGGTATCGAACCTGAGCGTTTCGGATCCCTGGCCGAGATGACTGCCGGCCTGCCGCTCGGCCCAAGCGTTCAACGACTCCGCTGATAACGCGCATCGGCAAGACCGATCGCCAGCGTGGATATGAGCCCAGCGCCCTCGACTCTTGCATTTTCGGGGTGGGGCCGGTTTGTGATGTCTTGCGGTGTAGGTGTGCATGCGTCGGCCCTCGCCGAGTGAACTCGGCGAGGGCCGACATTAGTCATGATCGTAGCTCGCCCCCTGTCACTGTTACTCCTACTTCGGGAAGCGGAGCAGGCTCAGTGATCCTTCAACAACGGCCAGGATTGACTGTCGGTGAGATTGCAGGGTTCCTCGAGCCACTCATCGCCTTCCTCGTTGGTCTTGGCGCACATATCGCCTTTGAAGAACCAGTACCCAGCGTCGCTGCCAGCGCACCAAGTGACCGCGTCGAAGTTCCCCTCGGCGAGATCGGTCCCCTGAAATATCGGCCAGGCTTCGGGGGCAGTGATTTTGCTCTCGCCGCCGGCCAGAGTTTTCGTTCCCGCCCGGTCAGTCTTGATGCACCTGTTTCCCTTGAAGAACCAGTACCCCTCAGGGTCCCCGACCATGAAAGGCAACAGCGTCAGGGCTGTCAAAACTGGAAGACAATGAGACCTCCTGACTCCCCAAGGGCCACGACGCACCGCCTGGTGTTGGACAAGTTCGGCTCCCGCGGGGGCTGGACTTTTCACGGTGTGCCATCGACTCGGTCGAACATACGAGCAATCGAAGAGCAGGAGCTCACCGGTCCCAATCGAATCCATCAAGCCCGTATCCGCCGAGCAGTGAAGACCCGTGGCCACTTCCCTAACGAGCAGGCCGCCCCGAAGTGCATCTATCTGGCGCTGATGAGCCTGGATCCCAACGGCACCGGCCGCAAGCGCTGGACCAACCGTTGGGAAAAGGACCTCAACGCCTTCAAGGGGCGCCTTACCGCGACACACCGATAACCAGAACAATAATCACACCGTTATCTTTACAGGCCCGCATTGGTTGGCTCATCCTCCAAAACGGTTCAGTGCTCGGGTGAGCACCGTCTCGCTGGTGTCGAGTGCCTCCTCCACCCGCGTGCGAAGCCAGGCCGGGATAGTACGGCTTCCCAACGCACACCTGCGCACCACCCCGGTGAGATCACTGGCCTGACTGCCGGTGAGAAGCCCGGCGCAGTACTCGTGGGCCACAAACTCGCGGGCGGCGTAGCCATCCCGGCTGGCGGTCACGTGGTGACGAAGGTCCGCGGCGATAGCCCACCTCGCGGGATGGTCGACATCGGCGAGGGCATCGATCACGGACAGGCCCAGACGGGTGTGGAAGACCTCCAGCCCACTGGCTGACACCCCCTGCCGCATGTAGTCGCACAGGGTGGCGATGTGCTGCTCGAAACGCTGGTGGGAGGGCCCACCGCAGAGCACGGCCAGACAGGCGGTGACGGCATCCTCCCAGGGCTCGCCGGGCTGCGTGTCCTCGATCAGGGCCAGGGCGCCGTCATGGTCGGCGGTGGTGGCACAAGCGATAACGGCGACTTGGCGACCGTCGAGCATACGGGTGCCGACGCCGTTGTAGCGGCGCAACCGGGTGCAGGCCTCGTTCCAGCGGCCGGCGCTGGCCAGAGCGCGGGCACCGGTGGCCAACAGGCGGGCCCACAACCACCTGCGGATCTCGTGGTGGGTGTGCGAGGAATCGGTCAGGGTGGCGGCGGGCAAGGTGAGGCCGTCGATGGTGGCATCGGTGCGGTTCGCGATGGCGGTGAACAGCTCCTCCAGCAGGGTGAAGGCGTGCTCGCCGTGTCCCGCACGGATCCGCAGCCGGGCGAGGTTGATCAACGGTTCCAGGGCGCGGCGACTCGCTGGGGCTCCCAGCGGGTGGGTGCGCAGGTAGATCGAGGCGTGCCGGTGGCACCAGTGGCGGGCCAGGTCGGACAGGCCGATATCGGAGGCCAGCAGCGCTGCCAGGTTGAACACGGTCGAGGCCGCCGAGCTGTCGTCGGTCTGCTCGGCGGCGCGGGCACGCTGCGTCAGGTCCGCGACCCGGTGCTCCAGTGGCAGGCAGGAGGGCCGCGGCCGGGCGAGCAGGGGAAACCGCAGCGCGGCCGGTCCGGTGGCGTCCATGTCATTCCCAAGTGACGGTGATCGCGTGGTGGCCGCGTTCCAGGACGAACGTGCCCTCCTGTGGGGCGGCGGCGGGTGGTGTGTCGGGGATGGTGATGCGCACGTTGCGGGTGCGGAAGTGCTGGTTCCAGGTGATGATTTGGTCGGCGACATGTTCGGCGAGCTCGCTCCCGCCGGGGCCGTGGCCGATGACGCCGATCTCGAAACGCCTCTCGCCTTCAGGGGTGGGGGTGGTGGGGCGCAGCGTGAGATAGGCCAGGCTGCCTTCAGCGGTGGTGGTGGCCATGGCCACGGTGGGAAACATGGGTTCCACGAGGCCGCGGTCTTTCGCGCTGGCTTGGACTTCCATGCGCATGATCGGGTTGGTGAGGCTGAGGGTCAGCCACAGGTAGAGCCATTCGACGGATTCGCCTGGGGAGAACCAGACACCGGTCCAGGTGTCGTGGCGTGGGCTGTCCAGAACTCCGGTGAGGGTTTCGGGGGTGGTGGCTGGAGTGTTGTCGGCGTGGGGCTGCAGGGTGACCTCGCCGGTGGTGGTCAGGTCGATGCTGGAGCATATGTCGTCGGCGATACGGCCGCGCAGTGGCATGAAGGTGCACATGTCGCTGTCGCGGGCGGTGTAGCCATTGGTGTCGCGTTCGATGGCGATGCTGCGCGAGGCCGCTCCGGCCAGACGCAGTGGTACGACTAGGCGGCCGGTGGGGGCGAGCTGGTCCAGCCACGCCTGGGGGATCTCGAAGGCGCCGACGGTGGCGATGATGCGGTCGTAGGGGCCAGCTTCGGAATGGCCCAGTGCACCGTCGCCGAGGATCACTTCGGTGTTGGTGACACCGGCGGTGGCCAGGTGTTGGCGGGCGCCGTCGACGAGGTCGGTATCGACGTCGATGGTGGTGACGTGGCCGTTCTCGCCGACGAGTTGGGCCAGTAGGGCGGCGTTGTAGCCGGTTCCCGCTCCCAGTTCCAGGACGCGGTGTCCGGGTTCTACGGCGAGTTGTTCCAGCATCAGGGCCACGATGCGCGGTTGGGAGGCGGCACTGATCGCAGCACGGGTGGCGTCGTCGTGTTTGGTGTAGACGGGGTCGTCGGCATAAGCCGTTTCCAGCGCAACGTCGGGGAGGAACAGGTGGCGGGCCACCGAACGGAGGGCGTTGTCGACTGGGGCGGTGCGCACGGTGTCGTTGCGGAGGCGATCAGCCAGTGCGGCGCGTAGCTCGGAGGCGGAGAGGGAACGGTTGTTGCTTACGGTAGTTGACATGTTACGGAACCTTAGTCGGTGTCGGTGTGGAAGACGGTGTTCACGGCCAGGCGGGCCAGTGTGGCCTGGTCGGTTCCGGAGAGTCCGGCGCGGTTGGCGTGGAAGATGAAGTGATGGGCCAGTACGGCGCGCAGGCCGCGCTGTAATCGTCCGTTGCGGGCGAGGGCGGCGAGTTCCTGACCGGTGTTGTGGAAGGCATCCGCCCATGTGGGGGACACGATCTCTGGCAGGGTGTCGGGGTTTGTGGTCATCAGCCGCCGCATCGCATGTTGCAGCGTGTTCGACGCGTCCGGCGCGAGGTCGTGGGTGGTGGGACGCAGGTCGGTGATCTTTGCCCAGACGTCGCCTTGTTCGGCCCAGTCTTGTCCTGCTGCGCGTAGCAGAGTCGTGAAGAGCAGGACCGTGGTTTCGCGCTGCCCAAGGGCTGGGTGGTGTTTGGAGGCTCGGGTGAGGAGGTGGCGGCTGTCGTGGTGGAACAGCTCATGGGCGGCTTCCATGGCTTCGGGGCCGCCGAAGGCAAGCGTTTCGGGTTCGTAGATGCCCTGGGCCCAGTGGGTCAGGCAGCCGTCGGCGGCCAGCTTCTCCAAGAGTTCGGCAACCACGGTCACGTTGGTGTGGGCTGGTTGGTAGCGCAGGCGCCATGCGGGGGTTTTGCGGATATACCACCAGGTATGCAGCAGTCTGGACTCGTGGGCGCGGGCCAGTTCGGGGGCGATGTGGCGCGCGGTGATCTCCGCGGCTGAGGCGGGGCTGGTGAATTCGATCATGTACTGGTGCCAGGTCGAAGGCTGCATGGGAGTCGAGGTTCCTCACGTGGTTAAGCCGGGCTCAGGCGATCAGGAGGCAGGTGTCCCAACCGGTCGGGGGAACGCCTGTGGAGGTGAGGGCGGATAGCGCCACTCCGGTTGTTCCTTCCAGCAAGCCGGGATCGGTGGGGGTATAGGCGTGTTGCATGAGGTCTCGGCCCAGTTCTGCCAGCCGCTCGGATGTGGGCTGCTTGGCGTCGGTCGCGGCGCGGGCAGCGATGCGGGCCAGTCCGGCGTATCCGTGGCATAGCGAGGCGTCGGTGGTGACGGCGCGCAGGTTCGGTTCGCTCAGGGCGGCGATGAGCGCGTTTTCGGCCATGTGTTGACGTTGTGTGTCGCCGGTCGCGAGGGCGGCGATCTGGTGGGTGCGGGCTTGACCTGCGGTTCCGTAGCACCATGAGGGGGGTCGTGGTGTGGGGTGTGGTTGTGTGCCGTTGGTGAGTTCACAGCGGCGGAGGAGATACGGCCAGGTTGTGCTGGTTGGGGTGCGCCAGTGGTCGATCCAGGTGCACAGGGCGGTGATCGCCTCGCGCTGGCCGGAGACGGCGATGTCGTGTCTGAGGGCGGTGGCCAGGAGCGCTAGAGGGCCGCTGATGCCGTGGGCAAGGCCGAAGTTGGCGTGGCCGCCGGGGAAGTCGTCCTCCTGCTGACCGGTGGGGCCGGTGGGGCTCCACCAGCCGGGAAGCGTTTCCGTGGCGTCAGTGATCGGGCGGGTGAGTTCAACCAGGTATTGCAGGATGGCCCGCAGGGTTGGGCCGGTGGGGTGGCGGTGCAGCAGGTAGGCGCCGATTCCGGCGAGGCCGCGCAGCGTGCCGAACTCGGCTAGGGCGGGGAGGTCACCGGAAGCGATACGGGCGTGGGCCGTCTCGACGCGGCCTCGTGTGTCCGAGGCGATGCGGGCGTCCAGCTTCGCTAGGGCGGTGCGGTAGCTGCCGGTTCGTACCCTGTCGGCGCAGGCCAGCGTGTGGGCCAGGGCCGGTGCGCCGTAGAACGGGCCGCTACTGCCTGCCCCGACGGTGACTGGAGTGCGCACAGCCACGGCCAGCCAGTCCTGGACGCGTTGCCACGGCCGCATTCCTGCGGCTGCGAGTTCGATGTGCAGCAGGGCGATGCCCGGGACGCCGTGTGCGAGGGACTGTGGCCACCACGGTTGTGTGGAAGGCACCCCTGGGGCGTCAGGGTGGGCGAGCTGGTCGGCGATCTCCAGGGCCTGGTTGGCAGTCATCGGTTCTCCCGCCGGCGGGAGTGGTAGGCGAGTGCTGCTGCTCTGGCCAAGTAGAGGCACACGGCTTTCTCCTCAGCATCGATGCTGCAGGCGCGTAGGAAGTGCGTATGCAGCAGGCTGTCCAGGACGTGGTCGACCTGGATTCCTGTGGTGTCGTGGCTGGGGAAGTGGGTGCGGTAGGTGGCCAGCGCCGTGGAGCGCTGGTGCCATGCCTGCACGATCGCGGCGCCGCCTGGTGTGTGGCGCAGCGCGCGGAAATTCTCATGTGGGTCGGCCACGCTTACGGCCTCGGTGAACAGGGGGCGTGGAACAGGGGCCGGGGCAGAGGCCGGGACATGGTTGATCAACCATTCCATGCCTGCGGTCGTGCTGCCGGTGAACGCACAGGCGATGGCAGCGAAGTGGGCCGCGGCCAGGGCCTGTCGGTGGGGCCGCTGGTTCTGGGAGAGCTGGGCGAGTACTGCCCTGGAGTCGGCGGTAAAGACGGCTTCGGCCGCTGTGTAGGCCTCTCCCCCACCCCAGCGCCCTGTCTGGGGATAGGAGGTCGCATAGGCCACGTCGCGCAGCAGTCCCCATGTCTGCAGGTCATCGGCCCAGGTGCCGACCGCTGCGGCGGTGTCACCGAAGGTGGCGGGGCGGGAGTCGGGAAGCGTGATGCGCAGCCGGAGATAGTGGTCATGGTCGTCGCGGAAGCGCAGGAACCACCACACCGGCGGGTCACTGCCCCAGTGGGAGAGCAGCGTCGGTAGGTGTTCGGTGAGGATCGTGTCCTGCCGGGCGAGGTCACCGTAGAGCTTGACGAACAGCAGTGGGGATGCTGCGGGGGTCTGCCCGTGGCTGCGGTCAATGACACGCTGGGAGGTGGGTTGGGGCGGTGGGGAGCGCCGGGACGGTTGGCGAGCGGCCAGCGGTACCACCATCTCGTGGGCCCGACCATCGCACCAGCCAGCGGCCTGCTCGTCAGGGCCTTCCTCCAGGAGGGCGTGGTTCCGTGTGCGCAGATGCTCGCCCAACAGTGTGCGGTGCCCGGACTCGTTCAAGTCCAACGGGAGGCGTTGGTCATCCTCGACGAGCAGCACTCTGGAGGGCAGGCGGCGTTGCCTGCACCATGCAGACAGAGCCGTGTCCCATGCGTGCCACCCGGCGGTGGGGTCGGGAAGGTCGGCGGCCTCCAGGCGCCAGCGGGCGGGGGAGAGCACTGTTCGACCGTGGCGAAGCCGGGGCACGAACGGCAGGCGCGTGGCAGCACCCCAGTCAAACGTTGTGACCTGGGTGCAGTTCTCGCGTGAGAGTTCCGTGATCAACCGGGCCAGCGGTGGAGTGTGGCGGTGCAGGTTCAGCGCGTGCATCGGCCAGGCCTGCACCCGTGTTCCCCACGCCGGGGCGGCTAAATACAACCGGTGACTGTCGCAGCCCACCGCCAGGTCCTCGGCCGTCAGCACAGATGCGTCATCAGGGTCACGGTGTTCAGCGATGCTCACCACTGTGGGCAGCACACGCCCCGCCCGGGCGACATGCGCTGTTGACGGATCCAGTGGTGCGAACGAAAGTTGCGCGTTCACACTGCCAGGGCCTGGTTCCAGATCCTGAATGTCGGTTGTCGCCTGGTGGCGGTCCGCACGGGAGAGGACATCGAAAAAACGCCCTGTTGCCACACCCGCACCGCGCGAGACCGAGGTTACGACAAGCTGGAAGTTCCCGTGGCGCAGCGCGTGTACGCCGGTGGCCTCCACGCGCACCCCCAGTTCCAGGTGCGGTGGATAGTGGGCTTCGCTTGCCTCGCCTGTCTCGAGTTCGGCGATCATCGCCTCGTCTACCGCGACCTCCCTGCGGCCTTCCAACGCGGCGGATTGGGCCAATGCCAACAGGTAATCGTCGCGGCGTGACACAGCACGCGGCCGTTGCGGATCGGTTGCGCCAGGATAGCCATCGGGCCAGCCGATCCCGCTGTCGGCCACAACATCGAGTAGCGGCACCAGCGTTCCGGGGCCAAAACGTTGGTAGAAGCGACGGTGGTACTCACGCCAGGCGGGCGTGCCCGACGGGTGGGGGCTCAGGCGCGCCAGGACGTGGGCCGCTCGCTCGGACTCCCGAGCCACGGCTGTGGGAACGGTCAGGGTGGTATCCAGCCGCAGATCCACAGCCAGCGGGTGGCGGCGCGGCCGGGCCAGGCGGCGCATGCGGGCGGCGATTTCCCTCCGACGGGCATGGTTGTGTTCCCTGGGGGTCTGATTGTGTTGGCCCATCAGGCCATGAATCTCGCCGAGGGCAGCAGCCAGCCCGGCCACATCCGACACTGTCGCGGCGCCGGCGTCCTCCAGTTGTTCCAGTAGCCACCCCAAGGCATCCGGTTCGGTGCTTGGCGCGTGCAGACTGGTGATCAACGCGCGGCGCACGACCAGTGTGGTGAGCATGTTCCGGACCTGTTCCCGGCTGGCCTGAGGGAACTCGGCCAGTACCTTCTTCTCCACCTCTGCCAACCGTGTCGGTGCAGAAGCCGCCGCAAGCGCGGCGCGAACGGCGGAGGTGTAGCGCAGTGACACGTCCACTGCCGTCGTGCCGTGCTCGTCTTCGTGCGGCTGGTGGAAAACAACCAGGCGGCTGCCGCGCAGCATAGCTGCGGAGTTCGCGACAACAGGCACGCGTTCGAGAAGGTCGAAACACCCCTCCAACTGGGCAATGATCTCGGCCAGCCATCCGGCATCTGCCCGGACCATGGACTGATGCTCCTCACCCCAACGCACCTGGGGCTGTCCGAATGTCGCGGGGGCCACCCCCGCCAGCAGACCGAACGGGGTCGGCCGGCCGACCATGCGCCGCAGGTAGCGCGCCACCGACACCACCGCCCGGCGTGTCCGGCGGAGCCCAGGCGTGTGCGTGGCCTGCAGCAGCTCGGTGACTTCACGATCGAGTCCGGGGCTGGCGTGACCAATGGCCTCGGCTGTCTCCGACATCGCCCACACCAGGCGCAACCACTCCACCCACGCGGCGACATCACCAGAACGGCTCTTAGCCAGCTCGGGCCACGGTGGCAGATCTCGCCCGCGGTGAGGGCTGGCACGCACCAGCGCCTGTCCCAGCGCTTGGAACTCTGCCTGACGGTGACCAGACGTGCTCACACGCAGCCTCCTGAACGGTCAAGAAGACACAGGGGGGGGTCATTTGGCTTCCCTGTGTGGGGCACCTCAGGATCTGAGGTGCCCCACAGGCTCATGCGCCGCTGATGCAGGTATCCTTCTCGCAGGTCGTCCCGCACCCGTCATTGGTCATGTTGACCAGACTGGCCGGGTCTTCCCTTTCCACCAGGGAAACGTCCAGATCGAAAACATCAGACTGGACTACCAGGTCGTCGGGGCGCATAGCGTTTACTCCTTCTCCGAACGATGAGAGAACAGTTGTGTCAGGGGGAGTGGGAACCGGCGTGCTCGGGCCTGTGTAAGGCCGAGAGCACACCGTCGAGATCAGGGGCGGTGTGGTCCGTGAACACCTCCCATGCTTTGAGGGTCTCGGCGATCGCCTCGATCGCCTCAGCTGGCAGTCCCGCATCAGCCAGAGCGCGGGCGGTGTCGTGCATCTCCGGCTCCCAGCGCCACGCACGACGGGCCAGCGGGGGAAGTTGTGCGGGATCAGCAGCCGGATGGGACCAGCCGTGCACACTGTCGGCCAATTCCTGGCCCACGCCGTGGTCAGCAGCAAGAGCATGACCGAGCGCGGCAAGCATGCGAGAGCCCTTCTGCACCACGGCCTGTGCGGTCTTCAGCCCGGATGCGCTACCGATCTGGGGGGCGAGTTCACGAAACTCCACGGCCGTGCCGGAGAAAATGTCACCTACCAGGCGAAGAGATTCTTCAGGACCAGAGGCGAAGAACCGCGTCGGAACCGCGGGATCGTGATCGAGTGGAGGTGCTCCGATCACGCAGGCATCCACGACGGTGCCGGTCATCGCCGCGGCGATGGCTTCCACCCGGGCGGACCGGATGGCGTTGGCCTCGACATAGATCCCGCTGAAGCCCTCCTCTTCAACCGCCGCTGCGGTGGCTTCCGCATAGGTGGGCGGTACGAGCGAGATGATCACCTCGCTTGCCTCAACCAGTTCCGCCAACGATGCGGATTCCAGCCCGGCGTCCTCGGCGCGGCGCAGCGACGCCTCACTCCGCCCTTCCGGACACCACAGGGTGCGGGATCGGCCAGCCCGAAGTTGGGCACCAACTGCGGCGCCCATCTGGCCTGGGTGCAGGAGACCGATCGTCCTTGTCATTCACGTACCTCCGTCCAAGGGAAGGCGTTGTCGGGAATCGCGAACATAGTCATACAGTTCGTCGCGGATTCCCCGCAGCGACGGAACAGAACGGCAGGCAGGCTGATCCAGGATCGCGGTCAACTGCAGTATCCGACGCACGACGGCCTCGATGTGCCTGTGCTGCGCAGAAGACAAGACCGGACCCACGTCCGTAGCGATCCCCTCGTGCTCGCCCTGCAGGATCCGGGCGGTGGCCAGGTCGAGGCGGGTCAGGCTCATCTCTCCGGTTCGACGGTGCTCGCCCGGAGCGGCTTCGTAGAGTTCCAACGCGCTGAGAGCCGCGGACTCCGCTCGGCCAGCACGTTGCCTCAGCCCCGAGCCGATGTGTGCGGAGGCGGCCCAGAACAATGACTTCGCTGGGGGAAACGACAGAATGCCGGGGAACTCATCGTCGCGTTCTTCTGCACGCAACTCTTCGGCCCGGTGCAGTGCGGCATCGAGTTCATCCACCTTGCCCAACTGCGCCAACGCACGAGCACGAATACCGTGGGCGCGCACCAGTGTTGTCCCCTCCGCACCGAGGAAGCCACACGCGAACTCGGCGTGCTCCGCCGCATCATGGGGGCGGCCGTCCCAGTAAGCGATAAGGGCGTGCAGGCTCCTCGACCAAGCGCACAGGGTCACATCCCCCACCAGCTCGGCATGCAGATCGGCCACCCGGAGATGCGTCTGCGCTGCGGTCATCCCGCCCAGGTCGAAGCTCGCGTTCGCCATCACCACTGACAACCAGCCCGCGATGCGGTGGAGGTCATGAATCTGTATGGGACGCTGGCACTGTTCCCGCAGCGTCCATGCCCGCAGACGCAGTTCCTTGGCCCGCATCAGTGTCGGCAGCACAGGAGTGTGGGGATAGGAACCGGCCACACTGTGCAGTGCGGCCTCCAACTCCTCGATGGTGTAGGACCCGATGGGGGTATCCATTCGGGCCCCGTAACGCTGGGATTCCTCAGCGCACACCGCCACTGCCTGTTGCGGTGTCAACGGTTGAGCATGTGCCGGAGGAGAGGGCTGCTCCTCCACCTGTCGGTAGCTGGGGGCGAAC